>NZ_CP040887.1:314858-629716 GCF_006337125.1 Serinicoccus chungangensis
ACGGTCTCAGGGGTAGCTGGCAGCCGGTGGACGGTCCGCGGCTCAGGGCCGTAGGGCACGCTCCCGCAGCGCCTCGTAGGCCGGGCGGCAGGCCTCGGCCACGGCGGCGTCGTGGTCGCTCAGCTGCACCTCGCGCGGCCGGTAGGCGGTGAAGCCGGTCGAGGCGACGACGGCGTCGTACCAGTGCGGCGCCCACACCCCGTCGGAGTCCCGCGGCCCGGCCGGCCAGGAGAGCATCCGGTCGGTGAAGTCGATGCCGAGCCAGTCGCACAGCCAGCGCAGGTAGGCCTCCGGGTCCCGCAGGAAGTCGGCCGCGTCGATGACCGGAGGCGAGCCCAGCAGGTCGGAGAGGGTGAGCTGCTGCAGCAGGCCGATGTCCTCGGGCCGGCAGGCCTCGCGGGAGCGGACGTAGGAGGCCACCACCTCGGCGGGGTCGCGGACGAGCAGGACGTGGCGCACCTCCCGGGCCCAGGTCAGGTCGTCGCCGTCGAGGTAGTGGTGGGTCATCTGCTTGGAGTAGGACACGGCCGCGTCGGTCGGGGCCAGCAGCGCCCGGGCCACCTCCGCCGGGTCCGTGGGCTGGGAGGCGATGACCTCCTCGCGCGCCGGGTGATCGATCCCCGTGCGGTGCAGGTATGCCGCGTAGAAGGGCTCGTCGAAGACCTCGCTGTCCGGGCGGTTCTCCCAGGCCCGCATCATCGCGGTCGAGATGTTGCGCGGCCCGGACCACATCGCGAGCCGGACGGTCATGGCGCGCTCCGGCGGGCGGCGTCGGCGGCGACGTGCTCGGCGTACCAGCCCTGGAGCCGTTCCACGACCGGTCCCCGCGCGCCGGTCCCGATGGTCCGCCCGTCCACCGAGCGCACCGGCACGACGCCGGCGAAGGTGCCGGTGACGAAGGCCTCCTGCGCGCTGTAGACGTCGGTGAGGCTGAAGGTCCGCTCGTGCGCGGGCAGGCCGCGGTCGCGGCACACGCGCAGGACGTTGCCGCGGGTGATGCCGGCGAGGCAGAAGCGGCCGTCGCTGGTCCACACCTCCGGCTCCTCCGGGGTGCCCTTGACGACGAAGAAGTGGGTGCTGTTGCAGGTCGCCACGAAGCCGTGCGGGTCGAGCATGAGCGCCTCGTCGGCACCGGCGGTGTAGGCCTGGATGCAGGCGGTGATGTCGTTGAGCTTGCTGTGCGCGTTGAGCTTGGGGTCCAGCGTGTCCGGCGTGGCGCGGCGCACGTGGGTGGTGAACAGGGTGATCCCCTCGCGCACCGTGGCCGGCAGCGGCTCCTTGTGCTCGGGGATGATGACGACGGTGGGCGGGCCGATGGTCACCCGGGGGTCCTGGTAGGGCGTCGACTTCACCCCGCGCGACACCATGAGGCGGAGATGCACGCCGTCGCGCATGTCGTTGGCCCGCAGCACCTCGTGGACCGCCGCGGTGAGCTCCTCCCGGGTCATCCCGAGGTCGAGCATGATGGCCGTCGCCCCCTCGGACAGCCGGTCGAGGTGCTGCTCCCAGAAGACCGGCTGGCCGTCGTGGACGCGCACGCCCTCCCACACGCCGTCGCCGAGGACGAAGCCGGAGTCGAAGACCGACACCACCGCCTCGGCCCGCGGCTTCAGCTCGCCGTTGACCCAGATGAGGATCTGCTCGTTGCGGGGGTCGTCGCCGTGGTCGTGGGTTCCGTGGGGCACCCGGCCAGCCTAGGGGTAGACGACGGCGCGGCGAGGAGGTCCGCCATCGGGTAGACAGGAGGGATGACTCCGACACGCGACACCGTCCTGCTGGACGTCGACGGCACCCTGGCCGACTCGACCTACCACCACGCCCTGGCGTGGGCGCGGGCGTTCGCGCGCTTCGACCTCACCCCGCCGCTGTGGCGGGTGCACCGGGCGATCGGCATGGGTGGGGACAAGCTCATCGCCGTGGTGACCGACGACGACGTGGAGGACCGGGTCGGTGACGACCTGCGGGACACCTGGGAGCAGGAGTACTCGCGCCTCCTCGACGAGGTCGTGCTGCTGGACGGGGCCCGTGACCTCGTGCTGTCGCTGCACGGGCGCGGGCTGCGGGTGGCCCTGGCCTCCTCGGGCAAGAAGCGGTTCACCGACCACGTCATCGAGCTGCTCGACCTGCCCGACGGGGTGCTGAGCACCGTCACCACCTCCGAGGACGCCGAGCAGTCCAAGCCGGCGCCGGACATCCTCGGCGTCGCCCTGCGGCGGGCGGGGGGTGAGCGCGCGATCCTCGTCGGCGACACGTCGTACGACGTGGCCTCCGCCGCCCGGATGGACGCGCCGTGCGTCGTGGTGCGCTCCGGTGGCTTCGGGGTGCAGGAGCTGCGGGACGCCGGGGCCGTCCTCGTCGTCGACGGCCCTCGTGACCTGGTCGACGCCGACTGGGACGCGCTGTGCCGGGCCGAGCCGCCCGAGGGCTCGGACGACCCGCAGGAGCCGTTGCCGCACTGACCCGCGCCGGGAATGTTCCTGCCCGCCACGAGGTTGAGCCTGGTGAACTCAACTTGACTGAGCCTCGGTTTGACAAGACGCCAGGCCGCTCCGCAGAGTTGAGCGCAGACGTGTCAACCGCGGCGCGCAACGAACGCCACGACATACCAAGGAGAGCAGTTCATGGGACGTGCAGTCGGTATCGACCTGGGCACCACCAACTCGGCTGTGGCCGTGCTGACCGGTGGCGAGCCGGAGATCATCGCCAACGCCGAGGGTGGGCGCACCACCCCGTCGGTCGTCAGCTTCGCCAAGAACGGTGAGGTGCTCGTCGGTGAGGTGGCCAAGCGCCAGGCCGTCACCAACGTCGACCGGACCGTCCGCTCCGTCAAGCGCCACATGGGCACCGACTGGAGCACCACCATCGACGACAAGAAGTACACCCCGCAGGAGATCAGCGCCCGCACGCTGATGAAGCTCAAGCGGGACGCCGAGTCCTACCTCGGCGAGGACGTCACGGACGCGGTCATCACCGTGCCCGCCTACTTCGACGACGCCGAGCGGCAGGCCACCAAGGACGCCGGCGAGATCGCCGGCCTCAACGTCCTGCGCATCGTCAACGAGCCGACCGCCGCGGCGCTCGCCTACGGGCTCGACAAGGGCAAGGAGGACGAGCTCATCCTCGTCTTCGACCTCGGTGGCGGCACCTTCGACGTGTCCCTGCTCGAGGTGGGCAAGGACGCCGACGACGGCTTCGCGACGATCCAGGTCAAGGCCACCCACGGCGACAACAAGCTCGGTGGTGACGACTGGGACCAGCGCATCATCGACCACCTGGTCACCACGGTGAAGAACCAGTCCGGCGTGGACCTGGGCAACGACAAGATCGCGCTGCAGCGGCTCAAGGACGCCGCCGAGCAGGCCAAGAAGGAGCTGAGCTCGGGCTCCAGCACCTCGATCAACCTGCAGTACCTCTCCATGGGCGAGAACGGTCCGATCCACCTGGACGAGACCCTCACCCGGGCGCAGTTCGAGCAGATGACCTCCGACCTCCTCGACCGGGTCAAGCAGCCCTTCGAGCAGGTCATCAAGGACGCCGGCATCGACGTCGGCCAGATCGACCACGTCGTCCTCGTGGGTGGCTCCACCCGCATGCCGGCCGTCGTCGACACCGTCAAGAAGATGACCGGCGGCAAGGAGCCCAACAAGGGCGTCAACCCGGACGAGGTCGTCGCCGTCGGCGCGGCCCTGCAGGCCGGTGTCCTCAAGGGCGACCGCAAGGACGTGCTGCTCATCGATGTCACCCCGCTGTCGCTGGGCATCGAGACCCAGGGCGGGATCATGACCAAGCTCATCGAGCGCAACACGGCGATCCCCACCAAGCGCAGCGAGGTCTTCACCACGGCCAGCGACAACCAGCCGTCGGTGGGCATCCAGGTCTACCAGGGTGAGCGGGAGATCGCCGCGCACAACAAGCTGCTCGGCAACTTCGAGCTCACCGGCATCGCCCCGGCCCCCCGTGGCGTGCCGCAGATCGAGGTCACCTTCGACATCGACGCCAACGGCATCGTGCACGTGTCCGCCAAGGACCGCGGCACCGGCAAGGAGCAGTCGATGACGATCTCCGGCGGCTCGGCGCTGCCGAAGGACGAGATCGAGCGGATGATCAAGGACGCCGAGGCGCACGCCGAGGAGGACAAGGCGCGGCGCGAGGAGACCGAGACCCGCAACAGCGCGGAGCAGCTCGTCTACTCGACCGAGAAGTTCCTCTCCGACTCCGGCGAGCAGGTGCCGGCCGACGCCCGCGGCCCGGTCGACACCGCGCTCGGCGACCTCAAGGACGCCCTCAAGGCCGACAGCGGTGCCAGCCTGGACGACATCAAGGCCAAGATGGAGACCCTCTCCACCGAGAGCCAGAAGATGGGGTCGGCGATGTATGCCGCGCAGGCCGAGTCCGGTGAGGGCGCGGGCGCCGGTGCCGGCTTCCCGGGTGGCGAGGGCTTCCCGGGCGGTGCCGCCGGAGGCGCCGACGCCGGCCAGCAGGGCCAGTCGACGTCCGACGAGGACGTGGTGGACGCCGAGGTCGTCGACGACGACGAGGACAAGGACACCAAGTGACCGACCAGCCGCAGGGCAACCCCGGCCCGGGCGCTCCCGAGGAGGAGCGCCCGGGCTCGGGCCCGGTCATCCGGGACAAGCGCCGCATCGACCCCGAGACGGGCAGGGTGCGGCAGAGCACGGAGGGTGCAGACGCTGTGAGCGACCAGAGCGAGGCGCAGGCCGACACCGGCCGGGCGCCGGAGGAGCAGGGCACGACCGGGCCGGAGGAGCAGGTGCCGCTGGCCACGCCGGAGACCGACGGCGTGCCGGAGGCGGTCGACGACACCCACCCGGACACCCGGCTGGCGGCCGAGCGGCTCGAGGAGATGCGCCGCATGCAGGCGGAGTTCGTCAACTTCCGCAACCGCACCCAGCGGGAGCGGGAGGGCGACCGGGGCCGGGCGACCGGCGCCGTCGTCGAGGCGCTGCTGCCGGTGCTGGACGACGTGCACTCCGCGCGGGAGCACGGCGACATCACCGAGGGCAGCCCGTTCGCGGCGATCGCCGACAAGCTGGAGCAGGCCCTGGGCCGCTTCGGGGTCGAGCGGGTCGGCGCGGTCGGTGACGTCTTCGACCCCACCGTCCACGAGGCGCTCATGCACCTGCCCGCGGACCGCTCCCCGGTGGAGCTGCCCGAGGGCACGACGGAGATGACCGTGGTGCAGGTCATGCAGCCCGGCTTCAAGGTCGGCGACCAGGTCGTGCGCGCCGCGCGCGTCGCGGTCGCGGACCCGGGCTGAGCGGCATACCTGGAGCAGAATGAGCACGGCAGGAGGAGGTGAGCACCGATGGTGAACCAGGACTGGTTCGACAAGGACTTCTACGCGATCCTCGGCGTCAGCAAGGACGTCGACGCCAAGGAGCTGAAGAAGACCTACCGCAAGCTGGCGCGCCAGCACCACCCGGACAGCAACCCGGGCGACGCGGCGGCCGAGCAGCGGTTCAAGGACATCGGTGAGGCCTACGCGGTGCTCTCCGACCCCGAGCAGCGCCAGCAGTACGACGCCGTGCGCGCCATGGGCGGCGGCGCCCGCTTCACCGCGGGCGCCGGCGGCCCGGGCGGTGCCGGCGGCGGGTTCGAGGACGTCTTCGCGCAGATGTTCGGCGGTGCGGGCGGCGCGCAGAACGTGCGCTTCGGCACCGGCGGGGGCGGCGGCATCGACCTCGAGGACCTGCTCGGCGCGTTCGGCGGGGGCGGCGGCTTCCAGCCCGGCGGCGGTGCCGGCCAGGGCTTCCCGGGCGGCTTCCAGCCCGGTGGGGGCCAGGGCTTCCCCGGGGGCTTCTCCGGGCGCGGTTACGGCGGAGGTATGCCGAGGGGCCAGGACGTGGAGGCGTCCACCACGCTCGACTTCCGGTCGGCGGCGGTGGGCGACACCGTCACCCTGTCCAAGCCCGACGGCGGGCGGATCACCACCCGCATCCCCGCCGGCGTCAAGGACGGCCAGCGGATCCGCCTCAAGGGCAAGGGCATGCCCGCGCCGATGCAGGGCGGCGAGGCCGGTGACATGTACCTCAAGGTCACCGTCACCCCGCACCCCGTCTTCGGCCGCGACGGCGACCACCTCACCGTCGACCTGCCGGTCACCTTCTCGGAGGCGGCGCTCGGGGCGACCGTGCAGGTCCCGACCCTCGACGGCAGCACCGTCAAGGTCAAGGTCGCGCCCGGGACGCCGTCCGGGCGGGTGCTGCGGGTCAAGGGCCGCGGCATCCACACGAGGAAGGGCACCGGCGACCTGCTCGCGAAGGTGCAGGTCGTCGTCCCGCAACGGCTGTCCGACGAGGCCCGGCAGGCCGTCGAGGCGCTGCGCGCCGAGGAGGACGGCAGCGACCCGAGGGCGGACCTCATCCGGCGGGCGCAGGGCTGACCGATGGTCGACCGCGACACGCCCGTCTACGTCATCTCGGTCGCCGCCGAGCTGGCCGGGATGCACGCCCAGACGCTGCGGCAGTACGACCGGCTCGGCCTGGTCACGCCGTCGCGCACCCGGGGCGGGGGCCGTCGCTACTCCTCGCGCGACGTCGACCGGCTGCGGGAGGTGCAGCGCCTCTCCGGTGAGGGGGTGAGCCTGGCCGGCATCCAGCGGATCATGGAGCTGGAGGTGCAGGTCGAGGCGCTGCGCGACCGGGTCGCCCAGCTCCTGGCCGACAACGAGCGGCTGCGCGAGCGGGCCGCCCAGGGAGGGCGCGTCTTCGCCGCGGACCTGACCGGCGAGGTCGTCGCCGTGCGGGCCGGCCAGCGGCCGCAGGGCCGGCCCTCCAGCACGGCGCTGGCGCTCTGGCGTCCCCGCGGCTGGCCCACCGACTGAGCCCGAGGGCCTCCGGCGCGGTGGCGGGATCCTGCCCGGTGCCGCAGCGCTGTGCCGTGGGCCCGCCGGTGCCGCGCCACGACACGGCAGCATCTCTGGTCCCACGAGCACCACGATGCGGGGATGTGCCCAGCAGCCGGGGACATACCCCGTGCAGAGGGCGACATCCCCGCAGGATGTGGCCGAGGTGACGCCTGCGCCACCTGGTGCCTCAACGCCTACTTCACCTCGCGGCGTGCGACCCGCCACAGCCCGAGGGCCAGCGGGACGAGCACCCACCAGACCGACGTCACGCCGAACTGCGCCCACTGCTCCCCGGTCGGGGCCGCGTCGAGCGTCGTGAGCGGCAGCGAGGCGACGTTCTGGTCGATCCACGCGGCCCGGTCCTGCACCCACCCCACGGTCATGGAGACGACGTTCATCAGCACGGGCAGCACGAAGAAGGCGGCGATGGCCAGCGGCACGTTGAGGAACAGCGCACCGAAGGCCACGCCCATGAGCACGTAGGCCAGCTGCAGCACGACGATCCCGCCGTAGACGTGCCCGGGCAGGCTCAGGTCCACGTCGCTCCCGGCCAGGCCCGCCGACGCGAGGTGCGCCAGGACGGCCAGGCCGACGGTCACCGCGACCACCGCGAGGCCCAGCAGCAGCGCCGCCAGCGACTTGGCGGTCATGACCCGCAGCCGCCGCGGCTCCTGGGTGAAGGTCACCAGCGCCGTGCGCTGGCTCCACTCCGAGGCGGCGGTGAGGATCCCCAGCACGGGCAGCAGCACGCCCTGGGGCAGCACCGCGGTGAGCAGGAGCGTGGAGTAGGCGGCGCCGTTCTCCCGGCCGAACCACATGACCAGCCCCATCGCCAGCGCGGTCAGCGCGACGATGACGATGAGCAGCCACCGCCCGGCGCGGGTGTCCACGGTCTTGCGCAGCTCGGTGCGCAGGAGGCGGGAGAACGGCAGCGCGCCGCCGGTGAGCTCGGGGGCCTCACCGTCTCGCCGGTATGCCGTCCGCCCGCCGCCGCGCGACGCGTCGGCCCGGCCTGCGTCGGACCCGCTCGTGCCGCCGGGGTGGGTCGTGGTCGGGGTCGCGTTGTCCATGGTGCCGTCCTGGTCGTCGAGGGGGCTGCGGGTCGCCGTCGGCGCCTGCGGGTGGCTCGTCGGGCCGGTCACGCCGCCACCTCCCGCGCGTCGTCGGAGGTCAGCGTGAGGAACATCTCCTCCAGGCCGCCCCCGGAGGAGCCCAGGCTGGTGAGGACCAGGCTGTGCCGCAGCGCCAGCTCGCCGACCTCGGCGGTCTGCGCGGCGACCGCGAGCGTGCCGTCGGGGCGCGGGGTGTGCTCGAGGCCGGACTGCTCGACCGCCGCCCGCAGCGCCGCCCGGTCGGTGGCGTCGACGACGACGCCGGCCGCGGACAGCAGCTCCTCCTTCGTGCCCTGGGCGACGATGCGGCCGCGGCCGATGAGCACCAGGTCGTCGGCGATGATCTCCACCTCGGAGAGCAGGTGCGAGCTGAGCAGCACGGTGCCGCCGTCCCGGGCGTAGTCGCGCAGCAGCCCGCGCATCCAGTGGATGCCGCCCGGGTCGAGCCCGTTGGCCGGTTCGTCGAGGATGAGCACCCGGGGGTCGCCGACCAGGGCCGCTCCCAGGCCGAGCCGCTGCCGCATACCGAGGCTGTAGTTGCCGACGCGACGCTCGGCCTCGCGGGAGGTGAGGCCGACCCGCTCCAGCGTCGCGTCGACCTGGCCACGTCCCGCGCCGACGAGGATGGCGGCCAGGGTGAGGACCTCGCGGCCCGTGCGCCCGGCGTGCTGTGCGCTGGCGTCGAGCATGACGCCGACGTGCCGGGTGGGGTTGGGCAGGGCGGCGTAGGGGCGGCCCAGGATCCGCGCGCTGCCCGAGGTCGCCGGGGTCAGCCCGCACATCATCCGCATCGCGGTCGACTTGCCCGCGCCGTTGGGGCCCAGGAAGCCGGTGACCCGACCCGGACGTGCGGTGAAGCTGATGTCGTCGACGGCCGTGAAGGCGCCGTATCTCTTGGTGAGGTTCTCGATCTCGATCATGGCTCCACCCTCGGTGACACGCCCACCCCGCCGCATCGGCCCACGGTCGGTCGTCGGTGGGCCCATGGTCGCCCTTCCCGCGGCCCCGACCCCGACGAAAGTCGTAGAGAGGCACGACCGACGGCCGAGGCGGGCCGCCCGGCGCCCGCCTACGCTGCTGCGGTATGACGTCCGCGCGCCCGGTCCCGGGCCCCCCGCCCCTGCGCTGGTGGGGCCACGCCTGGCGGGTCCTGGTGGTGTGGGTCACCGGGCTGCTCATCCTCACCGTCACCTTCGCGAGCTCGCCGGCCGGCTCGCAGGAGCTGGGCAGCTACCCGGCCCGGGTCGACGCGCTGCTGGTGGCGGACCTGGTCGTCGGTCACCTGGCGGTGGCCCTGGTCCTGTGGCGGCGACGGTTCCCGGTCACGGTCGCGGTGCTGACGAGCGCGGCCCTCGTGGTCTCCTCCCTCGCGGTCCCGGCCTCCCTCCTCGCGGCGCTGTCCCTGGCCAGTCGCCGACGGTGGCGACCCCTGCTGGCGGTCGGCACCGTCAACGTCGGCGCGGGCATCTTCTACGAGCTCGTGGTCGCGCGCCAGCTCGGCATGGAGACGCTGTCCGAGATCCCCTCGCCGTGGTACGCAGGCCTCATCGCGGGGCTCAGCGTCCTGCTGTTCGCCCTCGTGTCCCTCATCGGGTGGAACATCGGCGGCCGACGCCAGCTCGTGGAGAGCTGGCGGACCCAGGCGGAGACGGCCCACCGGGAGCAGGCCGCGCGGGTCGCGCAGGCCCGCACCGCCGAGCGCGCCCGGATCGCCCGGGAGATGCACGACGTCATGGGGCACCGGCTCTCCCTCGTCGCGATGCACGCCGGGGCGCTCGCCCACCGTCCGGACCTGACCGAGGCCGAGCGGGTGCAGAGCGCCGAGATCGTCCGCGACGGTGCGCACCAGGCCCTGCAGGAGCTGCGCGAGGTCCTGGGGGTCCTGCGCGGGGAGGACGACGCCGACGCGGCGTCCGGGGCCGTGGCGCCCCAGCCCACCCTGACCGACCTGCCCTCGCTGGCGGCGGAGGTGACGACGGGCGGCCACCCCGTCGACCTCACCGCCTCCCCTGACCTGTGGGACCGCAGCGTCACCCTCTCCGACCGGGTCGGGCGCCACGCCTACCGCGTCGTCCAGGAGGCCCTGACCAACGCGCGCAAGCACGCCCCGGGGGCCGCCGTCGAGGTGGACCTGTCCGGGGACGAGTCGACCGGGCTGAGCCTGGAGGTCCGCAACGTCGTCCCGCGCCCAGCGGCCGAGGACCCCGGGGCGCCCGGTCGGGGTCTCACCGGTATGCAGGAGCGCGTCACCCTCGTCGGCGGCACCTTCGAGGCCGGCGGCGGGCCGGGGGTCTTCGTCGTGCGAGTCTGGTTGCCGTGGGAGACCAGGTGACGGCGGGGGCGTCCCGCCCCCGGGTGGTGATGATCGACGACGACCCGCTGGTGCGGGCCGGCCTGCGGATGCTGCTGGGCGGGCCCGACGGTGTCGACGTCGTCGCCGAGGGGGAGGACGGCGACCAGGCGGTCGAGCTGGTCGGACGGCACCGGCCCGACGTGCTCGTCATCGACGTCCGGATGGCGCGCACGGACGGGGTGAGCGCCACCCGGGAGGTGCTCGCGGCCTACCCCGACGTGCAGGTGCTCATCCTCACCACCTTCGACGCCGACGCGCTCGTGCTGGAGGCGCTGCGGGCGGGGGCGCGCGGGTTCGTGCTCAAGGACACCCCGCCGGCCCAGCTGGTCGCCGCCGTCCACGAGGTCGCGTCGGGTGACCACGCCCTCTCGCCGTCGGTCGCCGCCCTGCTCGTCCGGGAGGTCTCGGGGGCCCCGGCAGCCGCGGGTGGGGAGCGCGCCGGGCGGGCCAGGTCGGCGCTCGCGCACCTGACCGAGCGGGAGCGCGAGGTCGCCCGGGCGGTCGCCCGGGGCGGCTCCAACGCCGAGATCTCCCGGGAGCTCTTCCTGTCGGTGCCGACGGTGAAGGCGCACGTCAGCAGCGTCCTGGCCAAGCTCGGCCTCGCGAACCGGGTGCAGATCGCCCTGCTGGTGCACGACGCGCAGGACGGCGACACCGGGCGCTGAGCCGCCCCGTCGGGTCTCCCCGCCGCGCCCCGCGCTCACCCGCCGGACCGACCGCACCACCGCCCCGGACCGCGACGGGCCGCCACCCTTCCGCACGACCCGGCGGTCGCGGCGCGGCATACCCTGAGGCGGTGAGCACGGTGCTGGTCGTCGAGGACGAGGGGACGGTGCGGGAGGTGGTGTGCGCCTACCTGCACCGGGCCGGGCTGCCCACCCACGAGGCCGCCGACGGCCTGGTGGCGGTGCGGGCCTTCCCGGACGTGCGGCCCGCCGTGGTCGTGCTCGACGTCATGGTGCCCGGCATCGACGGGTTCGAGGTGCTGCGGCGCATCCGGGCGATCGACCCGGACGTGCCGGTGCTCATGCTCACGGCCCGCAGTGCCGAGCAGGACCGCATCGCCGGTCTGGAGCTGGGTGCGGACGACTACGTCACCAAGCCGTTCAGCGCGCGCGAGCTCGTGCTGCGCGTCCAGGGCCTGCTGCGTCGGTCGGCGGGCACCTCGCCCGGCGGGGCGCCCGGGGGGACCATCGAGGAGGGCGACCTCGTCGTCGACCGCGGGGCCCGCCGGGCCACCCGGGCGGGTGCGGAGCTGGCGCTCACCAGTCGCGAGTTCGACCTGCTCGTGCACCTCATGACCCATCCCGGTGTGGTGCTGGACCGGGACGACCTGCTGCGCGACGTCTGGGGGTGGGAGGTCGGCGACCGCTCGACCGTGACCGTCCACGTCCGGCGGCTGCGGGAGAAGGTCGAGGCGGACCCCTCCCGGCCGGTCCGGATCAGCACGGTGTGGGGCCGGGGCTACCGGTGGGACCGGGAGCAGGGGTGTGCCGATGAGGCCTGAGCTGGAGGCGATCACCCTCGCCGCGGGCACCGCGGGGGCGGTCGGGCTGGCCGGGGCGGCGCTGACGCTACTCGTCGCCCGGCGCTCCCCGGCCGCGGCGACCCTCCTGGGCCCGGTGGTGGGGGTGGCCAGCGTCGCCGCCGGGGTGGTCGTGACCACGCGCGCCATGTTCCTGTCCGAGCACGACGCGACGCTCATCGCCCTGGTGCTGCTGGCGGCGGCGCCGGTGGCCCTCGCGATCGGGGTCCTGCTCTTCCGCAGCGTGCGGCGGCTGGACCGACGGGCGCAGCAGCGGCTCGCCGACGAGCAGCGGCAGCTGGAGCTCGCCCGTTCCCGCCAGGACATGATCACCTGGGCCTCGCACGACCTGCGGACCCCGCTGTCCTCGATCCGGGTGATGGCGGAGGCCCTCGAGGACGGCATCGTCACCGACCAGGACGACTACCACCGGCGCATCCGGGCCGAGGCCGACCGGATGACCGTCATGGTCGACGACCTGCTCGAGCTCAGCCGGCTGCGCAGCAGCGCGCCCGCCGACCCCGGTGAGGCGGTCGACCTGGCGGAGGTGGCGGCGACGGTGGTGGCGAGCCAGCAACCGGTGGCGCAGCAGCAGCGGGTCCACCTGCGGCTGGCCGGCGACGCACCCGCGCCGGTGCGCGCGGTCGTCGGTGAGCTCGACCGGGTCGTGGCCAACGTGGTGAGCAACGCCGTCCGGGAGACGGCGGCCGGGGCCGAGGTCGTGGTGCACGTCGCGGCGGACCCGGCCGCGGAGGAGGTCGTCCTCCACGTCGACGACGCCTGCGGAGGGCTGGGGGAGGAGGCCCTCGCCCACGCCTTCGAGCCGGGGTGGCGCGGCAGCACCGCCCGCTCCTCGGGTGCCGGCGTGGGCGTCGGCCTCACCATCGCCCGCGCCCTCGTCGAGCGCAGCGCAGGGTCGATCACGCTGGCCGACCACGGGCCGGGGTGCCGCGTCCGGATCACCCTCCCGCGGCACGCCCCCGCACCGGACGCGCGGTAGGGCCGCACCGGACGCGCGCTCGGACCGCACCGGACGCGCGCTCGGACCGCACCGGACGGGCGCACGGGCCGCACCGGACGTGCGGTGGGGCCGCACCGGACGCGCGCTCGGGACAGCTGCCGTCAGGAGCCGATCGGCGAGAGGACCCACACCGAGTAGTCCGGCCCCGGTGGGTGCAGCTCGTAGGAGCCGGCGCGCAGGTCGACGTCCAGACCGCAGGCCAGGGCGTCCGCCTCGAACTCCTCCGGCGGGTAGCGTCGCGCATGGTCCGGCCCACCCCGCTGGTGCATCCCGACGAGCACCCGCCCTCCCGGACCGAGCAGGGCGCGCACGCGGCCCAGCACCTCGCGCTCGGTCCCCTCGGCCAGGAACGCCATGACGTTGCCGACGAGGACGACGAGGTCGTAGCCCGGCTCCAGGTCGACCTCGAGGATGTCGGCCTGCGTCACCGCGAGCCCGGGGTAGGTCCGGCGCGACTGCTCGACGAGGGCCGGGTCCGGCTCCACGGCGGTCACCCGGTGGCCGCGGGACTGCAGCGTGGCCGCCACCCGCCCCATACCGGAGCCGACGTCGAGGACGCGGGCGCCCCGCGGCACCAGCACGTCGGCCAGCCGCGCCTCGCCGTCGACGTCGCCCCCCTCGGCGACCAGGCGGGCGAGTCGCTCGCCGAACTCACGGGTGTGGTCGCCGGCCAGCTCCCAGCGGGTGGGGCGGTGGGGCATACGGGGCTCCTCGGCTCGTCGGGCGACGGATCGGGTATGCCGTCGGCCGGGCGTTCACGCTAGCGCCGCCGCGTCCTGGCTCACCGCTCGGGGATGAAGTCGGAGTCCAGCTCCCACGGTGCGACCGGGGAGTGCTCGAGGATCCAGGCCTGCAGCTCGCGGTCCCAGCCCAGGCCGACGGCGATCCCGACGGCGACGAAGACGAGCCCGAGGCCGCGCTGCAGCCACCCGCGCGGGTCCGCCGCCCAGCCCACGCGCCGGATGAGCGTCTGCCCGGCGAGCGCGACCCCCAGGAGGGTGGCGCTCAGCCCGAGGCAGTAGGCGGCCAGCAGCGTCAGCCCGTAGCCGAGCTCGGCGGGCAGCACGGTCACGACGACGTAGGCGTACAGCGGGCTGCACGAGGAGAAGACCGGCCCCAGCGCGGCGCCGGTGAGCACCTGTCCGAGCACCCCTTGCCGGCGCTGCGCGCCGTGCAGCCCGGCGTGGCTGCGGGCGGCCAGGCCGAGCCGGGCGCTGACCTGCTCCCACAGCGTCGGGACGAGCATCACCACGCCGAGGACGAGCAGGATGCCGCCGGAGAGCCAGCGCCAGACCTCGGGCGGCACCCCGATGAGCGCGGTCGTGCCCTTGAGCACCAGGGTGAAGACGGCCACCGACAGACCCAGCGACCCGGCCACGACCACCGCGCGCCGGGTCTGCGCCGCCCGGGAGCCGTCCCCGACGAGGGAGCCCCCGACGATGACCGGGAGCAGCGGCAGCACGCAGGGCGCGAGCGTCGTGAGGACGCCCGCGACGAGCGCGCCGAGCAGCGCGAGCACTCAGGAGCCCTGGGTCCGGGCGAGGATCTCCTCGCCCGTGGTGGCGCCCGTCCAGGTGGCGATCCCCTCGCCGTCGGCGTCGACCTGGACGAAGGTGTGCTGCTGGTGGACGCCGTAGGTCCGCCGCAGGTCGGTCCTCTCGTCGAAGTCCACCTTGACCACGGTGAGGCCCTCGGGCAGGCCTGCGGTGGTGAGGCTCTCGTCGGTGGCGCGGCAGTCGGGGCACCAGTCGGCGTGGAAGAAGAGCACGACCGGCCCGCCGTCGTAGGCGGCATACGTGTCGTGGTCGACGTAGCCGCTCATCCCGCCCGTGGTGCCGGTCTCCTCCTCGTCCATGTCGTCGGTGGACGCGTCGTCCATGTCCTCGGTCGTCTCGTCCATGTCGTCCTCGGAGGTCATGTCCTCCGCGGTCGTCGCCTCGGCGCTCGCGGCCGGCGTGGCGGGCTCCTCGGTGTCGTCGGTGGTGCCGCACGAGGCCACCGCGAGGGCGGTGGCGAGGGCGGCGAGCAGGGTGGCTGGGGTCCGTGTCATACCGCCAGCGTGGCCCGGCCGAGAGGGCGGTGGTGTTGCCGAATCCTTACCGCATGACGCACGCTGCGGGTATGCCGCTCACCACCCTCCCGACCTACGCCGACGTCCAGGCCGCGGCGGCGACGCTGGCCGGCGCGGCCCACCGGACGCCGGTGCTGACCTCGCGCCGGCTGGACGCGCTGGTCAGCGCCCGGCTGCTGCTCAAGGCCGAGCACCTGCAGCGGGTCGGGGCGTTCAAGTTCCGCGGCGCGTTCACCGCGCTGTCGGCCTTCGACGAGGGGCAGCGGGAGGCCGGGGTCGTCGCCTACTCCTCGGGCAACCACGCCCAGGCGGTCGCGCTCGCGGCCCGGGAGCTGGGCATGCCGGCGACCATCGTCATGCCCCACGACGCGCCCCGCCTCAAGGTCGAGGCCACGCTCGGGTACGGCGCCCGGGTGGTCCGCTACGACCGCTACACGCAGGACCGGGAGGAGATCGGGCGGCAGATCGCGCGGGAGCGCGGGGCCACCGTGGTCCCGCCCTACGACCACCCGCACGTCATCGCGGGGCAGGGCACGGCGGTCAAGGAGCTCGTCGAGGACGCCGGCCCGCTCGACGTCCTCGTCACCCCGCTGGGCGGAGGCGGGCTGCTGGCCGGGTCCGTGCTGGCCGCGCGGGCCCTGTGCCCCGGTGTCCGGGTGTATGGCGTGGAGCCCGCCGCGGGGGACGACGCCCGCCGCTCCCTCGAGCAGGGGCGGATCGTGCACATCGACACCCCGGTGACGATCGCGGACGGGGCGCAGACCCAGCACCTGGGCGAGCTGACCTTCCCCATCCTGCGCGCCGGGGTCGACGCGGTGGTGACCGCCACCGACGAGGAGCTCGCCGCGACCATGAGGACGGTCGCCGGCACGCTCAAGCAGGTGGTGGAGCCCACGGGGGTGCTGGGCCTCGCGGCGGTGCTGAGCGGGGCCGTGCCGGTGCAGGAGGGTGAACGCGTCGGCGTGGTGCTCACCGGGGGCAATGTCGACCCGGAGCGGTACGGGCAGCTGCTGGGGTACAACAGGTCAAACGAGGACGCCGTGGTATAACAGGTAAAACACGAGCGTGCGCGAGGGAGGAGGGGTGATGCGGCCCGTCGGCAACCCCTTCCGTCCCAGCTTCGGCACGAGCCCCCGGGTGGTCGCCGGGCGCGCCGACCTGCTCGACGAGTTCGACATCGCCCTCGACGAGGGCCCGGGGTCGCCCATGCGCTCGATCCTGCTCAGCGGGGCTCGGGGCATGGGCAAGACCGTGCTGCTCAACGAGCTGGAGGAGCGGGCGCGGGTCCGCGGGTGGCACGTGCTGCGGCTCCCGGAGGGGCCGGGCCTGATGAGCGAGCTGGAGCGGACCGTCCTGCCCGCCCGCCTCACCGAGCACGACCCGAGCGCCCAGCGGCGCCGCATCACCGGCGGCAGCATCAGCGCCGTGGGGTCGGTGTCGACGGACACCTCGGAGACCTACCCCACGACGCCCAGTGTCGCGACGATGCTGCAGCGGCTCACCGACATCGCCCGGTCGCACGGCACGGGGGTGCTGCTGACCCTGGACGAGGTCCAGGCCGCCCCCATCGAGGACGTCGCCCGGCTCGCGTCCGCCTACCAGCACCTGCTGCGCGACGAGAGCGAGATCGCCTTCGTCGGGGCGGGCCTGCCGACCGGCATCGCGGCCCTCCTGGCGCAGCAGGGGTCGACCTTCCTGCGCCGCGCCGAGCGCGTCGACCTCGCCCCGCTGCGCCGCGAGGAGGTCCTCGACGCCGCGGTCCGGACGGTGCGCGGGGCCGGACGGGTGATCAGCGCCGAGGCAGGCGGGCGGCTGGCCGACGTCGTCCACGGCTACCCCTACCTGCTCCAGCTCGTGGGCTACCAGGCCTGGCGGGCCGCCGGGGACGACGAGGTCATCACCCTCGCCGACGTGGAGGCCACGCTGCCGGTCGTCGTCGACCGCATGAGCCGCCTCGTGCACACCCCGGCGCTGCGGCAGGTGCCGCAGGGCCAGCTCGACTACCTGCGGGCGATGGCGCAGGACGACGGTCCCTCGTCGACCGGGGAGGTGGCCGCCCGTCTGGGGGTGAGCAAGCAGCACGGCAACGTCGTGCGCGGCCGGCTCATCGACCGCGAGCTCATCGTGCCGGCCGGGCACGGCCTCGTCGACATGGCCCTGCCCTACCTGCGCGAGCACCTGAGGCGCGGGTGAGCGCCGTCACCGAGCGGATCCGCATACCCTCCGAGATCTGGATCCTCGTCGGCGCGTCCTTCGTCATCGCGGTCGGTTTCGGGCTCGTGTCGCCGGTGCTGCCCGGCTTCGCCCGCTCCTTCGACGTCGGCGCCACCGCGGCCACGGTCGTCGTGTCGGCCTTCGCGTTCTGCCGGCTGGTGTTCGCGCCGGTGGGTGGGCGCCTGGTGCAACGGCTGGGAGAGCGCCCGGTCTACCTCACCGGGCTGCTCATCGTGGCCGTCTCCTCCTTCGCGACGGCGTACGCGCAGACCTACTGGCAGCTCCTGGTCTTCCGGGGTCTGGGGGGGGTCGGCTCGACGATGTTCACCATCTCGGCGATCGCCCTCGTCGTGCGCCTCGCACCACCGACGATCCGGGGACGCGTCAGCTCGCTGTGGGGCAGCTCGTTCATCCTCGGGTCCATGCTCGGGCCGGTCATCGGCGGCCTGATCGCCGGGTGGGGGATGCGGCTGCCCTTCGTCGTGTATGCCGTGGCCCTCGTCGTCGCGGCCCTGGTCGTCGGTCTGGGGCTGGGCGGGGCGAGGCTGCGGCCGCCGCCGGGTGAGGAGGACCGGCCGGTCCTCACGGTCCGGGAGGCCCTGGGTGACCGGGCCTACCGGGCAGCCCTGGCGTGCGGCGTGGCCAACGGGTGGGCCAACCTCGGGGTGCGCATGGCGGTGATCCCGCTGCTCGCGGCAGCGGTGCTCGACGAGCCCTGGGTGGCCGGCGCGACGCTCACCACCGCGGCGCTGGGCACCGCGATCACGCTGCAGATCACCGGACGCCTCGCCGACCGCGTCGGCCGGCGTCCGCTGGTCATCGTGGGCATGTCCACCTCCGGGGTGTCGCTGGGCGTGCTCGGGCTGAGCCTCCTGCCCGGTCTCGACGTCGTCGCCTCGCTCACGGTGCTGCTGGGGCTGAGCTTCGTCTCCGGGGTGGGGGCGGGCTTCGTCAACCCCGCGCAGCAGGCGGCCGTCGCCGACATCGTGGGGCAGGAGCGCAAGGGTGGGACCGTGCTGTCGACCTACCAGATGGCGACCGACGTCGGCGTCATCGTCGGCCCGGTGCTCATCGGGGCCGTGGTCGACCTCGTCGGCTTCGGGGCGGCGCTGGCCGTCACTGGGGTCGTCAGCGTGCTGGGGGCGGCGGTGTGGTTCCGCGCGCCGGAGACCCTCGGTCGGGCCTCGGGCGCCACTCCTGCGCCAGCATCCCCATGACGTGGCAGTCGACCCAGGCGTCGGCATACCGCAGCGCCTCCCGCTTGGTGCCCTCGAGCACGAAGCCGACCTTCTCGTAGACCCGCCGCGCCCGCGGGTTGAACGCGTAGACCTCGAGCTCGACCCGGTGCAGCCCCAAGACCTCGAAGGCGTGCCCGACCGCGAGCCGTGTCGCCTCGGTGCCGAGACCACGGTCGCGCGCGCCGCTGAGCCAGACGCGGAAGCCGATGGAGGCGTTGCCGGGGTCGTGGTCGAGCAGCACCGCCTCCCCGACGACCTGGCCCGTGCCGCGGTCGACGACCGCCCAGACCAGCCGGTCGGTGTCGTCGGCCCAGCGGGCGTAGACCTCCTGCAGCTGCGCCACGGTCCACGGGTCGACCTCGGCCTCCGTGTCGTCGTGGACGGACCCGGTGAGCCGGCCCACCTCCGGGTCGCGCATCAGCGCGTGCAGCCGCACGACGTCCTCGGCGGTGACCGGTCGGAGCTCGACGAGGTCGCCGGTCAGCGTGGGGGTGTGGGTGAGGGGCGCGGACCGGGCCGATGCTACTCATCGGCGTGGCCGCGGGCAGGGGGTTTCCGGGCATCCTCACCACCGGGGGGTGCGGAGACGTCACCGTGAGTCGGCCGCCGGATCAGTGGCGCGCTGAGTCTGGTGGCGAGTCAGTGGCGTGCTGAGTCACGTGGGGGATCAGTGGCGCTCTGACCCCGGGGCGCGGGTCAGTGGCGCTCTGATGCGGCTGGGGGATCAGAGTGACGTCTGCGGCATGGTGGGCCCGGATGTGGGTCGACACCCCGGCGCCTGCGGCCGGGGCGGCTGGGCGCCACCTACGCTGCCGGCGTGAGCACCCAGACCCCGCACCCCGGCAGCGAGCACCTCGTCGTGCTCCAGGACCGCGAGACGGCCGAGGCCGTCGCCGCGCAGCTCGAGGAGGAGGGCTTCCTGCAGGCGCGCGTCCAGCGCGAGGCCGCGCGCCGCCCCGGGCGTGGGGAGGCCGACCGGAGGCCCGGCTGGGTCGTGCACATCAGCGACAGCCGCCTGCCGGACGAGGCCGGGGGCGCGGCCTACGAGGCGCTGCGGGAGCGGTTCACCGAGCTGGCCCGTGTGCACGACGGCTGGTACGACGAGCCGGGGGACCCCCGGCCCGCCACGCGCTGACCGCCGGGCCCGCCTAGGGTCGTGGGTGCACCGACCTGGATCGTCAGGACCAGGTCGGGAGGCACGTGGCCACCGAGAGCGAGGCGGGTATGCAGCAGGTCGAGGCCGAGCTGAAGTTCGCCATCGGCGCGGACGACCCGCTGCCCGCGCTGGGCGAGCTCGTCGAGGTGGGACCGGTGCACGAGCAGCTTCTGCGTGCCGTCTACCTCGACACCCAGGCCCTGCACCTCGTGCGTCACCGCATCACGCTGCGCCGACGCGAGGGGGGTCCGGACGCCGGTTGGCACCTCAAGTCACCGCTCCCCGACGGCACCCGGCTGGAGGTGCACGCCCCGCTCGGGGACGGGCCGGGCCGGCTGCGGGTGCCGCAGACCCTGCGCGAGGAGCTCCGCGCGGCCCTGGGGCACGGCCTGCCGGACGGCGCCGAGGGCGCCCTGCTCCCCTCGGCGGTGCTGGTCACCCACCGCATCGAGCTGGACCTCCTCGACCCTGCCCAGCAGGGGGTGGTCCTGGCCCAGCTGTGCGACGACCGGGTGACCGCCCTGCCCGCGGGGGAGACCTGGCGCGAGCTGGAGGTGGAGCTGGTCGACGGCGACGCGGAGCTGCTCGGGCAGATCGCCGCGTCCTTCGAGGACCAGGGCGTGCCCGTGGCCGACCATCCCTCCAAGCTGGCCCGGGCCCTGGGCGACCGACCGGAGCGGGCGGGGCGCGGCGAGCAATCCCGCGTCGAGGGTCCTGCGGCGGACGTCGTGCTGGCCTTCCTCGGTGCGCAGGTCGCGGTCCTCGTGGCCCGGGAGGACGACCTGCGCGCCGACGTGCCGGACGCGGTGCACCGGACACGGGTCGCCACCCGCCGGCTGCGCAGCTCGCTGCGCACCTTCCGCCGGCTGCTCGACCGCGACGTCACCGACCCCCTGCGCGAGGAGGTCCGGTGGTTCGCCACCGCGCTCGGGGAGCCGCGGGACGCCGAGGTCGTGCGCGACCACCTCCTCGCGGCGGTCGAGGACCTGCCGGAGGACGAGGTGGTCGGTCCCGTGCGCGAGCGGGTGCGCTCGGAGCTGGACCGACGCCACGCGGCGGCGCACCAGGCGCTCGTCGAGGTGCTCGACTCCGACCGCTACCTCGAGCTGGTCGACCGGTTGCTGGAGCTGCTGGCCGCGCCCCCGTGGCGGGGCCGCGCCCGCAGACCTGCCGACACCGTCCTGCCCCGTCTCGTGGGCCAGGCCGTCGACCGGGCGCGCGCGGAGTCCGACGTCGCGGCCCAGGCCGAGGGCGAGCAGCGGCTGCGCCTGCTCCACGAGACCCGCAAGAGGGCCAAGGCGGTCCGCTACGGGTGCGAGGCGCTCGCCCCGGCCCTGGGCGAGCAGGCCGCCGCGGCCGCGCAGGCGTGGGAGCAGGTCACCGAGACGCTGGGCGAGGTCCAGGACGCCGCCCTGGCCGCCCAAAGGCTGCGCGAGCTCGCCGGGACCGCTCAGGAGGCGGGGGAGCCGGGCTACACCTACGGCCTGCTCGCCGCCCGCGAGGCCGCCCGGGCGGCAGCGGCGCAGGACGGTGAGGCGGCGCTCGCCCGGGCCCTGGAGCACGGCTGGCCCTGACGGACGCCGGCGCGGTCAGACCCCGAGCGCGCGCTCGAAGTGCGTCAGCACCTCGGGGCTGAAGAGCACGAAGCGGACCTCCTCGACCGACGGCACGGCATGCGCGGTGGCCCGCACCGTGCGCACCGCCACGTCCGCCACCTCCGCGGCGTCCCAGCCGAAGACCCCGGCGCCGACCGCGGGGAAGGCGACCGACCGGGCCCCCACCTCCTGCGCCACCTCGAGGCTGCGGCGGAAGCAGGAGGCCAGCAGCCCAGGGTCGGTCTGGCCGCGGCGACGGTCCGGCCCGACGGTGTGGACGACCCACCGCGCCGGCAGCCGGCCGGCCCCGGTCGCCACCGCCTCCCCGACGGGCAGCCCGTCGTGCCAGCGCGCGGCCCGGACCCTGCGGCACTCCTCCAGCAGCTCGGGCCCGGCGGCCGCGTGCAGCGCCCCGTCCACACCTCCTCCGCCCAGCAGCGTCGAGTTCGCCGCGTTGACCACGGCGTCCACGGTCGTCGTCGTGAGGTCCCCGTGCTCGGCGGTGATGCGCATGGTCCCATCGTGCACCGACCTGCCGGGGTCGGCGACCGGCCGGGCGGTACGGTCGTGCGGCCGACCCCACCCGCCGTGACCGCCGCCGCGGTCCGGCCCACCGCCCGCGAGGAGGTATGCCGTGCTGCTCGCGCTCGTCGTCACCCTCCTCGCCGGGCTGGCCACCAGCGTCGGCGGCTTCATCGGCACCCGGTCCACCATGCTGAGACCGGGCATGATGGCGGTGGCCCTGGCCTTCGCGGCCGGGCTCATGATGACCATCTCGCTGGTGGAGATCGCCCCCGCGGCCCTCGAGAGCATGACCCGGTCGCTCGGGCGAGGCGTCGCGGTCGTCTCGGTGCTGGGGGTGATGGCGCTCGGGGCCGGGGTCGTCTACGCCCTGCGGCGGCTCCTCCCGCACCGTCCGGCGCCGGGGGTGCCCGACGTCCGGGGGCTGGACCCGACCCTGCTGCGCAGCGGTGTCCTCATCGGTCTCGTGGTGGCCCTGCACAACCTGCCGGAGGGCCTGGCCACCTTCCTGTCGACGGTCGAGGACCCGGCCGGCGGCGTGGTCCTGGCGCTGGCGATCGCCATCCACAACGTGCCCGAGGGGCTGGCGGTGGCCGCCCCGATCTACGCCGCGACGCGTGACCGGACGCAGGCGGTGCTGTGGGCGACCCTCAGCGGGCTCGCCGAGCCCCTCGGCGGCCTGCTCGGCTACCTCGCGCTGCGGGCCGTGCTGCCCGCCGACCGGCTCGACCTGTCCCTGGCGCTGGTCGCCGGGATGATGGTGGCCGTCAGCCTCCTCGAGCTCGTCCCGGGCGCCCGGCGGTATGCCGTGGGTCGCCGCGAGGTGGTGGTCGGCCTGGTCCTCGGGGCCGCCGTCATGGTCGTCTCGCTCGCCCTGCTGCGACTGTGAGGGTCAGCGCGCGGGCGCGCCCTGCCACCCTCCGACGCCCTGCCGCTGCACCTCGGTGGCGTCGAGCACGTCCAGCCCCGGCCCCTGCTGGCCCTCGCCCTGCACGGCGTGGTGGCGGAAGCGGATCAGCTCCTGGATGTCCTTCGCGGTGAGCGTGACGCCCCCGACGTCGCCGGCGCGGTTGATCTTCGAGATCCACTTGGCGATGGTCGACCCGGTGCCCGCCCCGGGGATGGCGGCGGCGGTCGAGAAACCCGCGTTGAGGTACTGGCCCTCCCCGACGTAGATCGCGGCGTTGACGCCGTCCGCCCACTCGCCGAGGCCCGGCACGAGGCCGATGACGTCCAGGCCGAGGTGGGTGAAGAAGGACAGCGGGTTGAAACCCTCCATCGGCTTGAGGCGGTCGAGGTTCTCCAGGTGCCGGTCGATGCTGCCCGGGTCGAGGGCGGAGAGCTCGACGAGGGCGGCGCCGAGGCTGGCCCCCCGGTCCTGCACCCACCCGCGCTCCAGGGTGAGGTGCCGCAGGTGGGCCGGGATGTCGACGTCGTACTCGTCGTCGCCGTCCTCGACGCGGATCGGGACGTCCTCGCCGCCCAGGAGGAACGCCCGCAGGGCCTCCGGGTTGCCGCTCATCGCCTCCAGGACCCACGGCATCGGGTCGATGACGTCCGCGCCCTGCGGGTCGCGGAAGACGGGCAGCCGCTCGTACCGGAAACGCGAGGTCTCGGCCATCTCGGCGGCCCACGCCTCTGGGTCCTCCCTCTCGATGCGGATGACGTCCTCGCCCAGGCCGACCAGCCAGTCGGCGGACCACTCACCACGGCTGGCCAGCAGCGCGAACGCGCGTGCGTGAGTGACGTCCTCGGCGCCCGGGAAGTCGAACTCGTGGCTGAGGACGCCGAGCGAGCCGGCATACAGCTGCAGGAAGCGCTCCGAGGCCGGCGAGTCGTCGAGCGCCGCGAGGTAGTCGAGGTCGATGCTCGGCCCCATGTCCATGCTCGCGTAGCCGTCACCCTCGCGGTAGCCGTCCAGGAGGAGCAGGGCAAAGGTGGCGTCGCCGCCGTAGCGCTCCAGGAGGTCGATGAGCTCCTGCGGCGGCGGCATGCTGTCGGTGTCCATGAGCTCGCGCGCCCGGTCGGCGAACTGCTTGGCCTGCTCGTAGGGCAGGTCGGGCACGGCCCGGTGGTCGTAGGACACCGTGCGCTGGATGCCGGGCGCGCTCGCGGCGAGCCACTCGGCGTAGAAGAGCTGGTTGCGCAGGACCAGGTGCTGGCGGGTCGCCCAGTCACCGATCTCGGCCACTCCCGAGAGGTCGCGGGCCGACAGCCCGAGTCCGGTCAGGGCCTGCCGGATGCGTGACTCGGCCTCCGAGACCTCGCCCTCCACCCCCTGCAGGGTGCGGACGAGGTCGCGCATCGCCTCGAGGTCCACCGACACCCTCGCCATCGCTACCCCCTGCTCCCGACGGGCGGCAGGGCGAGCGGAAAGAGCGGGGACACACCGAAGGTCTCGCAGCGGCGCACCTGCTCGGGCTCGGCCGCCAGCTCCTGGAGGAGCTGCTCGCGCGCCTGCTCGGCCGCCCGGTCGAGCCGACGGGCGCGGGCGGACAGACCGTCGCCGAAGCGGTCGGCGGGCGCTCCCGTCCACGCCCCGGCCGACATCGCCCGCTCGGCCTCGTCGAAGGCCGTACGCAGCGTCGCGAGGTCGGGGGCGAGGTGGGTCAGCGTCGCCCGGATCTGCTCCCGGCGCGGGTTGGCCACCATCGCGTGGTTGCCGGTGCCGTCGTCGCACATCGCGCGTCTCCCCTCCTGTGATCGACAGCCGCCCTGCCACGGCTGGACCTCACAGGAGTGTAGGGCCTCGGGCGCCGGGCCGCACGCCCGCGAGCGACCGACGTGCACCAGGGTTGAGCGGAATGCGCTCAACTTTGCGGGTGTTGACCCGAGCAGACATTCTTCGACACGACACGACACGACCGTCGGGCACGCCGCCCGCGGTCGGGGAGGACGGGCACGCCCATGGATCTCAACCTCACCACCAAGGCCCAGGAGGCCCTGTCGACCGCGGTGCGCGACGCCGCGGCGGCGGGGCACGCCCAGGTCGAGCCCGCGCACCTGCTCGCGGCGCTGAGCCAGCAGGGCGACACGACGACCGGGCCGCTGCTCGAGGCGGCGGGGTCCAGCCCACGGGCGGCCAAGCAGGCCGCCGACGCCGCGCTGGCCGGCCTGCCCAGCGCCAGCGGCTCCAGCATGGGCAACCCGGGCCTGTCCCGGGCCATGCACGGCGTCGTCAAGGGCGCCCAGGACGCCATGTCGGCGATGGGCGACACCTTCGTCTCGACCGACCACCTGCTGCTGGCCCTGGCCCGGGCGGGAGCCGTGCCCGGGGTCGACGCGGACGCCCTGGCCGAGCGCATCCCCGCGCTGCGCGGCGGCAAGAGGGTCGACTCCGCCGACCCGGAGGCCACCTTCGACGCGCTCGGCAAGTACGGCACCGACCTCACGGCGATGGCCCGGGAGGGCAAGCTGGACCCGGTCATCGGCCGGGACGCCGAGATCCGCCGCGTGGTCCAGGTCCTCTCCCGTCGCACCAAGAACAACCCTGTCCTCATCGGCGACCCCGGCGTCGGCAAGACCGCGGTCGTCGAGGGCCTGGCCCAGCGCATCGTCGCCGGGGACGTCCCCGAGTCGCTGCGGGACAAGACTCTCATCTCCCTCGACCTGGGGGCGATGGTGGCCGGGGCGAAGTACCGCGGCGAGTTCGAGGAGCGCCTCAAGGCGGTCCTCGCCGAGATCACCGGCAGCGACGGCCAGGTCGTCACCTTCATCGACGAGCTGCACACCGTCGTCGGCGCCGGCGCGAGCGGGGACTCCTCGATGGACGCGGGCAACATGCTCAAGCCGCTGCTGGCCCGCGGTGAGCTGCGCATGGTCGGCGCGACCACGCTGGACGAGTACCGCGAGAACATCGAGAAGGACGCGGCCCTGGAGCGCCGCTTCCAGCAGGTCTTCGTCGGTGAGCCGTCGGTGGAGGACACCATCGCCATCCTGCGCGGCCTCAAGGAGCGCTACGAGGCCCACCACAAGGTGGCCATCGAGGACGCGGCCCTGGTCGCGGCGGCCGACCTCTCGGACCGCTACATCCCCGGCCGGCAGCTGCCGGACAAGGCGATCGACCTGGTGGACGAGGCCGCGAGCCGGCTGCGCATGGAGATCGACTCCTCGCCGGTCGAGATCGACCAGCTGCAGCGCCAGGTCGACCGGCTGACGATGGAGGAGATGCACCTGGCGCGGGAGGAGGACGACGCGTCCCGGGCCCGGCTCGAGAAGCTGCGCTCCGACCTCGCGGACCGCCGCGAGGAGCTGGCGGCCCTCACCGCGCGCTGGGAGGCGGAGAAGACCGGGCTCAACCGGGTCGGGGAGCTCAAGGCCCGGCTGGACGACCTGCGCACGCAGGCCGAGCGGCTGCAGCGCCAGGGCGACTACGAGGGCGCCTCGCGCCTGCTCTACGGCGAGATCCCGGCGGCCGAGGCCGAGCTGGCCACCGCGCAGGAGGAGGAGTCGGCGCTCGAGCGCAGCAGCGGCACCGCGCCGATGGTCAAGGACGAGGTGGGCGCCGACGACGTCGCCGACGTCATCTCCGCCTGGACCGGCATCCCGGCCGGGCGGCTGCTCGAGGGCGAGACCGAGAAGCTGCTCCGGATGGAGTCGGTGCTCGGTGAGCGGCTCATCGGCCAGCACATGGCCGTGCGGCTCGTCTCCGACGCGGTGCGGCGCTCGCGGGCCGGCATCTCCGACCCGGACCGTCCGCAGGGGTCCTTCCTCTTCCTCGGCCCGACCGGGGTCGGCAAGACCGAGCTCGCCAAGAGCCTGGCCGACTTCCTCTTCGACGACGAGCGGGCCATGGTGCGCATCGACATGTCGGAGTATGCCGAGCGGCACGCGGTCGCCCGCCTCATCGGGGCGCCCCCCGGCTACGTCGGGTACGACGAGGGTGGTCAGCTCACGGAGGCGGTCCGACGCCGCCCCTACAGCGTCGTGCTGCTGGACGAGGTGGAGAAGGCCCACCCCGAGACCTTCGACATCCTGCTGCAGGTCCTGGACGACGGCCGGCTCACCGACGGGCAGGGCCGCACCGTCGACTTCCGCAACGTCATCCTCGTCATGACCTCCAACCTGGGCAGCCAGTTCCTCGTCGACCCGACCACCGACGAGCAGACCAAGCGCGAGCAGGTCATGGGCACCGTCCGGGCCAGCTTCAAGCCCGAGTTCCTCAACCGGCTGGACGAGGTCGTCATCTTCGACGCGCTGACCCGGGAGGAGCTGGCCACCATCGTGGGGCTGCAGGTCGCCGAGCTGGCCCGCCGCCTGGAGGGGCGCCGCATCGGTCTGGAGGTCACCGACGCCGCGTCGGCCTGGCTCGCCGAGCGGGGCTACGACCCGGCCTACGGCGCCCGGCCGCTGCGCCGCCTGGTGCAGACCCAGATCGGGGACCGGCTCGCACGGCTGCTGCTCTCGGGCGAGGTGCGCGACGGCTCCCGGGTCGTCGTCGACCTCGACGAGGCCACCGGGGAGCTCGTCCTGCGCTGAGCCGGGCGCGGCGCCCTGCCGGACTTTCGCTCCTCGTTCACCACTCGTTCACCCAAGGCCGTAGATCGCGTCACGTCCGGCTCCTACGTTTCCAGGCGTTGGCGATGCCGCCAGCGTGCCCCTGGACGCGCCGGTGCCCGTCACCGGCCCGGGGCCACGATCCCCGACAGACGTTGAGAGAGGTTCCCCGTGAAGCAGCACCGCTTGACCCGCACGGTCGCCATCGCCATGGCGGCGTCCTTCGCGCTCGCCGCCTGCGGCGGAGACGACAGCAGCTCGGAGGGCGACGCCGCCGGCGGTGGCTCGGAGTCCGGGGGCGGAGAGCTGTCCGGCCGTCTGGTCGGGGCCGGCGCCTCCTCCCAGGAGTCCGCCATGACCGCCTGGATCGCCGGCTACCTCGAGGTGCAGCCGGAGGTGGAGGTGCAGTACGACGCGGTCGGCTCGGGTGCCGGGCGCGAGCAGTTCCTCGCCGGGGCCACCGACTTCGCCGGCTCGGACGCCTACCTCGACGAGGAGGAGCGCGGCATGGTCGCCGACGCCTGCGCCGGGGGCGAGGCCATCAACCTGCCGATGTACATCTCGCCGGTCGCCGTCCCCTACAACCTCCCCGGGGTGGACGAGCTCAACCTGGCGCCCGAGGTGCTCGCGGGCATCATGAACGGCGACATCACCGCCTGGGACGACGAGGCGATCGCGGCGGACAACCCGGACGCCGAGCTCCCGGCCACCGAGATCACCGTCGTGCACCGGTCCGACGACTCGGGCACCACGGAGAACTTCATGGAGTACCTCACCGCCGCCGCGCCGGACGCCTGGCCGCACGAGCCGTCGGACGCCTGGCCGGTCGAGGGCGGCGAGGCCGCCGCGCAGACCACCGGTGTCATGCAGGTCATCAACTCGACCGAGGGCACCATCGGGTATGCCGACGCCTCGGCCGTCACCGGCCAGTCCGCCTCGATCGGGGTCGGCGAGGAGTTCGTGCCGTTCTCCCCGGACGCGGCGGCCAAGGTCGTGGACGCCTCCGAGCCGGCCGACACGGGCGTCGAGGGCGACCTGGCCCTGGAGCTGGCCCGCGACACCACCGAGTCCGGTGCCTACCCGATCGTCCTGGTGAGCTACCACATCGCCTGCAAGGAGTACGACGACGCCGAGCGCGCCGACAACGTCAAGGCGTTCCTCGAGTACGTCGCCTCCGAGGAGGGCCAGCAGGCGGCGTCCGACGCGGCCGGCTCGGCCCCCATCGGCGAGGGCACCCGCGAGCAGGTCCTGGCCTCCATCGACATGATCCAGGGCGGCTGAGCCCGTTCCGACCCACGATCACGCCATGACGGCGGACGTCACCCCCGGGGGACGTCCGTCGTCATGGCCGTGTGACGGTCCTCGACCGCAGACGAGAGGCAGACCATGAGCACACCTGAGCCTGACCCGGACCGGGGCGGTGGCGTCGCCACGACCGAGTCCCCGACCGGCGGCGGCGCCAAGGTCAAGCGCCGGGCCGGAGACGTCGTCTTCAGCGGCACGTCGCTCTTCTCCGGCGTCCTGATCCTGCTGATCCTCGCCCTGGTGGCGATCTTCCTGGTGTGGCAGGGCATGCCGGCGCTCACCGCGCCCGCCGAGGAGATCAGCGGGGGTGACGGCTTCTGGAGCTACGTCTGGCCGATGCTGCTGGGCACCGTCGTCTCCTCGGTCGTCGCCCTCGTCCTCGCCACGCCGGTCGCGGTGGGCATCGCGCTCTTCGTCTCGCACTACGCCCCGCCCCGCATCGGGCGCACCATCGGGTTCGTCATCGACCTGCTGGCGGCGGTCCCCTCGGTCGTGTTCGGGATGTGGGGCCTGTTCGTCTTCGCGCCCCGGCTCGTCCCGCTCCTCGACTGGCTCGAGGCCAACCTCGGCTTCCTGCCGTTCTTCGCCGACAGCTCGGCCACCGGGCGGACCCTCATGACCGCCTCGGTGGTGCTGGCCGTGATGATCCTGCCGATCATCACCTCGGTCTCCCGCGAGGTCTTCCTCCAGACGCCCCGGCTGCACGAGGAGGCCGCGCTGGCCCTCGGCGCGACGCAGTGGGAGATGATCCGCACGGCCGTCCTGCCCTTCGGCGGCCCGGGCGTCATCGGCGGCGTCATGCTCGGCCTCGGCCGGGCCCTCGGCGAGACGATGGCGGTGGCCATCATCCTCTCGCCCGGGGGCTTCACCTGGAACATCATCGGGACCGGCAACAACACCATCCCCGCCGAGATCGCCCTCAACTTCCCGGAGGCCGCCGGGCTGCGCCTGTCCGAGCTCATCGCCGCCGGGCTGGTCCTCTTCCTCCTCACCCTGGCCGTCAACCTCGTCGCTCGCTGGATCGTCGAGCGCCGGGCCGAGTTCTCCGGAGCCAACTGATGAGCACCGCCACGCAGACGCCCCCGGACACCGCCCCCCGCGGCGAGGAGCCGGACTACGTCCCCTCGCCCGTCCGCGCCACCAGCTCCCGTCCGCTCATGGTCATCGGGGCCGGCGCGGTCCTGCTGTGGCTCGTGCTGTGGTTCGTCGTGGACCTCAACCCGGTCTTCTCGCTGATCGCGTCCTACGTCGTCTTCCTCGTGGCCTCGTGGGCGACCTACCGCTCCCTCGGCGGCTCCCGGGTGGCGACCGACGTCGTCATGCGCTGGCTGGTCTACGCCGCCTTCGTCTGCGCCATCGTGCCCCTCGTCTCGATGCTCTGGACCGTCTTCAGCCAGGGCCTGCCGCTGGCCTTCACCCCCGGCTTCTGGACCCAGGACATGGTGGGGATCACCGGCGCCGACGACCAGGCCTACGCGAGCGGGGAGACCGACACCCTCGCCGGCGGTGCGGGGCACGCCATCATCGGCACGCTCATCATCACCGGCACGGCCGCGCTGATCTCGGTGCCGATCGGCATGTTCACCGCGATCTACCTCGTCGAGTACGGCGGCAGCAACCACCTCTCCAAGGGCATCCGCTTCCTCGTGGACGTCATGACCGGCATCCCGTCGATCGTCGCCGGCCTGTTCGCCTTCGCGCTGTTCACCCAGGTCGTCGGCATCCGGGACGCCAAGATGGGCATCGCCGGAGCGGTCGCCCTGTCGGTCCTCATGATCCCCACCGTCGTGCGCAACAGCGAGGAGATGCTGCGGATCGTCCCCAACGAGCTGCGCGAGGCCTCCCTGGCGCTCGGCGTGCCGAAGTGGCGCACCATCGCCAAGGTGGTGCTGCCCACCGCGGCCTCGGGCCTGGCCTCCGGGATCACCCTGGCCATCGCCCGCGTCATCGGCGAGACGGCCCCGTTGCTCGTGGCCATCGGGTTCGCCCGCAGCTTCAACACCAACATGTTCGAGGGGCCGATCAACAGCCTCGCCGTCTACACCTACTGGATGTTCACCAAGCCCCTCGACCCGGCGCTCATCGAGCCGAGCCGGGAGCGGGCCTGGGCGGCCGCGCTGCTGCTCGTGCTCATCGTCGTCACGCTGAACCTCGTGGCCCGCGCCATCGCGACGTTCTTCGCCCCCAAGACCGGCCGCTGACGGCATACCCCCTGTCCGGAGAAGAGAGAATCACTCACATGTCCAAGCGCATCGACGTCAAGGATCTCGACATCTACTACGGCGACTTCCACGCCGTGAAGAACGTCTCGATGACCATCGAGCCGCGGTCCGTGACCGCGTTCATCGGCCCGTCCGGCTGCGGCAAGTCCACGGTGCTGCGCACCCTCAACCGCATGCACGAGGTCATCCCGGGCGCCTACGTCAAGGGCGAGGTCGCCATCGACGGCACCAACCTCTACGGCCGCGGCGTCGACCCGGTGGACGTGCGCCGCCAGGTCGGGATGGTCTTCCAGCGGCCGAACCCGTTCCCCACCATGACCATCAAGGAGAACGTCCTGGCCGGGGTGCGCCTCAACTCCAAGCGCATCTCCAGCAAGGCGGCCGACGAGCTCACCGAGAAGGCGCTGCGCGGGGCCAACCTGTGGAACGAGGTCAAGGACCGCCTCGACAAGCCGGGGTCCGGGCTGTCCGGCGGGCAGCAGCAGCGGCTGTGCATCGCCCGCGCGATCGCCATCCAGCCCGAGGTCATCCTCATGGACGAGCCGTGCTCCGCGCTGGACCCGATCTCCACCCTGGCGATCGAGGACCTCATCAACGAGCTCAAGGACCGCTACACCGTCGTCATCGTCACGCACAACATGCAGCAGGCGGCGCGGGTCTCGGACAAGACCGGCTTCTTCAACCTCGAGGCGACCGGCAAGCCCGGGGAGCTCGTCGAGTACGACTCCACCCAGAACATCTTCAACAACCCCGGCCAGCAGGCGACCGAGGACTACATCTCCGGTCGCTTCGGCTGACGGTCGCCCGGCCGGCCGCGCGTGCTCCCTCCCGGTGCGGCCGCCGGTGCGTGATACTGGGCGTATGAGGTCACGCGACGGACGGCACACGCTCACCCGGGTGAGCGGGCTGGGGCTCGCGGCCGCCCTCGCCCTCATGCTCGTCGGGTGCAGCGACGACACCGAGGAGAGCGCCACCACCTCGACCCCGCCGCCGCCCACGGCGGCCGACCGGCTGGCCCAGGCGCACGACGTCCTGGTCGACGCGGGGTCGGTCGCCCTGACGCTGACCGGCACCGACCTGCCGGAGGACGAGACCTCCTACATCATCAGCGCGGAGGGCGCCGGGACGATGGAGCCGCCCGCCTTCGACGGCACCATCACCGCCGTGATCGCGGGGGTCCAGGCCGACATCCCGACGGTGGCCCTCGACGGCGAGCTCTGGGTCAAGCTGCCCTACGTCCCCGCCCACGTCAACACCGACCCGGCCGAGCTGGGGGTGCCGGACCCGGCGACGCTGTTCGACCCCGAGGACGGGCTCGTGGGCCTGCTCGGAGCCACCCGGTCGCCCGAGTTCGGGGAGCGCTCCCGGGCCGGGGCCGAGGTGGTGCAGGAGGTCGTCGGCACGCTCCCGGGGGAGACGGTCACGGACCTGCTCTACGTCGGCGACGCCGAGTCCGAGTTCGCGGTGACCTACGGCCTGGTGGAGGAGGACTGGCAGGTCCGCAGCGTGGAGATCACGGGGCCGTTCTACCCGCCGGCGACGTCGACCTACACCGTGACGCTGGACGCCTACGGCGAGCCGGTCACCGTGACCCAGCCCTGAGGATGACGCGGACGCGGCAGGAGGGGACCGGGCCGCCGGCGGGGGTCGGGGCCACCGGCCGCCCGGCCACCGGGCCCGCGCGCGGTGCCCGGGCGCTGCTGGCCGTGGCCGCGCTGGCGGTGGCCCTGGCCGCGGCGGACACCTACGTCGTCGTGCTGGCGCTCACCGACATGATGGGCGGGGTCGGCGTGGGCATCGAGTCGCTGCAGCGGGGCACCCCGATCATCTCCGGCTTCCTGCTCGGCTACATCGCCGTGCTGCCGCTCATCGGCCGCCTGTCCGACCTCGTGGACCGGCGGCGCATCCTCCTCTGGTGCCTCGTCGTCTTCGTCGTGGGGTCGGCGGTGACCGCCGCGGCGGTCGAGCTGCCGGTCATGGTCGGCGGCCGGTTCCTGCAGGGCCTGGGCGGTGGCGGTCTGGTGCCCGCGACCCTCGCGCTGGTGGCCGACCTCTGGCCGCGAGGGCGCCGCGGCCTGCCGCTCGGGGTCGTCGGCGCGGTCCAGGAGCTCGGGTCGGTGCTGGGCCCGCTGCTCGGGGCGCTCGTGCTCGCGGTGGCCGGGTGGCGGGAGATCTTCTGGCTCAACGTGGTGCTGGGCCTGCTGGCCCTCCTCGGCGTCGTCCTCCTCCGCCCCGCGGCGCCGCACCGGGGGTCGCCCGTCGCGGACCCCGGGCCGACCGGGCGTGGCTCGTGGTGGCGGCGGGGCGCGGCCTACCTGCTGGCGGCCGTCGCCGCGTCGCTGTGGACGCTGGCCCTCTGGGCCCCCGAGGCGCTGACCACCTCGGTGGAGCTCGGCCTGCCCTTCGTGCCCCTCGACCCGGACTCCGGCTCCCGGGTCGCCACGCCGGTCGGCCTCGCGGCGGCGGCCGTGACCCTCCTGCTCGCCCTGGTCACTCTCCCGCGGTGGCTGCCGCTGCTCCTGCGTGCCGACCTGCTGGGGGCGACCTTCGTCGCCGTCGCGCTGGGCTCGCTGGTGCTGACCTTCTCCACCGCGGACCCCGAGACCGAGGTGCTCGGGCCGTGGGGCGTCTGGCTGCTGCCGCTCGGCGCCGGCTCGACCGTGGCCTTCCTCCTGCGGCAGCGCCTGGCCGCCGCGCCGCTGGTGCCCCCCGGCGTCGTCCGGCGTCGGGTGTGGCCGGCGCTCGTGGTGAGCCTGCTGGTGGGCGCCGCGATCGTCGCGGTCGTCGTGGACGTGCCGCTGCTCTCCCGTCTCACCCAGGGCACCGACGAGACGGACGCGGCGCTGGTGCTGGTGCGCTTCCTCGTCGCGGTGCCGGTGGGGGCGCTGCTGGGCGGCTGGCTGCTGCGCCGGGTCGGTCCGGCGCCCGTCGCGGCTCCGGGGCTGGCCCTGGCGGCGGTGTCGATCCTCGCGATGGCCCGCTGGGAGCGGGCCTCGCTGGACGAGCTCGTCAGCACGACGCTCGCGCTGGCCGGTGCCGGCCTGGGGGTCGGCCTGGCCATCGCCCCGGTCAACGACGCCGCCCTCGCCGACGCCCGCGAGGACGGTCACGGCACCGTCAGCTCGCTCGTCGTCGTCGCCCGCATGGTCGGCATGGTGGTCGGCCTGGCCCTGCTCACCGCCCTCGGCCTGCGCCGCTTCCACCTCGAGGTCGGCACGCTCGCCGACCCGACCGACACCGACGCGCTGCTGGACGCCGCGGTGGTCCAGGTGCAGACCGTCCTCACCGGCGCGGGGTATGCCGTCGCGCTCGCCGCGGTGGTCGCGCTCGCCCTCGGCTGGCGACCGGTCGGGCGCGGCCAGGGCTGAGCGGGCCGCCCGGCCGGCCCGGGCACCGGAGACCTGCGGTCAGGCCCGGGCCCGGGGCCCGGCCTACGCCTCCGGGGTGCCCTGGTGGAAGCGCTGCTGCCACCGCTGGCCGGTGCGCTGCCACAGCGAGCTGCGCAGGGTGCTCGCGTCGGGGCCGACGCCCCGCCAGAGGAGCAGGACCAGGTCACCGGGGAGGCGCTGGACGTCGAGCACCTCGAGCTCGACCGGGGCGGGGAGCGGCGTCAGCTCGTCGAGCATCTCCTCGCGGCTCCAGCGCCGGCCGGAGCGGCCGACCTCCTGCCACTCCGGGTGCAGCAGCGCCGCCGCGAGCGAGGGGTCGGAGCGCACCTCCTCGGTCAGCAGCGAGCGCTCCAGCGCCACCACCTGGTCCTCGTCGCCCGGCTCGTCCACGAGGGAGAAGAGGTCGTCGTCCGCGCGGCCGCCCCCCACCACGAAGGGGTGCTCCGCCGGTGCCGCCGCGGCACCGAAGCCGGGCCCGGCCTGCGGCTCCCGACCTGCGGCATACGCCTGGGCAGCGGCGTTGGCCAGCCGGTCGGCCTGCTCGTTGAGCTCGTGACCGGCGTGCCCCTTCACCCACCGGAAGCGCACGTTGGGGCGCATCGCGGCGTCCAGCGCCTTGATGATCTCGACGTTGGCGACCGGCTTGCCGTCCCCCTTCTTCCACCCGCGCCGCTTCCAGCCCGGCATCCACTGGGTGATGGACTTGATGGCGTACTGCGAGTCGCACAGCACGAGCAGGTCCTCGTCCAGGTCGGCGGTCTGCTGCAGCAGGTCCAGCACGGCGGTCAGCTCGCCCATGTTGTTGGTCCCGTGCTTCCACCCGCCGCTGGCCCAGCGGTCGTCGTCGACGTACCACCCCCAGCCCGCCGGACCAGGGTTGCCCAGGGCGGATCCGTCCGCGGCCGCGACGACAGTCATGGGTCCAGGGTAGGAGACCTGCCGGCGGCCCGAGGGAGGACCTAGGCTGGAGGTATGACCGGCACCCTGCACCTGGTCGGCGACCCCGAGGCCGACCGCATCCTTACCGAGCACCCCTTCGCCCTGCTGACCGGCATGCTGCTGGACCAGCAGATCCCCATGGAGGTCGCCTTCGACGGGCCGCGCAAGATCGCCGAGCGGCTCGGCTCGGTCGACCCGCGGCAGGTCGCGCAGACCGACCCCGAGGAGTTCGTCGCGCTCTGCGCCACCCCGCCCTCGGTGCACCGCTTCCCGACGTCCATGGGTCGGCGCGTGCACGACCTGGCGACCGCCGTCGTCCGGGACTACGACGGCGACACGGAGGCGATCTGGACCGACGGCGAGCCGGACGGCCGGGAGGTCCTGAGGCGGCTCAAGGCGCTGCCCGGCTTCGGCGACCAGAAGGCCCGCATCTTCCTGGCCCTGCTCGGCAAGCAGCGCGGCCTCACCGCGCCCGGCTGGCGCGAGGCGGCCGGCGACTACGGCCGGGAGGGCGTCCACATGTCGATCGCCGACGTCACCGGGTCCGAGTCGCTGCAGCAGGTGCGCGCCTACAAGAGGGAGAAGAAGGCCGCCGCCAAGGCCGCACAGGGGTGAGCGGCTCCCCCGTCGAGCCGTCCGCCGCCCTCGAGCCACCCGGCCGGGGGTCGGTGTGGTCCACCCCCGGCATGCTGGCGCTCGCGCTGCTCGCGACCGCCGGGTTCACCGGGTATGCCGCGCTGCTCCCCGTCGCGCCCCTGTGGGCGGTCTCGGGCGGGGCGGACAGCGGGGGCGCGGGTCTCGTCAACTTCGTGCTCCTGGGCACGACGGTGGCCACGCAGTTCGCGGTGCCGTGGGCGATCGGCCGGGTCGGGTGGGCGTGGGTCCTCTCCCTCGGCATGGTCTTCCTCGGGGTGCCCTCGCTCCTGCACCTGCTCACCGCGGACCTCGGCCCCCTCCTGGCCCTGTCGGCGGTGCGCGGGGTGGGGTTCGGGGTCCTCACGGTGGCGGCCAACGCCGCTGCGGTGCTGCTCGTCGAGCCCGCCCGCCGGGGCGCCGCGGTCGGGGCGTACTCCTTCGCGCTGTCGCTGCCTCTCGTCGTCGTCATGCCGGTGGGCGGCTGGGTGGCGGAGGCGGTCGGCTTCTGGCCGGTCTTCGCCGTCGGGGCCCTGCCCCTGGCGGGGATCCCCGCCTGCCTCGCCGTGGCGCGTCACCTGCCCGTGCGCTCCACCCACGACGCCGGTCATCCCGAGGTCGCGGAGCCGACCACGCCGCGGGGCACCTACCTCGCGCTGCTGCGCCCGACGCTCGTCCTGCTCGCCATCACCTTCGCCGGGGGAGCCGTCATCACCTTCGCGCCGCAGATGGTCCAGCTGCCCTGGCTCTCCGCGGCCGGGCTCTTCGCCGTCGGGCTGCTCTCGGCGATCACCCGGTGGCAGGTCGGCGGCCTCGCCGACCGCGCCGGTGCCCAGCGGCTGCTCGTGCCCGCCGTCCTGGCCAGCGTGCTCGTCCTGGGCGCCCTCGCCTGGGTGGTGCGGACGCCCGTCGACGCCTCCCGCGCGGTCCCGTGGATCCTGGTCTGCGCCCTCGTGGGGGTCTGCTACGGCACCCTGCAGACCCTGACGATGCTGCGCGCCTTCGAGGCCGCCGGCCCGCGCCGGGTCGGCGCCGCCAGCGCGGTCTGGAACGCCGGCTTCGACACCGGCACCGCCACCGGCTCGCTCGTCGTCGGCTGGGTCGCCGTGGCCTCCGGCTTCGGCCCCGGTATGGCCCTCGCCGCCCTCCTCTGCCTGCTCACCGTGCCGCTGGCCCGGGTCGCCCCACGCCGCTGACGGCGGCCCCGCACCCCGGGGTGGGGCCTCAGCGGGCCGACAGGTCGACGACCACGGGGGCGTGGTCCGAGGCGCCCTTGCCCTTGCGCTCCTCGCGGTCGATGAAGGCCCCCTCCACCCGCTGCGCCAGGGCCGGGGAGCCGAGGCAGAAGTCGATGCGCATGCCGCGCCGCTTCGGGAAGGCCAGCTGGGTGTAGTCCCAGTAGGTGTAGGTCCCCGGACCGGGCGTGTGCTCCCGGGTGACGTCGGCATACCCCGCCCGCTCGACCCCCGCGAAGGCTGCACGCTCCGCCGGGCTGGTGTGCGTCTTGCCCTCGTAGTACTCCACCGACCAGACGTCGTCGTCGGTGGGCGCGATGTTCCAGTCGCCCATGAGCGCGACCTGGGCACCCGCGTCCTCCTCGAGCCACGCCCGGCCCGTCTCCCGGAGCGCCTCCAGCCAGGCCAGCTTGTAGTCCAGGTGCGGGTCCTGCAGCGACCGGCCGTTGGGCACGTAGAGGCTCCACACCCGCACGCCGCCGCAGGTCGCCCCCAGGGCCCGCGCCTCGACCACGGGCTCGGCCCCCTCCGGTGCCCACGCGGGCTGGCCGGGGAACGCCGTCGCGACGTCGTCCAGCCCCACCCGGCTGACGACGGCGACGCCGTTCCACTGGTTCAGACCGACGTGCGCCACCTCGTAGCCGGCCTGCTCGAACGGCAGCAGGGGGAACTGGTCGTCCCGGCACTTGGTCTCCTGCAGGGCGAGCACGTCCACCTCGTGCCGCTCGAGGAAGGCGACCGCCCGGTCCACCCGGGTCCGGATGCTGTTGCAGTTCCACGTGGCGATGCGCATCTGCGGAAGCCTACGTGCCCCTGCTTGCCCTCAGGAAAGTCCTGGCTGATCCCCAGGTTTTTCTCAGCATGCGGGAGAAGAGTTGAATCTTCATCCACCTGTCCCTCAGGAGGTCGCCATGGTGCTGGGACTACCGGTGCACCCGCTGCTCGTCCACTTCGGCATCGTCCTCCTGCTGCTGGCCGCCGGCGCCCAGCTGCTCGTCGTCGTGCTGCCGCGCTTCCGCCACTGGCTGGGGTGGGGTATGCCGGTGCTCGCGGTGGTGGCGGGGGTGGTCACCCGGGTGACGCAGAGCTTCGGCGAGATCCTGCTGCAGACGGTCGGCAGCAGCCAGATCCTGGAGCAGCACGGGGCCTGGGGGGTGCGGGCCGGCCTGGCCGGCATCCTGCTGGCCGTGCTGAGCGTCCTGCACTGGGTCGCCACGTCGCCGTGGGGGCGGTCGCGGTGGGCGGCGCGGTGGCCGGGCTGGGTCAGCACCGTCCTCGGGGTGCTCGCCGCCGTGGCCGCGATCTGGGCGGTCGTGGCTGTCACGCTGGCCGGGCACACCGGCGCCACCTCCGTCTGGGGCGGCTAGCCCCCGGCTCGACGACGTCGCCCCCCGCGGACGGTCCTGCGACTGGCGGGGCCGACCATCCGTGCGGCACCGTGGCCGGGTCCACGGCCCGACACCTCTCCTCGCCATGTCGACTTGACGTCTGTCGTGCGATTGATAATGATTCCCACATGCATAGAACACTGCTGCCCCTGACCGTGTCCGCCTCGCTCCTGCTGCTCGCGGGATGCGCCACCGAGCCCACGACGTCCGGCGCGGGGGGTGGGGAGCAGGAGGCCGACACCGCCGACACCGAGGCGGCCGACACCGCCGACACCGACACGGCCGAAACGGCCGACACCGAGGAGGTCGACACCGCCGACACCGAGGCGGCCGCCACCGTCGAGTCCGGCGGGCCGAGCCCCCGGCTGGCGGTCACCTACGACGGCGGGGTCATGGTGCTCGACGCGCTGTCGCTCGAGGTCGAGGCGGAGATGCCGGTCGAGGGCTTCGTGCGCCTCAACCCGGCCGGCGACGGCCGGCACCTGTTCCTCACCGAGGGCGACGCCTTCCGGCTGCTCGACGCCGGGACGTGGAGCGAGCCGCACGGCAACCACGACCACAGCTACACCACCGAGCCGCGGCTGACCGACCTCGTCGCCGAGGGCTCGCACCCGGGCCACGTCGTCCCGCACGGCGGCGCGACGGCGCTCTACTTCGACGGGGCCGGCCGCATCGACATGGTGGACCCCACCGAGCTGGACCCCGCGGCCGGTGAGCTGCCGGTCACCGGGAGCGTCGAGGTGCCGGACCCCCACCACGGGGTGGCGGTGCTCCTCGAGGACGGGTCGCTGCTGCAGACCGTCGGCACCGAGGACGAGCGCACCGGGGCCGTGGTCACGGGCGCCGACGGTGAGGAGCTCGCCCGCACGGACGAGTGCCCGGGGGTGCACGGGGAGACGGTCGCCCAGGGCGAGGCGGTCGTGCTCGGCTGCGAGGACGGGCCGGTGGTCCTCGCCGACGGCCGCTTCACCAAGGTGCCGGCGCCCGACGACTACGCCCGGACGGGCAACCTCGCCGGGTCCCAGGAGTCGACGGTCGTCCTGGGCGACTACAAGGTGGACGAGGACGCCGAGCTGGAGCGCCCGGAGCGGGTCAGCCTCGTCGACACCGCGTCGGCGCAGATGCAGCTCGTGGACCTGGGCACGTCCTACAGCTTCCGTTCGCTGGGCCGCGGTCCCGCGGGGGAGGCCCTGGTCCTCGGGACGGACGGGGAGCTGCACGTCCTCGACCCGGACAGCGGCGAGGTCACCGAGGAGATACCGGTCGTCGAGGAGTGGGAGGAGCCCCGGGAGTGGCAGCAGCCGCGGCCCACCCTCTTCGTCATGGGGCAGTTCGCCTACGTCTCCGAGCCCGCGTCCCGCGAGCTGCACGTCGTCGACCTGGCCACGATGGCGGTCATCGACTCGGCCACGGTGCCCCACGCCCCCAACGAGATCTCCGGCGTCACCGGTGAGGTCGAGGCCGGGCCGGTGGACGAGGACCACGACCACGACGGCGACGACCACGACGGCGACGACCACGGGGACGACACCCACGAGGGTCACGACCACGGGGGCCACGACCACGAGGGCGAGGGCGAGGGCTCCTGATCAGGGGCGCGTGATCTGGCGCACGGCGTGCAGGTATGCCGCACGGACGGCCGGGGCCGCCAGCGCCGCGAGGGCGCCGGGCACCCTGGCCACGGCATACCGCTGCTCCCAGCGGAGCCGGGTGTCGGCGCCCGCCGGGCGCAGGGTGACCTCGATCTGTCCCGTGAGGGGTCGGCCGACCTTCTCGATGACGGCGTGCTCGTGCGGCTCCCAGAGCCGCACGACCATCTCGTCGTCGACCGCGACGGGCCCGAGCCGGGTCCGCGCGACGAACCCCGCCCCCGGGCCGAGCGGCCCGCCGAGCGTCGTGGTCAGCGGGATGGCGGCCGTGTGCCGGTCGAGGTCCCACAGCCGCTCCCAGACCTGGGCGGGCGCGCCGGGGACCAGCACGTCGAACCAGAACCGGGCCATGCGGCCAGCCTAGGCCACCCCGCGCCACCCGCCCGCCTGCACCGGACGCGTGCTCCGTCGACACCGGACGCGTGCTCCGTCGACACCGGACGCGTACACCCGACGACGCGGTGGTCCGGAGTGGCCTGACCGCGCGTCCGGTGCCGTGCCTACGATGGCGGGTATGAGCGCACCGGCCCTGGGAGCACACGTCGACCAGACCGACCCGATCGCCGAGGCGCAGGCGCGGCAGGCGCCCCTGGTGCAGTTCTTCCTCGGTGACCCGCAGGGCTACCAGGGTCCCGAGGTCCGGTATGCCGGTGGTGCCGAGGCGCTGCGGGCGGCGGCCGAGGAGGCCGGCGTCGACCTCTACGTCCACGCCCCCTACATCATCAACGTCGCCACCCTCAACAACCGCATCCGGATCCCGTCGCGCAAGCTGCTGCAGCAGCACCTCGACGCGGCGACGCAGATCGGTGCGAAGGGGCTCATCGTGCACGGGGGCCACGTCAACGCCCAGGACGACCCGGCGAAGGGCTTCGACAACTGGCGCAAGGCCGTCGAGTCGTTGACCTTCGGGGCCACGCCGTTGCTCATCGAGAACACCGCCGGGGGTGACAACGCCATGGCCCGCCACCTGGACCGCATCGCCCAGGTCTGGGAGGCGGTCGGCCGGGCCGAGGGCGCCGACCACGTCGGCTTCTGCCTGGACACGTGCCACGCCTGGGCCGGGGGCATCGAGCTGGACGGGGTCGTGGACCGGGTGCGCGCGATCACCGGGCGCATCGACCTCGTGCACGTCAACGACTCGCGGGACGCCGCCGGCAGCGGGGCCGACCGGCACGCCAACCTCGGGGCCGGCCAGGTGCCTCCGGACGAGCTGGCCGACGTCGTCCGGGCGGCCGGTGCGCCCTCCCTGGTCGAGACCCCGGGTGGGCCGGACGAGCACCTCGCCGACCTCGACTGGCTCCGACGCCAGGTCTAGGACGGGGCGCCCTGAGGTGTGTTCCACGTCACACCTCTGACATACTCGGGCCCGTCGGTGCAACGAAGGACCGACGCGTCCCCGGAAAGGTACCCTCATGACGTCCCCTCTGAGGCCTGCGCTCTACGGCCTGGCCGCGCTCACGCTGGCGGCCGCGACGGCAGGACCCGTCTTCGCCCACCCCGCCCACGACCTCCAGAACCCCGGAGCCTCGCCCCTCAAGGGCCGCACCTACGACGGGGTGGTGGATCCGGTCAGCCCCGGCGGAGTCCCGATGGAAGCCATGTCGGACGTGCGCTGCGAGGACGGCATGGCAGGGATCTTCCCCTGCCACAAGGTCGACCTGGCCTCCTTCACCCCGCTGCCTGACCTGGGGGCGACCTTCGTCAACGACCTCTGGGGATGGACCGACGAGCAGACCGGCATGCAGGTCGCGATCGTCGGGACCTTCGAGGGCACCTCGTTCGTCGACGTCACCGACGGGAGCAACCCGGTCTACCTCGGCACCCTGCCGTCCTCGGCCCCCGGGGACAGCGGCAACATCTGGGGTGACGTCCGCGTCTACGAGGACACGGCCTACATCGGCAGCGAGGCCATCGACCTCGACTCCTACGTCCCGGCGACCGGCGAGCTCGACGGGTTCGGCATCCAGGTGGTGGACCTGACCCAGTTCCGCGGAGCCACCGGCCCCCTCGACGTCGAGCTGACCCGTCAGCTCGACGACGTGACCAACTCGCACAACATCTCGCTCAACGAGGACTCCGGCCGGATGTACGTGGTGGGCTCGGTCTACGACGTCCAGCGGTGCGGCACCCCGAACCCGGGCTTCCCGGTCCTCAACGGCAACGGTGGGGCCATCGTCTACGACGTGGCCACCGACCCGACGAACCCGCAGTTCATCGGGTGCCTCACCGAGGACGGCTACACGCACGACATCCAGTGCGTGGACTACGCCGGCCCGGACACCGACTACACCGGTCGGGAGATCTGCATCGCCTCCAACGAGGACACCGTGACGATCTTCGACGCCACCGACCCGGCCGACCCCGTGCAGCTGGGACGGTTCCGGTACGCCGACGAGGGCCTGGAGGTGGGCGACATCTACACCCACCAGGGCTGGTTGAGCGAGGACCACAGCTACTTCTTCCTCGGGGACGAGCTCGACGAGCTGAGCGGCGTGGTCTCCGAGCGCACGACGTACATCTGGGACATGACGGACCTGGACGCCCCCGTCGTCGTCGGTGAGCACGGTGACGGCAACACCTCGATCGACCACAACATGTTCGTCCTGGACTCGCTGCTCTACCAGGCCAACTACACCTCCGGGCTGTGGATCTACGACACGTGGAAGAAGGACCAGGGACGTTTCACCGCCCGCGGCTACTTCGACGTCTTCCCGGCCGACGACGACACCGAGTTCTACGGGTCATGGGGTACGTACCCCTACTTCGGGGACGGCAAGGTCGTCGTGAGCAGCAGCGACGAAGGACTGTTCGTCCTGGAGTCCCGGGCCAAGAGCTCCGACAACAGCGACCGGGGCCGCGGGCGGGGCTCGGCACGCTGACCGGACCACGCCTGGCCGTCGGGGGACCTCGGACCACGAGGTCCCCCGACCTATGCTCGGGACATGGGAACAGCGCTGGTGACGGGTGCCTCGGCCGGACTGGGGCGGGAGTTCGCCGCGCAGCTCGCCGGGCGCGGGCACGACCTCGTGCTGGTGGCCCGCGACGAGGCGCGGCTGACCACGCTCGCGGACGAGCTCATCGCCCGGCACGGGGTGACCGTCGAGGTCCTGCCGGCCGACCTGTCCGACCGGGCGGCCCTGGGCCGCGTGGCCGAGCGGGTCGCCGACCGCGACCGGCCGGTGGACCTGCTCGTCAACAACGCGGGGTTCGGGAGCCGGCGCGGCTTCGTGCGCGGTGACCTGGCCGAGGAGGAGGCCGCCCTCGACCTCATGGTGCGCGCGGTCATGGTGCTGTCGCACGCCGCCGGTGGGGCCATGCGCGAGCGTCGCCGGGGGGCGATCCTCAACGTCTCCTCGGTCGCCTCGTTCGCGGTCATGGGCCACTACTCCGCCATCAAGTCCTACGTCACCGTCTTCTCCGAGGCGCTCGCGACCGAGCTCGCCCCGCACGGGGTCACCGTGACGGCGCTGTGCCCCGGCTTCGTGCACACCGAGTTCCACGACCGTGCCGAGATGAACATGTCGCGGCTGCCGGACGCCCTCTGGCTGGACGCGGCCGACGTCGTCCGCGCGGGTCTCGACGACGTCGCCCGTGGCGCGGTGGTCTCGGTGCCGTCCATGACGTACCGGTCCCTGGTCGGGGTCCTGCGGGTCGCGCCCCGCCGGCTGACCCGTGGGGTCGCCGGGTCCCTCGCCGCCCGCCGGCGCCCCCGCGACCCGCGGGGATGACCGGTCGCAGCCGGTGGGCCGCAGCGCTCGCGGTGCTGCTCGCCAGCGGTGGTGCCCTCGTCTGGCAGGGCAGCCACCGGCAGGTCACCCTGCACCAGGAGGCGGTGACCCGGGACGCCTGGGGGCGGCTGGTCGAGGTGGCCCCCGGGCGCACGGCCGACGGGTGGCTCCCGCTGTCCGCGGACCCCTCGACGCTGCCCCTCGAGGTGTCCGTGCTGGCCGCGCGCGAGGCCGGGCTGCAGGCCTGGCTCGCCTCGGGGTGGCTGCCGGACCCCGGCGACCCCCGGGCGGGGATGGAGCGGGCGGCGCTGGCCGACCTGCACACCCTCACCGCCCCCACCGGCACCGCGCCGGGAGCGGTGCTCGCCGGGACATCGCCGGCCTGGCAGTACGTCTGGCCCCGCGACGCGAGCTGCGCGGCGGTGGCGCTCGCCCGCACCGGCCACCAGCACGACGCCCTCGTCGCTCTCCTGCTGCTGCAGGACCTGCAGGCCGACGACGGCTCGATGCAGGCGCGCTACCTGCCCGTCGGGGACGGCACGGTGCCGGACGACCGGGAGCCGCAGGAGGACGGTCCGGGATGGGCGCTGTGGGCGGCGGCCGCGGTGATCGAGGAGGGTGTGCCGTCGCCCGGGCCCGCCGGTGACGCCGGCAACGGCGGGACCCCGGGCCGCTCGGCGGGGACCGGGCAGGAGCAGGTGGCCGAGCTGCTCACCCCGCTGGTGGTGCGCTCGGCGGGTCGCCTCCTCGACCGGGTGGACCCGCGGACCGGTCTGCCCCGACCGTCCCCGGACTACTGGGAGCGGCCGGAGGAGGAGGTCACGCTCGGCATCGCCGCCACCGCCCTCATGGGTCTGGAGGCGGCCGCCGACCTCCACGCCCGTGGGCTGGTGAGCGAGCAGGCGTGGCGCAGGGGCGGTGTCGACCCCGGTCGGCTGGCCCCGGCGGCCACCGACCTGCGGACCCGGATCGGGGACGCCTTCGGGCCGCGCTTCCCCCGGCACGTCGGTGGCCGCCCGGACGCCGCGGTGACCCTGCTGCTCCCCCCGTTCGTCGACGTGCCGGTCCCCGGCGCGGACGCGGCGCGGCTGAGCGCGCAGGGGGCGCAGCGTCGACCGGCCGGCGGGGTGGCGCCGGGGGCGGGGTGGCGCAACGACGGCGTGTCCTGGACCCCCCAGACGGCACTCCAGGCGGTCGCCGCGGCGCACAACGGACATCCCCAGGAGGCGACCCGGTGGCTGGACTGGCTGGACGAGCACCGGACGGCGGCGGGAGCGCTGCCGGAGAAGGTGCTGCACGACGGGGACCCGGCGGCCGTGGCCCCGCTCGGCTGGACCGCGGCCCTCGTGCTCATCGCCGCTCGGGCGCCGGCGTCCTGACGCGGCCCCGGGGCCGGTCGCGTCGCGGTGACCGGCGCGGGCGCTGGCTAGGCTGGGCGGCATGACCCCACGCGATCGTCTGCTCCGCCACATCACCGACCTGGCCGTGGTCCACGGCCGGGTGCGGCTGTCCTCCGGGGCGGAGGCCGACTACTACGTCGACCTGCGCCGGGTCACCCTGCACGGGGAGGCCGCGCCGCTGGTGGGTGAGGTCATGCTCGACCTCGTGGACGACCTGGCGGTCGACGCCGTCGGAGGGCTGACGATGGGCGCGGACCCCGTGGCCGCAGCCATGCTCCACGCCGCCGCGCACCGGGAGGGCCCCGCGCTGGACGCCTTCGTCGTCCGCAAGAGCGAGAAGGCCCACGGTCTGCAGCAGCGGATCGAGGGACCGGCGCTCGCGGGTCGCCGGGTCGTCGTCGTCGAGGACACGTCCACCACCGGCACCTCGCCGCTGACGGCCGTGGAGGCGGTCCGCGACGCCGGGGGAGAGGTGCTCGCGGTCGCCGTCATCGTCGACCGGGACAGCGGCGCCCGGGAGCGTGTCGAGGAGCAGGGCGTCGAGTACCGCGCCGCCTACTCGCTGGGCGACCTCGGCCTCGCCGACTGACGGTCCGGTCGGCGGGCCGTCGCAGCGCTCAGCGCTGGCGGCGGTCCCAGTGCGCGAAGCCGGCGGCGCGAGCCGCGTCCTCGCTCTCGAACCACACCTCGGCCCGCACGCCCTCGTAGCTGGGCGACTCGGGGGTGTGGAAGAGCATCGAGCCGGTGTTGCCCTTGATCGACCAGCCCGCGGGCCCGGTGCCGTCCTCGAGCGGCTCGGCGGACCCGGCACCGTAGATCGACTCGGCGAAGACCGGAGCCGCGACCTCGGCCCCCGAGGCCGGCTCGTCGGAGACCGGCGCCTCGGTGGTGTGGTCCTCGGCGACCGGTGCCTCGGTGGTGTGGTCCTCGGCGACCGGTGCCTCGGTGGTGTGGTCCTCGGCGACCGGTGCCTCGGTCGTGTGGTCCTCGGCGACCGGTGCCTCGGTCGTGTGCTCCTCGGCCGGCGCGTCGGTGACCGGGGTGGAGGTGCCGAGGTCGTCCCCGGTGTCGAGCCGCCGCTCCTCCTCGACCGGGGCGGCCGTGACCGGCGCCTCGCCCGTGGGCTCGGCCGGCGGGACGTCGGTGGGCGCGGTGTCCGGGGTGACCCAGGTCTCGTCCTGCCGCTGGTCGGTGCCCGAGGCCTCGGTGGTGGCGGTGTCCGGAGTCACCCACGTGTCGTCGTGCCGCTCGTCCGCGACGGTGGTCTCGGTCTGGGAGGCCTCCGGCGCGGCCCAGCTCTCGTCGGAGACCGGGACGTCGGCGGGGGCGGTGTCAGGGCTGTCCCACAGGTCTCCCTGCCGCTCCTCCTCACCCGGGCTCGCCGCGCCCGCGGCCCCCGCAGCGCCGACGGCACCCGTGGCCCGCGCCGTGTCCGTGCCGTCCCACGCGTCGCCCTCGGTCGACGCCTCGTCCTCGACGGACGAGCCGTCGTCGGTGAGCGGGGAGACCGAGCCGTCCCCGCCGGGGTAGACATCTGCGTCGTGGCCCCGCTCCACGTCGCGGCGCACCGATCCGTCGTCCTCCAGGACGACGGCCTCGCCCTGCTCGGCGCGGTAGGTGGTGGCGTCGTCCCCGACGGGGTACTCCTCGACGTCCTCGGTGGGGGCCGGCCCCGCGGGGTACTCGTCGGTGGCGGCCTGGTCCTGCGAGGCGAGGACCTCCTCGGCGGTGAGCGGCTCGTCCGCGGGCTGCTGGGCGGCCGCCGGGTCGGTGAACTCGGGCGCCTCGGCCGCGCGCGGCGCGGCGCCGTCCTCGACGTCGCCCGGCTCGTCCGTGGCGACGTGCTCGTCCGCGGACCCGTAGGCCTGCTCGAGGGACCCGTCCTGCTCGTCGACGACCGGCGCCTGGGGCTGGTCGACGGAGCCGTCCCGCCCGTCGCCGACCGGGGCAGGGGTGTCCTCACCCACCGGTGCGGCCGGCTGAGCGTCGTAGCGCGACTCGGTGGGCGCCATCGGCGCGTCCTCCTCGCGAGCCGGCAGGTCCTCGGTCGCGGTGGGCTCCTGGTGGACGTCGGTGCCCCCCACCGGCTCGGCCACCGGTGCCGGCCCGGCCCGCTCCTCGCGGACCGCCGGCGCGTCGTGCTCCCGTGCGTCCAGCACGCCCTCGCCGTCCCCGTCGTCGCCGGGTCGGCGGAGCAGCCAGAAGACGACGATGCCGACGAGCAGCAGCAGCAGGATCAACAGGATCCAGGTGGTGGAGTCCATCGGGGTGCCTCCGTTCGGCGGCCCGGTGCGGCCGCATGTCGGTCGGTGGCGGGCTGGTGCCCGCGACCGACCCCACCGTAGTGCGAAACACCCAGGTCGGCCACGGCAGCCGGTCGCCGCGGTGCCACAATGCTGCTGGTGAGCGAGCCGACCGACCCCCCGGTGGGCGTCGGTCCGTGGGAGGGGCCGTGGCCGACCCACGAGTCGGGCGACCTCCCGCCCCACCTCGACCCGGAGCTGCTCGAGGCCGGTGACCGCCGCAACGTGCTGGACCGTTACCGCTACTGGCGGCACGAGGCCGTCGTCGCCGACCTCGACACCCGGCGCCACGGCTTCCACGTCGCGATCGAGAACTGGGGCCACGACTTCAACATCGGCTCGGTGGTGCGCACCGCCAACGCCTTCAACGCCGCGGCCGTCCACATCGTGGGCCGCCGTCGCTGGAACCGGCGCGGTGCCATGGTCACCGACCGCTACCTGCACGAGCACCACCACGCCGACGTCGCCGCCCTCCTGCGCTGGGCCGGCGACCGGGGCCTGCCCGTGCTCGGCGTCGACAACGTGCCGGGGTCGGTGCCGCTGGAGCGGTATGCCGTGCCCCGGGACTGCGTCCTGCTGCTCGGCCAGGAGGGGCCGGGGTTGAGCGCCGAGGCGGTCGACGGCTGCGTGGACGTGCTGGCCATCACCCAGCACGGGTCCACCCGCTCCCTCAACGCCGGGGCGGCCGCCGCGATCGTGATGTACCACTGGGCGTTGCAGCACGCCGACGACCTGACACCATGAGCGCATGCACCGACACCTGTCCGCCGACCTGACCGCCACCGTGACCTCCCCGGTCGAGGCCACCCTCGGGGTGACCGTCGCCGAGCACGTGACCCGGCAGGACGAGTCCTTCTCGGTGACCCTGGACGGCCAGGAGGTCGAGGTCCAGGACGTCCTGGACGAGGCCTCCGGCACCCGGTGGCACGTGGTCCGGGACGTGGCACCGGGGGAGCTGCGCGTCAGCTACACCGCGACGGTGACCGACGGCGGCTCCAGCGCCGGGGTGAGCCCGCTGGAGCGCATCCGCTACGTCCGCCCGAGCCGCTACGTCGACCTGGACCGGCTGGAGGCGGTGGCGCGCGCCGAGGTCGGCGACGCCCTCGGCGAGCAGGGGGTCCTGGACGTGGCCAGCTGGGTGCACGACCACATCCGCTACGTCGTCGGCTCCTCGAGGGTCACCGACGGCGCCAGCGACACCTACCTCGCCCGCCGGGGTGTCTGCCGCGACTTCGCCCACCTGACGCTCGCGCTGCTGCGGGCGCGCGGCATACCGGCCCGGCTCGTCGCCTGCTACGCCCCCGGACTGTCGCCGATGGACTTCCACGCGGTCGTCGAGGCCGCGGTGGGGGACCGGTGGGTCGTGGTCGACCCCACCCGGCTGGCCCCCCGGCACTCCCTCGTCCGCATCAGCTCGGGTGCCGACGCCAGCGAGACGTCCTTCCTCACGGTGCACTCCGGGGGCCTGGGCTTCAACAGCCTGCAGGTCAGCGCGGTCGCCGACGGGGACCTCCCCGCCGACGACCACCTGGCCACGGTGACGATCGGCTGACCGCGGGGGTCAGGCCCGCAGCGCGGTGAGCTCCACCTCGACGAACATCGAGCTGCTCTTGGTGCCGGTGTAGATGCCGCGCAGCGGCGGCACGTCGCCGTACTCCCGACCGCGGGCCACCTCGACGTGACGTCCCCCCGGCTGGATGGCGTTGGTCGGGTCCATCCCGACCCACTCGCCGTCCCACCAGCGGACCCAGGCGTGCGACTCCCCCGTGTAGGGGGTCCCGATCTCCGGCTCCCGGGCGGGGAGCAGGTAGCCGCTGACGTAGCAGGCGGGGATGCCGACCGCGCGCAGGCAGCCGATGGTGAGGTTCGACATGTCCTGGCACACGCCGGAACGGTTGGCCCACGCCTCGGACGCCCGGGTGTGCACGCCGGTCGAGCCCGAGACGTACTCCATCTCGTCGTGGATGAGCTCCACCACCTCGCGGGCGCAGTCGCCGGGGGTCGCGCTCCGCCCGGCGATCTCCTCGACCCTGGCCTTGAGCTCGGCGGGCGGCTCGACCATGGGGGAGGTGAGGAGGTACTCGCTGAGGTCGTCGAAGACCTCCGAGTCGCGCACCGCCTCCCAGCTCAGTCCCTGACCGGTGACCTCGGGGCGCTGCACGTCGACCGTGGCCGAGGCGGTGACCGCCATCCGCGGGTGCGGCTCGTGCACCTCGAACTGGGTCACCGTGGTGCCCCAGTAGTCGGTGTAGGTGTTGGTCCACGCCGTCGGCGAGATGTCGACCTTGGTATGCAGCACGGCCTGGTGCAGCGTCGACCTCGGGGACATCCTCGCCTCGTTGAAGGAGTGCGAGGCCATGCCGGCGTACTCGTAGCCGGTGCGGTGCACGATCCGGAGCAGCATCAGCGCACCCCCGCCCGCCAGACGGACGCACCGGCGCCGTCGAAGTAGTGGTCGGACACCGCGTCGTTGACCGCGCTGCAGGTGCGCTGCAGCCGGCTCATCCGCTCGGGCAGGTGGGCCATGGTCTCCTCCAAGGATCCGAACTCCAGCTCTGCGCGGGCCCGGCCGAGCGCCCGCAGCGCCTCACCGGTCAGCCCGGCACGACGACCGCCGGTGGTGGCCTCGAGCGAGGCCAGGGCGTCCTCGGCGGCCTGCAGGGACACCAGCACCGAGCGGGGGAACAACCGGTCGAGCAGCAGGAACTCCGCCGCCTGCGCGTCGGTCGCCGCGCCCCGGTAGGTGCGGATGAACGCGTGGTGCGCCCCGCAGGCACGCAACGTCTGCGTCCAGGCGTAGGGGCTCTCGGCGTTGTAGGCCGCCGACTCGATGATGCGCGAGGTCATGTCGACCCGCTCCAGCTGGCGGCCCAGCATCATGTACTGCCAGCCCTCGTCGTGGGTCATCGTCGTGTCCGCGATGCCGCCGACGACGGCGCAGCGCTCCCGGACCAGCTGGCAGGCGCGGTGCGCGGGCACGTGCTGGAGGCGGTTGCCGCGCATCATGTTCCACGTCGTGTTCACCGCCTCCCACATCTCCAGGGACACCGTCTCCCGCGACCGGCGGGCACTCTCCCGGGCGCCGTAGAAGGCGGCCACCATGGAGGTCAGCGACGTCTCGTCCCAGCCCAGGAGCTGCAGCACCGTCTGGTGGTCCGGGCTGGCCTCGCTGTCGATGCCCATGACCCGCAGGAGGACCTCGCTGGTGGCCTCCTCGTCGACGACCGGGTCCTCCAGCAGGAGCGTGAGGTGCACCTCGAGCAGGCGCGAGGTGTCCTCGGCGCGCTCGAGGTAGCGGCCGATCCAGAAGAGCGACTCGGCGATACGGCTCAGCACGTGGGGCCTCCTTCGCCGGTCCCGGACACCCGGGTCTGTTGTTGCTGCTGCTCCTGCTCGGCCGGCTCGGCCTCCGAGCGCTTGAGCGCCACCTGCGGGGCGGTGCCGATCTGCACCTGCCGCTGGGCCCGGGGCTCGACCCGGGTCCGGCGGCCGTCGCCCGAGAGCACCCAGGTGTCCTTGGAGCCGCCGCCGCGGCTGGAGTTGACGATGAGCTCGCCCTCGCCGAGCGCCACCCGGGTGAGACCGCCGGGCAGGACCCAGACCTTCTCCCCGTCGTTGATGGCGAACGGTCGCAGGTCGACGTGCCGCGGGCGCAGCCCGTCGTCGACCATCGTGGGCACGGTGGACAGCTGCACGACCGGCTGCGCGATCCAGCCGCGCGGCGAGGCGCTGACCGTCTGGCGCAGCTGGTCCAGCTCGGCCCTGCTCGCCTGGGGCCCGATGACGATGCCCTTGCCGCCGGAGCCGTCGACCGGCTTGAGCACGAGCTCGTCGAGCCGGTCCATGACCTCCTCGCGGTGCGCGGGGTCCTCCAGCCGCCACGTGTCGACGTTGGGCAGGATGGGCTCCTCGCCCAGGTAGTAGCGGATGATCTCCGGGACGTAGGAGTACATGAGCTTGTCGTCGGCGACGCCGTTGCCCACGGCGTTGGCGATGGTGACGTTGCCCGCGCGTGCCGCGTTGAGCACCCCCGGACACCCGAGCACCGAGTCGTTGCGGAAGGCGACCGGGTCGAGGAAGTCGTCGTCGACCCGGCGGTAGATGACGTGCACCGGCTGCAGCCCGTGCGTGGTCCGCATCATGACCCGCCCGCCCTGGGTCACCAGGTCGCGGCCCTCGACCAGGCGGCAGCCCATGAGGCGCGCCAGCAGCGAGTGCTCGAAGTAGGCCGAGTTGTAGGGGCCGGGGGTGAGGACCACGACCTCGGGGTCGGTGATGCCGGAGGGGGCGGCGGCGCGCAGGGCGCGGAGCAGGCGGCTCGGGTAGGCCGCGACCGGCCGGATGCGGTGCGTCCCGACGACCTCGGGCAGGGTCGAGGTCATCGCCCGGCGGTTGGTGAGGACGTAGGACACCCCGCTGGGGATGCGCACGTTGTCCTCGAGCACCCGGAAGGCGCCCTCGCCGTCCCGGATGAGATCGATGCCCGAGACGTGGACCCGCACGCCGTTGCCGGGCTGGATGTCGAAGGCCACCCGGTGGTAGTGGCTGCTGCTGGTGACGATGTGCCGGGGGATCACCTTGTCCGTGATGATCTGCATCGGACCGTAGATGTCGGCGAGGAAGGCCTCCAGGGCCTTCACCCGTTGGGCCACCCCCGCCTCCACGTGCGACCAGGTGTCCGCCTCGATGACCCGGGGGACGATGTCCAGGGGGAAGGGCCGTTCCTCGCCCTCGAAGTCGAAGGTGACCCCTTGGTCGTGGTAGCTCTTGCTGACGTACTCGCCGCGGTTGCGCACGTCCTCGAGGCCGAAGGTGTCGAACTGCGTCGCGATCTGCTCGTAGCCGGGCCTGACGCCTCCGTCCGTGGTGACCGTCTCGTCATAGATGGACGGCGTGGTCGGGTAGTCGGTGAACGCGCCAGTCATACCGCAACCCTAGAGGAGAGTGCCCGGCCGCTGTGGAAGCATGGGTGGCGACCGGACGTCATCGTGTCCCGAGGAGGACCACCATGCCCATCGCCACCCCCGAGGTCTACGCCGACATGATCGACCGGGCCAAGGCCGGCAGCTTCGCCTACCCGGCCATCAACGTCAGCAGCAGCCAGACCTTCAACGCCGCCATCCAGGGGTTCGCCGAGGCCGGGTCGGACGGCATCATCCAGGTCTCCACCGGCGGCGCGGAGTACTGGTCCGGCCAGGGCGTCAAGGACATGGTGACCGGCGCGATGGCCTTCAGCGCCTTCGCCCACGAGGTGGCCAAGAAGTACGACGTCAACATCGCGCTGCACACCGACCACTGCCCCCAGGACAAGCTGGACGGCTTCGTCCGGCCGCTGCTCGCCGCGTCGGTCGAGCGGGTCAAGCAGGGTGGGCTGCCCTACTTCCAGTCGCACATGTGGGACGGGTCGGCGACCCCGCTGGAGGAGAACCTCCAGATCGCCGAGGAGCTGCTGGAGCAGTGCCGCCAGGCCAAGATCATCCTCGAGGTCGAGATCGGTGTCGTCGGCGGCGAGGAGGACGGCGTCGCCAACGAGATCAACGACCAGCTCTACACGACCCCCGAGGACGCGGTCGCCACGATCGAGGCGCTCGGCACGGGCGACCAGGGCCGCTACCTCACGGCCCTCACCTTCGGCAACGTGCACGGCGTCTACAAGCCGGGCAACGTCAAGCTGCGTCCGGAGATCCTGCAGACCGCCCAGGAGGCGGCGGCGACGGCGCTCGGCCGCGACGCCGAGAACCGTCCGTTCGACCTCGTCTTCCACGGTGGCTCGGGCTCCAGCGCGCAGGAGATCTCCGACGCGGTCGACTACGGCGTCGTCAAGATGAACATCGACACCGACACGCAGTACGCCTTCACCCGCCCGGTCGCCGGCTTCATGCTCAGCAACTACGACGGGGTGCTCAAGGTGGACGGGGAGGTCGGCAACAAGAAGCAGTACGACCCGCGGTCCTGGGGCAAGGTCGCCGAGGCCGCCATGTCGGCCCGGGTCGTCGAGGCCTGCGAGAACCTGCGCTCCGCCGGGACCCACCGGTGACCGGCGGCGTCGGGTCGGCCGACCTGCTCGGCATCCCGCCGACCGAGCTCCCGGAGGACCCCGCCGCCCGGGCGCTCGCCGAGGGTGACCCGCGGGAGGTGGCCGCGTCCTCCCCGAGCTCGTGCCTGGCCTGGGCGATGCTCGCCGAGGACGCCCTGCACGAGGGGGACGACGTGTCGGCCTACGCCTTCGCGCGGACCGGCTACCACCGGGGGCTGGACCAGCTGCGCCGGGCCGGGTGGCGCGGGCAGGGGCCGGTCCCGTGGGAGCACGAGCCCAACCGCGGCTTCCTGCGGGCCCTGGCGTCGCTGGCCGCGGCGGCGGGCCGCATCGGCGAGACCGAGGAGCAGCACCGGTGCACGGAGTTCCTGCGGGCGTCCTCGGCGACCGCGGCACGCGAGCTCGGCTGCTGAGCGGACGTGGTTGCGGGCGGCGCCCGGGTCCGTGACCGCCCCCGGGTGCCGCCCGCTCCCCATGAGTCGGATCGATCGCGTCCCCTGACGTGCGGTCCGACCAGCACATCCAAGCACGCCCGCGCGCGAAGGGCTGTCCCATGGCTGCCAGTGGCCGTATCCTGCCATAGATGAATGCTCAACCACAGACGGTCGGGCTGTCGGCGGAGGCCGAGCAGCTCTACCGCCACGTCCTGCGCTCGGCCCCCGCGACCCTGCCCGAGCACGCGGAGGCCCTGGGCTGGCAGGTCCGCCAGGCCCAGCGCGTCATGGCGGACCTGGAGCGCATGCGCCTCGCCCGCCGGGTCTCCGACGACCTGGTGAAGGTGGACGACCCCCGGGCCGGCGTCGGCCGGCTGCTGGACAGCGAGGAGGCGGACCTCGACGAGCGGCGCCGGCAGCTGCTCGGCCTCCGGGAGTCCCTGGAGAGCTTCGAGTCCGACTACCGCCGGGGCCTGCAGCTCTCCGGCCCGCGGGTGCCTCCCTGGGAACAGGTGGCGCCCTCCGAGGCGGCGTCGGTGGTCGAGCACCTCTCCCGGACCTCACGCGGACCGATCCTCCAGGTCACCACCGAGGTCGGCACGGGGCCGGCCCACGACGAGGCGGTCCGGCGCCGGTGGGAGGAGGCGGCGGGCAGCGGGCGCGAGCTGCGCGCGATCTTCCCGCTGTCGGTGCTGACCGACCCGCGGTGGCACTCCTCCGCCCAGCAGCGCGCCCGGTCGGGGGAGCAGCAGCGCTACCTCGCCGACGACGCCATCCGGGTGGAGTTCGGCATCTTCGGCAGGTCGGGGGTGATGCTCGAGGAGGCCGGCCAGGACGCCGACTACCTGCTGCTGCGCCCACCCGCGATCATCGACGCCTTCGTCACCCTCTTCGACGAGCTCTGGCGGCGCGCGGAGCCGTTGCTGTCGCGGGACGCCTCGGCCCAGGACGTCAAGCTCCTGGAGCTGCTCTCCCTCGGCTTCAAGGACGAGGCCATCGCGCGTCAGATGGGCCTGGGGCTGCGGACCGTGCGGCGCCGGATCGCCGCGCTCATGGAGGAGCACGGATCGGACACCCGCTTCCAGCTGGGGCTGGCCGTCAGCCGCCGTGGGCTCGTCGACTGACTCGTGGTCGGGGAGGGTCGCGGACGTCGATAGAGTGAGGCGTCCGCAGCCCCGAGAGGAAGGCGTCCAGCCATGCCAGCGATCGTCCTGGTCGGCACCCAGTGGGGTGACGAGGGAAAGGGCAAGGCGACCGACCTGCTGGGCTCCGACATCGACTACGTCGTGAAGTTCAACGGGGGCAACAACGCCGGCCACACCGTGGTCATCGGGGACCAGAAGTACGCCCTGCACCTGCTGCCGAGCGGCATCCTGTCACCGGGCTGCACGCCGGTCATCGGCAACGGCGTCGTCGTCGACCTCGGCGTGCTCATCGAGGAGCTCGACGGCCTCGAGGCGCGCGGCATCGACACCTCGCTGCTGCGCATCAGCGCGAGCGCGCACGTCATACCGCCCTACAACCGGGTGCTCGACAAGGTGACCGAGCGCTTCCTCGGCCAGCGGCGCATCGGCACCACCGGCCGGGGCATCGGCCCCACCTACGCCGACAAGATGAGCCGCGTCGGCATCCGCGTGCAGGACCTCTACGACGAGTCCATCCTGCGGCAGAAGGTCGAGGCGGCCCTCGAGGTCAAGAACCAGATGCTGCTCAAGATCTACAACCGCCGCGCCGTCGAGGTCGACGAGGTCCTGGACGAGCTGCTGCGGCACGCCGAGCGCATCCGTCCCATGGTGACCGACACCGTCCTCGAGCTGGGGCAGGCGCTCGACGAGGGCCGCACCGTCCTCTTCGAGGCGGGGCAGGCCACCCTGCTCGACGTGGACCACGGCACCTACCCCTTCGTCACCTCGTCCAACGCCACGGCCGGCGGTGCCTGCACGGGGTCGGGCGTGCCCCCGACGCGGATCGACCGGGTGGTCGGGGTGTTCAAGGCCTACACGACCCGGGTGGGCGAGGGGCCGTTCCCCACCGAGCTCGAGGACGAGCACGGCGAGCACCTGCGGACGGTGGGGGCCGAGTTCGGCACGACGACGGGTCGGCCGCGCCGGTGCGGCTGGGCCGACGTCGTCATCGGGCGCTACGCCCGACGCGTCAACGGACTCACCGACCTCGTGCTCACCAAGCTCGACGTCCTCACCGGGCTCGACACCATCCCCGTCTGCGTCGCCTACGACGTGCAGGGCGAGCGCGTCGAGGAGATGCCGGTCAACCAGTCCGACGTCCACCACGCGCGCCCGGTCTACGAGGAGCTGCCCGGGTGGAGCGAGGACATCACCGGGGCCCGGGAGTTCGCCGACCTGCCGGAGGCCGCGCAGCGCTACGTCGAGCGGCTCGAGGAGCTCATCGGCACGCGGATCTCGGTCATCGGCATCGGGCCGGGCCGCGACGAGGTCATCGTGCGGCACGACCTGCTGGGGCGCGACGAGGCCTGACGCCCCTGGTGGCGCGACCCGCACCGGGCCAGGCGTGCCCGGCTGCTCCTGACGCCGGAGGGGCCGCAGCGGCGAGGGCTACCCTGACCCCCATGGACGTCACCGTGGCCACCACCTTCGACGCGCCGCGACCGCTGGTCGCCGCGGTCTCCGGTGACCCGGACCAGGCGCTGCGGTGGTACGCCAACATCCGGTCGGTCCGCTGGCAGGGCCCGGCCGACGTGGTCGTCGGAGCCCGCATCGACTTCGTGGCCCGCTTCCTCGGGCGCCAGCTGTCCTACACCTACGAGATCGTCGACCTGGTGCCGCAGGAGCGGATGGTCATGCGCACCGACGACGGGCCCCTGCCGATGGAGACGACCTACTGCTGGTGGGACGAGGAGCCCGGCGAGGGGGGTCGCCCGCGCACCGGGATGAGCGTGCGCAACGCCGGGCGGCCGTCGGCGATGACCACCCTGGCCTCCGGCGCGGTGACCCTCGGCATGAAGCGGGCCATGCGCCGCGACCTGGAGCGGCTGCGCCTCGTGCTGCGGGAGGAGCAGGGCGCCCAGGACGAGTGGTGAGACCGCACCGGGTGCGAGGAGGGCGGCACCGGGGCGCGACAACGGGCGGCACCGATGAGTCCGTGGCGTCGCGGTGGTCCCATCACCGACCTGACCACGAACGAGACGAGGTATGCCCGTGCCGGACCGGACGACGACGAGGGACCTGTGGGCGGCGGTGCACGCGGAGCGTGCGGCGCTGGTCGACCAGCTGAGCACGCTCGACGACGAGCAGTGGGCGGCGCCGAGCCTGTGCGGCCGCTGGAGCGTGCGGGAGGTGGTCGCCCACCTGACCGCCGCGGCCAGCGTGGGGCGGGTGCGGTGGCTGGCCAGCGTGCTCGGTGCGCGTCTCGACTTCGACCTGCACAACCAGCGGCGCCTGGCCGAGCACCTCGGCACGTCCCCCCAGGACACCCTGGCCGGTCTGCGGCGGGTGGTCACCAGCACCACGGCGGCGTCCGGCCACACCCCGGCCTGGCTGGGCGAGGTCGTCGTCCACGGCCAGGACATCCGCCGCCCGCTCGGGCTGCCGGTCACGACGCCGCCGGAACGGGCCGAGGCGGTGGCGCGCTTCTTCGTCTCCCGCGACTTCACGGTCCCCAGCCGGACGACCTCCGCGGGGCTGCGCCTCCGGGCGGACGACGGCGCCCTGGACGTGGGCAGCGGCCCCGAGGTCGTCGGTCCCACCCTCGCGCTCACCATGGTGCTGGCCGGTCGAGCAGCCTTCCTGGAGGACCTCAGCGGCCCCGGTGTGCCGACCTTGGCCGGGCGCCTCGCCGGCTGATCCGACGGCCTCAGGCGGGCAGCTCGCGGGTGAGGCGGGGCAGCGCGCGTTCCACCGGCCCGGGCAGGGCGGTCCCGAAGGCCTCCACCGTGACGGGGGCGCCGGCCCGCGTCGGCCGGCGCCACGTGCCGACCGCCCGCCCCGCCCGGACGACCGTGGGCCGGAACACCCCGTTGCCCCCCGGTACCACGGCCGCCTCCTCCTCCCGGGTGACCACCGCACGGCGGTCGCCGTAGCCGAGCATCAGCTCGTCGAAGCCGGGCAGCAGCAGCGGGGCGGCCGTCGCCCGGCGGGCACCGGCATACCGCTCCACGACCGCGGGGTCGACCCAGTGCTCGACCCCGTCGACGTCCAGCACCTCCAGCTCCTCCCGAGCCGCGCCCAGGACCGGCCCGAGGTCGCGTCTGAGCAGCTTGGTCCACCACAGGAAGTCGGCCGCCGGCACGGGGCCGTGGCCGCGGACGTAGCGGACGAACCACTCGCGCACGGCGTCGTCGGGGTCGGGCGTGCGGGAGGAGCTGATCCACTCCTCGGTGAGGACGAACCGCTGCTCGCGGCCCTCGGTCGGGCCCTGGCAGATGATCCCGCGCAGAGCCAGGTGGAAGAGCGAGTGGTAGCCGCGGCCCCCGTCACCGGGGTGTCCCACGCGTTCCCAGGCGTCCAGCAGCGCGGCGCGGGTGAGCCCGCCCCCGGCCAGCGCGCTGCGGGCCACGTCCTCGGCCCGGCCCAGCGCGGCCTCGTCCAGCCCCAGCTGCTCGCGGCGCCGGGTGGTCTCCCGGAGGATCTTGGTCGAGGTGAGCCCCAGCATCCACCGGAGGTCCTCCGCGGGGACGACGAAGAGGGTGCCGCGCATGGGCCAGCTGCGCACGATCTCCCCGGCGTCGTAGGCCTCCCGGACCTCGGCGAGGCGCCGCGACCGGGTCCGCAGCGCGATCGAGGTGGTGGACCCGGGGTAGTCCTGACCCTGGACGCAGGTGAGGTGACGGACGACGTCACCTGGCGTGGCGAGCGGCTCCACCAGGCGCTGGGACAGCAGCCGCATCCGGGCCACGTCGTCGGTCGTCCACCTCGTCACGAGCCGGGTGCCCCTGACGACCCGCCCGCAGCCCGGGCCGCCGCGGCCGCGCGGCCGAGCCAGGAGGGTGGGTCGCCGTAGCGCTGCGGCGGGACGAGGCGGCCGGCCGCGCAGTCCTTCACGAGCTGACGCAGGCGTGCCGCCCGGGTGGCCTCGCGCTTGGCGCTCGTGACCCAGCCGGTCGCGGTCCTGCGGTAGCCGGGGGTCGCGGACTCCCAGAACGCCCACGCCGCCGGGTCGGCGCGCAGCACCCCCTCCTGGTCCGCGTCGAGCGGGTCGGGAGGCTTCTCGAAGGAGTACACGGCGGTCCGTTCGGCGCTGCGTGCCTCGTAGGCCGCGATGCCGGCGGGGTGCATCCGACCCTCGGCGAGGAGCCGCTCGACGTGGGCCACGTTGACCGCGCTCCAGATGCTGCCGCGTCGGCGCGGGGTCCACCGCTGGCGACGGCTGTCGTCGTCGATGCGCTGGCTCACCGAGTCGATCCAGCCGAAGCACAGGGCCTCGGGCACCGCCTGCGCCCAGGTCAGGCCCTGCGGCTCGACGTGCTTCTTGTGCAGCCCCATCCACAGCTCGTCGGCGCTGTCGTGGTGCTCCTCCAGCCAGGCGCGGAAGTCCTCCGGACCGTCGAAGAACGTCGCCGGCCGCTCCGGCGTGCCCCCAGGCCTGCCCACCATGCTCAGTCGACCCCGAAGGTGAAGCGCGTGCAGTCGGCGGGGAAGTCGAACCACGCCAGCACCCTCCGCGGCACGACCACCCGGAGCCCGCCGCCGTCCGGCCCGGACCAGGAGTCCGGGCCGGGGGAGTAGCCGGCCCCGGCGTACTTCCCGAACGCCTCGGACAGGCGTGGTCCCAGCCCGTCGGCGTCCGCCCGGGTGGCGTGCGACGCGCCCTCGACGATGACCACCTCCGTCCCGCTCTCCAGCGTCAGCGTGACGGCGGGGTTGGCCTCGACGTTGCGGGTGTGCCGGGTGGTCGGGGCGCCGTCGTACCAGAACCGGCCGTCCAGCCACACGCCCCAGCGCGGCACCGAGTGCGGGCGGCCGTCCGGTCGCACGCTCGCCAGCCAGTAGTGCCGCGCCTCACGCAGGCGCTCCTCGACCGTCGTCCAGGCCAGCGTCCCCTCGGTGCTGTCCGGCAGGCCGTAGCCCTCCGGCAGGGTCGGACGGTCGGTGCGGGGGCTGCTCGTCGGCGGCATACCCGCACCGTAGACCCGGGCACCGACACACCGCACCCGCCCACGGGCGTCGGCCGGCGCGGACGACGGCCCGCCGCCCGCGCGCATGCTCCGGGGGTTGCCGATGCGCGGCGCCGCTGCCAGCCTGGGGGCATGAGCGGCCTGCAGGTCACGCCGAAGCTCGTCGTCCGGGGCGCCGACGACGCGATCGACTTCTACCGCGCCGTCCTGGGTGCCCGGCCACGCTCGCGGTACGCCATGGGCGGCGCCGTCGTGCTCGCCTCGCTCGACCTGCCGACCGGTGGTCGGCTGCAGGTCAAGGAGGCCGACGTCACCGACCCCGCCCCGCCGGAGGGCGGCGGGGGCGTGGTCCTCGACATCCTCACCGAGGAGCCGGACGTCCTGATGGGACGGGCGCTGCAGCACGGGGCGACGGAGGTCTTCCCGGTGGCGGACCAGCCCTACGGCGCCCGGCAGGGCCGGTTCCGCGACCCGTTCGGCCACCAGTGGATCGTCGGGACCCCGGTCGCCATGACCGACGACGAGGTGCAGGCCGCGCTGGACGCCTGGGCACGGCATACCTGAGCAGGCCGGGGTCAGCCGCGCAGCACCGCGGCCAGCTCCTCCGGGCGGCTCAGCGCCGCCATGTGGCCGCCCGGCACCACCGTCACCCCAAGGCCGAGCCGCTCGCGGGCGAGGCGGCGCTGGAAGGGCACCGGGAAGAGCCGGTCCTCGGCACCGGCCAGCACCTGCGTCGGCACGTCCGGCCACGCGTCCAGCGGCCACGGCTCCGTGAAGGGTGTCTCGCTCTGGCCCGGCTCGGGCCGGGCCAGAGCCTGGGCCCGGACGTCCGGCGGCAGGTCGTGGTAGAAGTGCTCCACCTCGTCGAACTCCCCGATGTCGACCTCGGAGTGGCCGGACCCCGACCACCACTGCGCGCCGCTCTCCCCCGGCGCGGGGATCATCGCGTTGAGCAGCACGAGCCGGTGCACGTCGAGCCGGTCGCACACCAGGGGCGCGGACAGCCCGCCCATCGAGTGGCCCACGACCACCACCGGCCCGGGGTCCACGCCCGCCGCGGCGACGACGGCGTCGGCGTACGCGGCCAGCCCGGCCGTGTCGTCCTCGGCCGGCAGCTGCACGGCCACCGCGTCGTCGAGCAGCGGCACGAGCCGGTGCCAGTCCCAGGCCTGCCCACCCGCACCGGGCACGAGGAGAGCTCTCATGGGGGGTCCGACCCGCGCGGCGGGCCGGAGTCATCGCTCACGCGCGGACCGCCGGTCTCAGCCCACCCAGACCCGGGCGTTGCGGAACATCCGCATCCAGGGGCTCTCCTGCTCCGCCGGTGCGGTGGTCCAGGACAGCTGGGCGTTGCGCGCGACCCGTTCCGGGTGCGGCATCATCGCGGTGAACCGCCCGTCCGGCGTGGTGACGGCGGTGAGCCCGCTGGGTGAGCCGTTGGGGTTGGCCGGGTATGCCGTCGCCACCTCTCCCCGCGCGTCGACGTAGCGCAGGGCCGCCTCCACGGCGCTCTCCTCACCCTGCCGGGAGAAGTCGGCGCGGCCCTCGCCGTGCGCCACGGCGATCGGCAGCCGCGAACCGGCCATCCCCGAGAAGAAGAGCGACGGGCTGTCGAGGACCTCGACCTGCGACAGGCGCGCCTCGTACTGCTCGCTGCGGTTGCGCACGAAGCGGGGCCACGCCGCGGCGCCCGGGATGAGCCCGGCCAGCGCGGCGAACATCTGGCACCCGTTGCAGATGCCCAGCGCGAAGGTGTCCGGGCGGGCGAAGAAGCCCGAGAAGGCCTCGGTGAGACCCGGGCTGAAGAGGACCGACCGGGCCCAGCCCTCGCCGGCCCCCAACGTGTCGCCGTAGGAGAAGCCGCCGGCCGCGACCAGTCCGACCAGCGCGGGGTCGGACAGGTCGACCCGGCCCGCCTGCAGGTCGGTCATGTGCACGTCCACCGCGTCGAACCCGGCCCGGTGGAAGGCGTAGGCGGTCTCCACGTGGCTGTTGACGCCCTGCTCGCGCAGGACCACGACCCTCGGCCGGACGCCGCGCGAGACGTAGGGCGCGGCGACGTCGTCGACCGGGTCGAAGCTCGGCGACACCTGCAGGCCGGGCTCGTCGCGGCCCACGGCCGCGTGCTCCTCGTCGGCGCAGGCGGGGTGGTCGCGCAGCGCCGCGATGCGCCACGACACCTCGTCCCAGGCCTGCGCGAGGTCGCCGAGGGGTTCGTCCAGGAGGACCTGGTCGGGACCGCCCCCGGCAGCCGTCGCGTCCGCCCCGACCCCGGGGCCGTCCGCCACGCGCACCCGCACCCGCCGCTGCGGCGTGGAGCGCCCGAGCACGCTGGCGAGGTCGAGCAGGCCGGTGGTGTGCGCAGCACCTCCGCGGCGTCCCCGACCCGCCCGGCGGGCACCTCCAGCACGACCCCCAGCTCCTCGGCGAGGAGCCCGGCCACCCCGGCCCGGGCCGGCACGGCGACGTCGATCCCGACACCGCCAGCGAGTGCCATCTCCACGAGCGTCGCCCACAGCCCGCCGTCGGAGCGGTCGTGGTAGGCCGTCACGAGCCCGCGCGCCCGCAGCTCGGGCAGGGCCGCGGCGAGGGCGGTGAGGCGCGCCGGGTCGTCGAGGTCCGGGACGGCGCCGCCGAACTCCCCCCGCACCTGGGCCAGGATGGAGCCCCCGAGACGGTCCGCCCCGGCACCGAGGTCGAGGAGGAGCAGCTCGGACCCGGCGTGCAGCTGCGGCGTCAGGGTGCCGCGGACGTCGGGCAGGGAGGCGAAGGCCGAGACGACGAGCGAGACCGGGGAGGTGACCTGCTGCTGGGTGCCGTGCTCGTCGGTCCACCGGGTGCGCATCGACAGCGAGTCCTTGCCGACGGGCACCGAGACGCCCAGGGCGGGGCACAGCTCCAGCCCGACGGCCCGCACGGTGTCGTGCAGGGCGGCGTCCTCACCGGGCTCGCCGCAGGCGGCCATCCAGTTGCAGGACAGCTTGACGCCGGACAGCGGCGCGCCGTCCCGCAGGGGTGCGACCGGCGCCGCCAGCAGGTTGGTCAGCGCCTCGCCGACCGCCATCCGCCCGGACGCGGGCGCGTCGACGGCGGCCAGCGGCATCCGCTCCCCGCTGGCCATCGCCTGGCCGGCGAGCCCGACGTGGTCGGACAGGGTGACCGCGACGTCGGCGACCGGCACCTGCCACGGCCCGACCATCTGGTCGCGGTGGCTGAGCCCGCCGACGGTGCGGTCGCCGATGGTGACGAGGAAGCGCTTGGACGCGACGCTGGGGTGCCGCAGGACGGCGTAGGCGGCCTCCCGCAGGGCGTCGGCGTCCAGCCCGTCGAGGTCGAGCTCGCCGGTCCGCCGCACCACGCGGTGCACGTCGCGGGTCATGCGGGGAGGCTTGCCCAGCAGGACCCCCAGGGGCATGTCGACGGGGTCGGCGGCGACGTCGGCGGGCGTGGCGGACCGTTCCGCGGCCGCGTCCTCCTGCCGCCGCCCGTCGGTGACGACCAGCTCGGTGTCCTCCTGCGCCGTCCCGACGACGGCGAAGGGACAGCGCTCGCGCTCGCAGAGGGCGGTGAAGTCCGCCAGTGACCCCGGTGCGAGGGCGAGGACGTAGCGCTCCTGGCTCTCGTTGGACCAGATCTCCTTCGGCGAGAGGCCGGACTCGGCGAGCGGCACCCGCGAGAGGTCGAAGCGGGCGCCGAGCCCGGCGTCGTCCACCAGCTCGGGGAAGGCGTTGGACAGCCCGCCGGCGCCGACGTCGTGGATCGCCAGCACCGGGTTGTCCTCGCCCCGAGACCAGCAGTGGTTGATGACCTCCTGCGCCCGGCGCTGCATCTCCGGGTTGCCGCGCTGCACCGAGTCGAAGTCGAGCTCGGCGGCGTTGGTGCCGGCCGCCATCGAGCTGGCCGCCCCGCCGCCCATCCCGATCCGCATGCCCGGTCCGCCGAGCTGCACCAGCAGGGTCCCGGCGGGGAAGCGGACCTTCTCGGTCTGACCCGCGCTGATGGCCCCGAGACCGCCGGCGCTCATGATCGGCTTGTGGAAGCCGCGGCGCACCCCGTCGACCGTCTGCTCGTAGACGCGGAAGAACCCCCCGAGCCCCGGCCGGCCGAACTCGTTGTTGAACGCGGCGGCACCGAGCGGCCCGTCCAGCATGATCTCCAGCGGGGTCGCGAGGTGGTCGGGGGACCCGGGGCCCGGGTCGGCGGTCTCCCAGGGCTCCGCGGTGCCGGGCAGGTGCAGGTGCGAGACCGCGAAGCCGGTCAGCCCGGCCTTGGGGGCGCTGCCGCGGCCGGTGGCCCCCTCGTCGCGGATCTCCCCGCCGGCGCCGGTCGCGGCCCCGGGGAAGGGCGAGATGGCGGTGGGGTGGTTGTGCGTCTCGACCTTCATGAGGACGTGCACGGTGTCCTCGTGCACGGCATACCTCTCCCCGTGGCCGGAGCCGTCGCCCTCGGGGCGGAAGAGGGAGACCGGCCCGCCCTCCATGACGGAGGCGTTGTCCTTGTAGGCGACGACGGTGCCCTGGCCGGCGACGGCCTCGGTGTGCCGGATCATGCCGAAGAGGCTGTGCTCCTGCGCCGTCCCGTCGATGACGAAGTCGGCGTTGAAGATCTTGTGCCGGCAGTGCTCGGAGTTGGCCTGGGCGAACATCGTCAGCTCGACGTCGGTCGGGTTGCGGCGCAGCGTCGTGAAGGACTCGACGAGGTAGTCGATCTCGTCCGGCGACAGCGCGAGGCCGAAGGCGGTGTCTGCCTCCTCCAGCGCCTCACGGCCCCGGCCGAGCACGTCCACCCGCTCCATCGGCGCGGCCTCCCGCTCGGCGAAGAGCAGCGCGGTGGCCTCCCGCGCGGGCAGCGCCGACTCCGTCATCCGGTCGTGCAGCACCTCCGCGCAGGCGGTCCAGGTGTCCTCGTCCAGCGGCTCGCCGTCCAGGCCGAGGTGGAACTCGGTCACCCGCTCGACGCGGCGCACGTCCAGGCCGCAGTTGCGCAGGATGTCGGTCGCCTTGCTCGACCACGGCGAGATCGTGCCGAGGCGGGGGGAGACGACGACCAGCGCGGTATGCCGTGCCCCGGCGCTCCCGCCGTCGTCGCCGGTCCAGGGCTCGCCGTGCTCGAGGATGGCGCCCAGGGCCTCGAGCTCGGCCGGAGCCGGCTCGTGGTCGGTCGCCACGACGTGGACGTGCCGGGCGGTGAGCGCGCGCACGGTGGGGGCCACCCGCCGCAGCCGGCGCAGCAGGCCCTCGGCGCGGAAGGTGGACAGGGCGGACCCGCCCGGCACGGTGGTGAGGACGGGGTCGGGGGCGGCCATGTCGGTGCGGCTCCTGGCGGGTGGGGGTGGCGGCCGGTCAGGCCCGGGGGCGGAAGGTCTGGCCGGTGAGAGCCTCGTAGGCCTCGACGTAGCGCGAGCGGGTGAGCTGGACGACGTCCGCCGGCAGGGGCGGTGGAGGGGCGTCGGACGTGCGGTCCCACCCGCTGGCGGGCGAGGTGAGCCAGTCGCGCAGCACCTGCTTGTCGTAGGACGTCTGGGTTCGGCCCGGCTCCCACTCGGCGGCGCGCCAGAAGCGCGAGGAGTCCGGGGTGAGGACCTCGTCGGCGAGGCGGATCTCGAGGTGGTCGGGGTCCACCGTCCGCCAGTCGGGGCGGCCGTCCGCCCCCGGGGGCGGCAGGTGGGCGGGGTCGACGCCGAACTCGACCTTGGTGTCGGCGATGAGGATGCCCCGCCCGGCGGCGATCTCGTCGCCGCGCGCCAGGATCGCCACGGTGAGGTCGCGCAGACGGTCGGCCAGCCCGGGACCGACCAGGTCCGCGACCTGCTCGAGGCTGATCGGCTCGTCGTGCTCCCCCTGCGGCGCCTTGGTGCTCGGGGTGAAGACCGGCTGCGGCAGACGGGAGCCGTCGACCAGACCCGGCGGCAGCCGCACCCCGGAGACGGTGCCCGTCGCGGCGTACTCCGCCAGGCCGCCGCCGGTGAGGTAGGCCCGGGCCACGCACTCCACCGGCAGCATCGTGAGCCGGCGCACGTAGACGGCGCGCCCGGCGACCTCCTCCGGCACGTCGGTGGACAGGACGTGGTGGGGGACGAGGTCGGCGAGCTGGTCGAACCACCACAACGACATCTGGGTGAGGATCGCGCCCTTGTCGGGGACCGGCGTCGTGAGGACGTGGTCGTAGGCGCTGATGCGGTCGGAGGCGACCAGCAGCAGGCGGGTGTCGTCCCGCTGCCCGGTCGCCGGGTCGGCCGGGGCGTAGAGGCCGCGGACCTTCCCGGAGTAGAGCAGCTCGTGCCCGGGGATGCTGGTGGTCATCTCAGTCCTCCTGCGGGATCCGGACGCGGCCCTGGGCGGCGGCGAGGGCGATGTCCGGACGGGAGTGGCCGCCGCGCAGGCCGATCCGACCCACCGCCGCGTAGGCCTGCTCGCGCGCCCGCGCCAGGTCCTCGGCGACGGCGACCACGCTGAGGACGCGGCCCCCCGAGGAGACGAGGGCGCCGCGGTCGTCGGTGGCCGTGCCGGCGTGCAGCACGTGCACCCCCTCCAGCTGCTCGGCCTGCTCGGTCCCGGTGACCGGGTCGCCCGTGGCGGGTGCGCCGGGGTAGTGCTCGGCCGCGACGACGACGTTGACGCCGGTGCGCGGGTCCCACTCCAGCGGAGGCAGCGCGGCGAGCCCGCCGCGGGCTGCGGCCCGCAGCACGCCGGCCAGGGGGGTGCGCAGCCGGGCCAGGACCACCTGGGTCTCGGGGTCGCCGAACCGGGCGTTGAACTCCACCACCCGCGGACCCGAGCGGGTGAGCGCCAGGCCGACGTAGAGCACGCCGACGAACGGCATACCGCGTCGCGCCATCTCCGCGACCGTCGGCCGGGCGACGGAGCCGAGGACCTCGGGCACGAGGTCCTCCGGGGCCCAGGTCAGCGGGGAGAGTAGGCGCCCATGCCCCCGGTGTTCGGTCCCTGGTCGCCCTCGCCGACCCGCTTGAAGTCCTGGGCCGGGTCCAGCGCCACGACGTCGGTGCCGTCGCTGAGGCAGAAGAGCGAGACCTCGGGCCCGTCGAGGTAGTCCTCGACCACGACCCGGCCACCCTCCCGGGACAGGCAGGCGGCCGCGTGGTCCAGGGCCGCCTCGCGGTCCTCGGTGACCACCACCCCCTTGCCGGCGGCGAGACCGTCCTCCTTGACGACGTAGGGCGCGCCGGTGGCGTCCAGCGCCTGCTCGACCTGGGTGACGTCGGTGCACACGTGGGCCGCCGCCGTCGGGACCCCGGCATCCGCCATGACCTCCTTGGCGAAGGCCTTGCTCCCCTCCAGCAGGGCGGCCCGGGCGCTCGGCCCGAAGCAGTCGACCCCCGCGGCACGCACCGCGTCCGCGACCCCCGCCACCAGCGGCGCCTCCGGCCCGACGACGACGAGGTCGACCCCCTGCGCACGGGCGGCCGCGACCACCGTCGCGGGGTCCGCGGGGTCGCCCGGCAGGCAACGCGCCAGCGCGGCGATGCCGGGGTTGCCGGGCAGGGCGAGCACCTCGTCGACCGAGGGGTCGCGGGCGAGGGAGCGGACCAGGGCGTGCTCACGTGCGCCCGAGCCGAGGACGAGGACCACCACGGTCCAGCAGCCTATCGGCCGCGCGAGCCGCGTCGAGCCACGGGTGAGCGGGGGGAGTGGGACGCCGGACGGGCCCGAGGACGAGGATGACCCTCCTGGGAGGCAGGGGGATATCTCCCAGGAGGGCCATCGGCAGGGCAGGGTCGACGCGGGCTGATGGGGGGCTGCCCACGCGACACGCACGATCCCTGCGCCGGTCGTAACCGACGTTATCAATGTGGCACACCGACGGGGGCGATGTCACGCCAGGGCGCGTCGGAATGCTGCCGTTGACGGACATCCGACATGATGGAGGACATGGACGCTCGGGACGGGGCACGGCTGCACGGCTCGGCCTACGAGGACTTCATCGCCGGGGTGTTCCGCCAGGCCGTGCGCTTCGGCAACCCCACGCGGCGCGCGCTGCGCGACGCGGGCCTGACGGACGAGGAGATCGACGAGGCCACGGCCGAGCTGGAGGCGCGCGGCTTCCTGCGGCCGGGCACCGCGCCCGGGACCTGGGACGTCGTGCCGCCGCGCGAGGCGGTGGCACGGTATGCCGCAGAGACCGAGCACCGGCTGCGGCTGGCCCGGGCCACGGCCGGGGAGCTGGAGCGGGCGTGGCGACGGGCGGCGGACGGCGGGGTGCACCGGGCGGTCCCCGGGATGGACTTCCTGGCCGGCGTCGACGAGATCGTGGGTCGCATCACCGCGATGCACCTGGCGACGACCGAGCGGCTCTGGTGGGCCATCGACGGCTCGGTGGCCAGCCGCCGGCTGCTCGGGCTCGCCGCCGAGGACCCGGGGCTGCTCTCCGTGCGGCCCGGGGTCGACCGTCGGCTCATCCTCGACACCAGCCTGCTGGAGCTGCCTGCCACGGTGGCGGTGATGGAGCAGGCCGTGCGCGACGGCGCCCTCGTCCGGACCGGCAACGGGGTGCCGGTCACCGCGGTCGTCTGCGACGAGGACGCGACGCTCGTCGACATCAGCCGCTTCGACCCCGAGGGCATCGGGTCCTTCGAGGCCCGGTTGCAGGCCCCGGTGGCCGCCGTGGCCAGTCTCATCGAGCGGACCTGGCTGCTGGCCGCCCCCTACGGGCCCATGCGTGACGCCGCTCGGCGCAAGGAGGTGGGAGGGTCGTCGGCGCCCCTGGACGAGCGGGACCAGACCATCCTCACCCTCCTCGTCAGCGGGGCGTCGGACCAGGTGATCGCCCGCCGGTGCGACATCTCCGTGCGGACCGTCGAGCGGCGCGTCCGCTACCTCATGGAGCACCTCGGGGCCGCCACCCGCTGCCACGCCGGGGCCCAGGCCGTCCGCCGCGGCTGGGTCTGACGCCCCGGACCGATAGACTGACGACTTTGCGGGGGCCGCCGTGGCGGCGCTGCGGCCCCGGGAGATCGCACGGAAGGTGGGCGGATGACCGAGCTGGCGACGACCGACCAGACGGTCGCGGCCGAGATCGCCACCGAGCAGGCGCACGTGGACAAGGTCTACGCCGAGCTCGGCAAGGCGGCCGCGCGCGTCGAGCTGGTGCACGCGGAGGGCATGGCCCGGGGGCAGACCGACCGCAAGGGCACCGGGGACCCCCGGGAGGAGGAGATGGCCGGGCTCTTCGAGCGGGACGCCCTCGTCTACTCCGCCCACCGGAGGCGGGCCTCGCTGGAGCACCAGCACGAGGGCCTCGTCTTCGGCCGGCTCGACCTGGAGCACGCGGTGCCCGACGAGCAGGGGGCCACCCGGGAGGTGCGCTACGTCGGGCGTCTGGGCGTGCGCGACGACGACTACGAGCCGTTGGTGGTGGACTGGCGGGCGCCGGCCGCCGCACCGTTCTACCGCGCCACCCCCGTGGACCTGCAGGGCGTCCTGCGCCGTCGGGTCCTGCGCTGCCAGGGCGTGCAGGTCGTCGGCGTCGAGGACGACCTCATGGTGGCCGAGCCCCCGGAGGACGTCGTCGTGGTCGGCGACGGGGCGCTGCTGGCCGCGCTGACCCGCAGCCGCGGTGCCCGGATGCGCGACATCGTCGCCACCATCCAGCACCACCAGGACGAGGCCATCCGGGCGCCTGCCCGGGGCATCACCGAGATCACCGGTGGCCCGGGCACGGGGAAGACCGTGGTCGCGCTCCATCGGGCGGCCTACCTGCTCTACTCCGACCGCCGCCGGTTCGAGGGCGGCGGGGTGCTCGTCGTCGGGCCGTCCGCCGCCTACACCGCCTACATCGAGCGGGTCCTGCCCTCGCTGGGCGAGGACTCGGTCGTGCTCCGCTCCCTCGGGGACGTCCTCGGCGGCATCACCGCCACCCGGCTGGACCCGCCCGCGGTCTCCGCGACCAAGGGCAGCCTGCGCGTCCGCCGGCTGCTCGCGCGGCTGGTCCGCGAGCCGATCCCGGAGGCGCCGGTGCAGCTGCGGACCTTCGTGGCCGGGCACGCCATCCGGCTGGACGCCCCCGACCTCGACCGTGCGCGGGCCCAGGTGCTGCGCCACCACCACCGCAACGCCGGCTACGACGCGGCGGTGGACGCCCTGGCGCAGCTGGCCTGGGCGCAGGCCGACCACGGGGAGCGCGACGACTTCGTCGACCGGTTCCGCGACTCCGGCGACGTCGAGGCGTTCATGCGCCACTGGTGGCGACCGGTCGACCCTCGCGAGATGCTGCTGTGGCTGGCCGACGAGGGCCTCGTCCGGCGGCTCGGAGGGCTGGACGCCGAGGCCGCGGCCGGACTCGCGGCGTCCTACCAGGAGGCCCTGCGGCTCGGTTCCTGGACCGTGGCCGACGTCGCGCTCGTCGACGACCTCGCCGCCCGGCTCGGGCCCGTGGTCGAGCTGCCCAGCGAGGAGCGCGGGTTCTACGAGATCGAGGAGCTGGACGACGCCAGCCAGTACGGCGTCTCGGCCCTGCGGGTGGGCGCGGACGGGCAGACCGACGGGGCGGTGGCGCCGGGCCGGGGCCAGCGGCTCTCCGCCGACCCGCGCGAGCGGCTGCTCGCCGGACGGGTGGGGGAGACGGAGGAGTACGCCCACGTCCTCGTCGACGAGGCCCAGGACCTCTCGCCGATGCAGTGGCGGATGCTCGGTCGGCGTGGTCGGTGGGCCTCGTGGACCGTCGTGGGCGACCTCGCCCAGGCCTCCTGGGACGACCTCGCCGAGGCCCGTCAGGCGCGTGAGGAGGCCTTCGGCGGGGCGCCTCGCCAGGCGTTCCACATGGACACCAACTACCGCAACGCCCGGGAGATCTTCGACCTGGCGGCGCGGCTCATCACCGAGCACGTGCCGGACGCCGACATCCCGCAGGCGGTCCGCGAGACCGGTCACGAGCCCCGGGACCTGACGGTGCGGGCGGACGAGACGGCCGCGCGGGTGGCCGGGGAGGTGGCGGACCTGCGGGAGCAGGTGTCCGGCGCCATCGCGGTCATCGCCCCCTGGTCCTGGCACGGGCGGCTGTCCGACGTCGTCACGGGGGAGCAGGTCGTCCTCGTCGACCCGCTGTCGACCAAGGGCCTGGAGTACGACGCCACCGTCGTGGTGGACCCCGACGCGATCGTCCGGGAGTCCCCGGGCGGCGTGCGGGCCCTCTACGTCGTGCTCACCCGGGCCGCCCACCGCATGACGGTGCTGCGGCCTGTGGACGAGGCCGTCCCCTCCGTCGGTGGGGGCCGCTAGGGTCACGGGTGTGAGCATCGCGCTGTACCGCCGCTACCGGCCCGAGACCTTCGCCGACGTCATCGGGCAGGAGCACGTCACCGAGCCGCTCATGCAGGCGCTGCGCTCGGAGCGGGTGAGCCACGCCTACCTCTTCTCGGGGCCGCGTGGGTGCGGCAAGACCACGAGCGCGCGCATCCTCGCCCGCTGCCTCAACTGCGAGCAGGGGCCCACGCCCGAGCCCTGCGGCACCTGCGAGTCGTGCGTGGCGCTGGCCCGGGACGGCGCCGGGTCGGTCGACGTCATCGAGATCGACGCGGCCAGCCACGGGCGGGTGGACGACACCCGCGAGCTGCGCGAGCGCGCGGCCTTCGGGCCCGCGACGGCGCGCTACAAGATCTACATCATCGACGAGGCCCACATGGTCAGCCGGGAGGGCTTCAACTCCCTGCTCAAGGTCGTGGAGGAGCCCCCGCCGCACGTGAAGTTCATCTTCGCGACCACCGAGCCGGAGAAGGTCCTGGCGACCATCCGCTCGCGCACCCACCACTACCCCTTCCACCTCGTCCCGCCGCAGCGGCTCACGGCCTACCTGGAGCAGCTGTGCCGGACGGAGGGGGTCCACCTCGAGCCGGGGGTGCTGTCGTTCGTGACCCGGGCCGGAGGCGGGTCCGTGCGCGACTCGCTGTCGGTGCTGGACCAGCTGATCTCCGGCGCGGGCGAGGACGGCCTCACCTACGAGCGCACCGCGGCGCTGCTGGGCTTCACCGACGTCGAGCTGCTCGACGCGGTCGTCGAGGCGGTCGCGGCCGGTGACGCGGCCACCGTCTTCGCGCAGGTCGACCGAGTCATGGAGTCCGGGCACGACCCGCGGCGCTTCGTCGAGGACCTGCTCGAGCGCTACCGCGACCTCATCGTCCTCGCCGCCGTGGGCGAGCAGGCCGGCGGGCTGCTCCCCGGGCTGCCCGAGGACCAGGTGGAGCGGATGCGCCGGCAGGCGCAGGCCTACGGCGCGGCCGGGCTCTCGCGGGCGGGCGACCTGGTGAGCCGGGGGCTGTCGGAGATGACGGGTGCGGTGTCCTACCGGCTGGTCCTGGAGCTGCTGGCGGCCCGTCTGCTGCTGCCCGCCGCCCAGGGTGAGGAGGGTCACGGGGCCCGGCTGGACCGCATCGAGCGCCGGCTCGGCGCGGCCGACCTCCCGGCCGAGGGGATCGGTGCGGGTCGGCGCGGGGGTGCGTCGCGGGGCGACGAGGGTGCCGCGGGTGGCCCTGGGTCGACGGCTCCGGGGCGGGGCGCGTCGCAGGAGCCCTCGGCCCGGCAGCGCGCCACGGCGCAGGCGAGGGCCACAGTGGGAGGGTCGGCACCGACGGCACCCCCCACCGAGCCCGCCCCGCTGGGCGGGGAGCAGCCCTCTGCGGCGGGTCCGGGACGGGCCGAGGGGCAGCAGGCCGAGGGGCAGCGGACGGATCCCGGTGCGCAGGCACCGGGTCACCTGGACACGGCCGCGCTGCGTCGGCACTGGCCGGAGATCATCGCCGCCGTGCGCTCGATCAGTCGCCGCACAGCAGGGGCGCTGGAGTCGATCCAGGTCGTCGACTTCGACGGACGGCGGCTGCTCGTCGGGATGCCGGACGAGCGGTGGATCCGCCACTTCATGGGCACCTCCAACGAGGAGGCGCTGCGCCAGGGGGTGCTGGACGCGCTCGCTCTCGACACCCGGATCGAGGCCACCGTGCTCGGTGGCCACCCGCCCGCCGCCGACGGCGGGTCTGGCCGCGGGGGTCCGGCCACCACGGCACCGGCGCAGACCGCCGGAGGTGCCGAGGCCCCAGGATCGCGCCAGCGGGCCGGTGACCGCCCCCGCCAGCCCACGGCGCGGCCGGACGGCCCGCCCCCGGGCTCACCCGGCCGGGGAGCGGCCGAGCCGCCGGAGGACGAGCCCGAGCGAGCCCCGGAGGAGCCGCCGGAGCCGGACGACTGGGCCCCGCCAGAGGACGTGGGGGCGCCCCACGGCGCGTCCTCGGCACCAGGCCGGACGGACACGCCCGGGTCGGGGCCGGGGGCCGGGGCGGCGCCCGCGCTCCCCGACGGCATCCCCGACGCGCCGATGCGGGGACGGCTGCGGACGCGTGGGGCGACCCCCGACGCCGGCGCCGGGGAGCCGCCGACGTCCGGCAGCGCACCGGTGCGGGTGCGGGGCCGGGGCGGCGCCGACCCCGCTCCCGGCCAGCGACAGCGCGGCCCCGCCGAGCCGGGGCTGGCCGAGCAGCTGGGCGCCGGCGCGCGCCCGGGTGGCCCCGCCCCCGACCAGCCGGAGTGGTCTCAGCGGACCGCCGGGCAGGGGGCTCCCGCCTGGGCGACCGGTGCGGAGCCCGCCCCGGCCGGCGCGGACGCCGTCGGCGGTGGTGCAGCCGCGGCGGACGACGACCCGCCGGGCGCCGACGCGGCCGACACCCCGGGACCCGGTGCGGGGTCCTCCGGGGCGAGCCGGGCCCGGGCCACCGACCAGCCGGTGCGGTCACCGGGTGGGGACGCCCCGAGCGAGGACGACGAGGACCTCGCGACCTCCGGCACGGTCGGGCAGCCGGTCATCGAGAGCGTCCTGGGCGGTACTGTCATCGCCATCAACGACGACCCCGTGGCGTGAGGACGGCCCAGGCATGATCTACGAGCTGCTCCATCCCGTGGTGACCCCGTTGGCCACGGCGATCTGGCGGCCCGAGGTCCTCGGGCTGGACCACGTGCCCATGGACGGCCCGGTCATCCTCGCGAGCAACCACCGCTCCTTCATCGACAGCGTGGTCATCCCGCTCACGGCACCCCGCCAGGTGGCCTTCCTCGCCAAGTCCGAGTACTTCACCGGCACCGGGATCAAGGGGTGGATCAGCCGCGAGTGGTTCACCGGTGTCGGGTCGATCCCCGTGGACCGCGACGACACCCGGGCGGCGCAGAAGTCCCTCGACCTAGCCCTGGCGCACCTCCGCGAGGGGGGCGCCTTCGGGATCTACCCCGAGGGCACCCGTTCGCGCGACGGGCGCCTCTACCGCGGCCGGACCGGGGTCGCCTGGCTGGCCCTGGAGGCGGGGTGCCCGGTCGTGCCGGTCGGGCTGCAGGGCACCCAGGACATCCAACCGGTGGGCAGCCGCTTCCCACGCCGGGCGAAGGTGCGGGTGGAGTTCGGCGCGCCGATCGACGTCGCCGGACGCTTCGACGGGGTGCCCCAGGGGCGCGCCCGGCGCGAGCTCACCGACGAGGTCATGCAGCGCATCCGCGAGCTCTCCGGCCAGGAGTGGGCCGGGGAGTACGCCCAGCGCTCCGGCGACGCCCCCGCCTGAGCCCCGGCCGGTGGCGGCCCTCCCGCCCCGTGCCGGACCAGCCGCCCGGGCGAGCCGCGGCGCGGGTGTCAGCGGCACCGCCTACAGTGGCGTGTTGTGTATGAAGGCGTGGTCCAGGACCTGATCGACGAGCTGGGTCGGCTCCCCGGTGTCGGCCCCAAGGGAGCCCAGCGGATGGCCTTCCACCTGCTCGCCGCGGACCCCGAGGACATCACCCGCCTCGCCGAGGCCCTCCTGCAGATCCGGGAGAAGGTGCGCTTCTGCGAGGTCTGCGGCAACGTCGCGGAGGCCGAGCGCTGCCGGATCTGCCTGGACGACCGGCGCGACCCGAGCATGATCTGCGTCGTCGAGCAGAGCCAGGACGTCGCCGCCATCGAGCGGACCCGGGAGTTCCGCGGGCGCTACCACGTGCTCGGTGGAGCCATCAACCCCATCGGTGGCGTGGGCCCGGAGGACCTACGGGTCCGCGAGCTGGTCGCCCGGCTCGCGGACGGTCAGGTCGCCGAGGTCATCATCGCGACCGACCCCAACCTCGAGGGCGAGGCGACGGCGACCTACCTCGCCCGCCTGCTCAAGCCCTACGACGGCGTGCGGGTCAGCCGCCTCGCCTCCGGGCTCCCCGTCGGGGGCGACCTGGAGTACGCCGACGAGGTCACCCTGGGGCGCGCCTTCGAGGGGCGCCGGATGATCTCGACGGGCACGGCCGGGTCCTGACCCGCGGCGCCGGACTGGCGCGCGCACAGCCCTCGCGGAGCGCTTTCCCCTAGGGTGGGGGCATGGTCGACGACTGGGCACAGCCGGCGCGGGAGATGCACGCCGAGGTGGCCGCCTACTTCAGCAGCCTGGAGGAGGTGGCCTCGGGCGAGGCCGCCGAGTCGGCGCTGCCGCTCCTGCTCCTCAGCGTGGGGCAGCTGTGCGCGGCCGGCGCGCGGCTGGGTGCCCTGGTCGACGTGGTGCCCGCCGAGCGCTTCGAGCCCGACGCCGGCCCGGACGCCGACCTCGAGCGCGTCCGCGAGGCCCTGCACACGCTGCTCGGCGGCCTCGACGACTACTGCGACCTGGAGGACCCCGTCCTCACGGGTGAGGTCACCCGCGGCTCGCTCGCGGACGACCTCGTCGCCGTGGCCGCGGACCTCGCCCACGGCCAGGAGCACTACCTCGCCGGACGCCCGACGGAGGCGATGTGGTGGTGGCAGTTCAGCTACCTCTCCTCCTGGGGCGAGCGTGCCGCCGCCGCGCTGCGCGTGCTGCACACGCTGTTGGCGCACGTCCGGCTCGACGCCACCGACGAGCAGGTCATGGAGGCCGAGCTCGCCGCGCTGCACGCCGTCACCTGACGACGAGCCACGGGCCGGAGACGCGTCGGCGACGGCCGTGCTCGGTGCCCGTCGTCCCCGGGACGTGTGCCGTGGGGCGGCTCAGGCCAGGTCGTTGGGGTCCGTGGCGGGGTCGAGGGGGGCGCCCGAGCGGTAGGCCGCCCGACCCAGGGCGTTGGAGGCGACTGAGCTCATGATGATGAAGCCGGCGATCGTGACGAGGAGCTTGATGAGGGTGATGACGTCGAACCCGTGCAGCTGCACGTGTGCGACGTAGACCCCGGTCGCGATCCACGGCAGGCCCATGCCGGTGGCGCCGGACAGCACGTTGATCCGCGAGAGGCCGTCCCGTGCGCGGAGCATGGCGATCGCGCTGAGCAGGACGAAGACGGAGCCGCCGATGCACAGCACACCGACGAGGAGGGTCAGCAGCAGGGTCATCGGCGCCCCCTCGTGAGGATCCGGGCCAGCGAGACCGTCGCCAGGATGCCGACGAGCGCGGCGAGGGAGGCGACGTCGAGGAGCACGATGGACTCGGCGTTGAGGCCGATCATGAGGAAGATGCCGACCGCGCAGAAGTAGACGAGGTCGCTCACCGCGGCGACCGAGGCGTCGTCGCGCGAGAGCAGCACGCGGACGAGGCCGAGCACGGCGGCGAGCAGCAGGATCGCCACGGTGGTCCAGACGACGAAGGTCATGACGGCTCCCCTTCCATCGCCTGCTCCGCGGAGCGTCGCCCACGCGTCATGACCAGCAGCCGCCGTTCCATGTCGCGCAGCTCCTCCACGAGGGCGTCCCGGTCCTCGCCGTAGAGCGCGTGGACGTAGAGGGTGGGGGGCGAGTCCCCGTTGCGCGGGGCGATGCCGATCGTGATCGTCCCCGGGGTGATGGTGATCGAGGAGGCCATGGTGCTGATCTCCAGGTCGGTCTCGCAGTGCAGCGGGAGCTCCACGATGGCCGGTGACATGCGCAGGCCCGGGGTGACCACGTCGGCCCCGATGCGCAGGGCGCCGCGGATGACCTCGCCGGCCAACCAGCCGCCGTAGACCCCGATGCGCAGCGGGTTGGGGATCATCCGGTCACCGCCTGCACGTAGGGCTGCAGGTCGACCAGGCCCTGGGCGGCGCGGGTGGTGACCTGCATGATGGGTCCGGCCAGGACGAACATCGCGAGCTGGGTGAGCACGAGCACGGCCATGGGGGCCAGGAGCCGGGGGGTGACCCGGACGTCGTCGGTCAGCGTGACCGTGGCGCCGCGGCCGGTCTCGGGGGAGTCGGGGAGGTAGTCCTCCATGTCGGGTCCCCAGAACACGCCGACCCACAGCCGCTGCATGGCCACGAGCGACCCCAGGGCGCCGACGACGATCAGCGTGATGAAGACCGCCTGCCACGCCCCGCCGGCCTGGGCGGACGCCTGCACGAGGCCCACCTTGCCGAAGAAGCCCGAGCTGGGCGGCAGCCCCACGAGCGACATGAGCGCGAGCGCGTACCCGATCGTCAGCAGCCGGTCCCGGCGGATGATGCCCGAGAGCCGCTCGTAGCGACCGGACCCGTAGGTCTGCTCGATGGCACCGGCCCCGAGGATGAGGGCCCCCATGGTGATGATGTGGTGGATCATGTAGAAGATGCCGGCGGCCAGGGAGAACTGGGTGAACAGCATCAGGCCCAGCAGGATGTGCCCGACCCCGGCGACCATCTGCCAGGACAGCGCCCGGCGCATGACCCGCTCGCCGAAGGTGCTGTAGGAGCCGACAACCAGGGAGAGGCCGACCATGACGGCCAGCACGAGGATCCAGGGGGGCTGGCCCTCGTAGAGGGTCGAGGTGATGCGGAAGAGGGCGTAGAGCGCGACCTTGGTGTGCAGGGCGCTGAAGAGCGCCATCACCGAGGCCGACGTGGCGGGGTAGGTCCGCGGCAGCCACGTGTGCATCGGCACGAGCGCGGCCTTGATCGACAACGCCAGCAGCACCACGCCCGAGCTGAGCATGGTCCGGGGGTCGCTGCCGGCGCCCACGAGGAGCGCGAGGTTGACCGTCTCGGCGGTCGCGTAGACCAGCCCGACGCCGATGAGCAGGATCGTGCTGGTCAGCAGGTTGACGATGACGAAGGTCCGGCCCACCCCGAGACGCCGCCAGGTGCCGGTCACCGCGATGAGCGCGTAGCTCGGCAGCAGCATGACCTCGACGAAGACGAAGAGGTTGAACAGGTCACCGGTGAGGAAGGCCCCGTTGACCCCGCCGAGCAGCATGAGCACCAGGGGGGTCACCAGCCGGTAGCGGTTCTCCCCGGTCATCGTCATGAAGACGAGGCACATGAGCACGGTGAACGAGGTCACCAGGATCATCAGCGCGCTGAAGGTGTCGGAGACGAAGGGGATGGCCACCCCGGGCACGAAGGCCCCGACGTTCTCCGCGAGGACCGGGGTCTCGCGGTGCTGCAGCAGCAGGTCGAGCCCGGCCAGCCCCGGTGAGGACCGGGATGGCGAGCAGCCAGAACCGCTGCCAGGCGCTGTTGCGCCAGAGCACCGTGGCGGCGGACGCGGCGATCGGCAGCACCGCGAGCAGCGGGAGGAGGGCGGCGGTCATCATCGGCGGTGGGTCTCCCCGGTCTCGGGCATCCGCTTGGTGTCGTCGTTGTGACCGATGACGGCCATGGCGAGCATGAGCACGGTCACGGCGAGCGCGATGACGATGGCGGTGAGGACGAAGGCCTGGGGCAGCGGGTCACCGGCGTCCGCGACACCGGCGGCGTCCGGGAACGGCTCCCCGCGCCAGGCCGTGACACCGGCGGAGAGGATGAGCAGGTTGGCGGCGTGCGCGAGCAGCGCGAGCCCGAAGATGATGCGCACCATGCCGCGCTGCAGCATGAGGTAGATGGCTCCGGCGGTGAGCACGCCGACGGTGATGGGGATGATCACGAGCCACCTCCGGGGCGCGGGGGACGGTCCTGCTGGAGGTAGGTCGACCGGCGGCCGGGGATGCCCCGGCGGGTCTCGGCATACCGCTCGCCGCGGGAGGTGTCCATGGGTCCGCCGATCTCGCCCTCGACCGACTCGTCGGCGCGCTCGCGGGTGCCTTCGCGACCCCCGGTGGCGCCGAGCAGGTTGAAGGCCTCCATGACGAGGCCGAGCACGGCGAGGTAGACGCCGAGGTCGAAGACCATCGAGCTGGTGACGTGGACGCCGTAGACGTAGCCGTGCAGCGGCTCCAGGAACGAGACGTGGGCGAGCATGCCCCAGATACCGGTGCCGATGGCGATGAGGACGCCGAGCGCCACGAGGCGCAGCGGGAGCCGGGGCGGCCCGACGGCGCGGTCGCGGGAGGTGGCGAGGTAGATCAGCGCCACGATGGCCGACCCCACGAGCGCGGCGATGAACCCGCCGCCCGGGGAGTTGTGCCCGCGCAGGAAGAGGATCGTGGAGATGATCGCCAGCAGCGGCGCGGTGACCCGGACCATGATCTGCATCGGCACGGCGTTGCCCCAGGCCTCGGCGATGGCCCGGTATGCCGTCGACCCCTCGGCCTGCAGCGGCACCTCGGGCGGCGCGACGTAGTTGCGGTCCGCCTCCGGGGGCGGGTCGAGGTAGCGGTCGCGGACCGTGGAGACGATCGCGACCATGGCGGCTGCGGCCATCCCGAGCACGGTGAGCTCCCCGAAGGTGTCGAGGGCGCGGAACTCGACGAGGATCGTGTTGACGACGTTGTCGCCACTCGTCTCGACCGGGCCCTCGTTGAGGTACCAGAGGGCGACCTCGCTGCGGTCGCGGCGGCCGGTCAGCGCCCAGGTCGCCGCCCCGGCCGACAGCCCGCCGACGAGGGCGAGGGCCAGGGCGGCCTTGTTGCCCCACCGCGGTGCGCGTCCGAAGGTCTGCGGAAGGCGCTGCAGCACCAGCATGATCATCAGCACGGTGAGCGCCTCGACGAGCAGCTGGGTCATGCCGACGTCGGGAGCGCCGAGGGCGAAGATCTGGACCGTCACGGCGGCGCCCACGGTGGAGAGGGCGACGACCGCGGCGAGCCGCGAGTTGGCGCGCCCCAGGACGACGACGGCCCCCGCGATGATGACCAGCACGACGGCGTCGACCGGGCTGACCAGGCCCTCCTGGACCGGCAGCAGCTCGTCGCGGGCGACGAGGACCCCCACGCCGCCCAGGACGAGGGCGGCGAGGGCGACGAACTGCACGGCCACGTGCCGCGTGGGGTTGTCGGCGCGGGCGAGGGCACCCAGCGCCTTGCCGACGTCGGCGGCGGTGTCGTTGATGACCCGGATGACGTCGGCGCCGTCGAAGGAGAAGGTGTCGTGCTCGCGGGCCGGGAAGAAGAAGCGGCGGCGCAGGATGACCATGACGCCGACCCCGATGATGGCCAGCGAGGTCACCAGCTCGAGGTTGACGCCGTGCCACAGCGCGAGGTGCGGGTGCGGCTCCTCGACGTCGGCGGGGAGCATGGCGGCGGTGGCCCGGCCCACCGGGGTGTCGAGGATGCCGACGACGAAGGCCAGCGGCAGGCCGACGACGATGGGGATGGCGGCGAAGGTCAGCAGTGCCCAGGGCGTGGTGTGCAGCGGGCGGTCCTCGGGCCACTTGGCCTGGCCGCGACCGTCGTAGAAGCCGTTGAAGACGATCTTGGCGCAGTAGGCGAAGGTCAGCACCGCGGTGAGGGCGACCCCGAGGAAGGCGGCCCAGGAGGCGACCGCACCGAAGGGGGAGTCGAGCATCGAGGTGAGGATGCTCTCCTTGGAGACGAAGCCGAGCATCGGGGGGACGCCCGCCATCGAGGCGCACCCGAGCACGGTGACCCAGAAGGCCACGGGCATGGCGCTGGACAGCACCGGCATACGCCGGACGTCGCGGGTCCCGGTCGCGTGGTCGACGACGCCGACCATCATGAAGAGCCCGGACTTGAAGAGCGCGTGCGCGATGACGTGGAGGATCGCGGCGGCGAGGGCGTACTCCGTCCCGACGCCGATGGTCGCGACGATGAGACCCAGCTGGCTGACCGTGGAGTAGGCCATGAGCTTCTTGAGGTCGGTCTTCTGCAGGGCGAACCAACCGCCGATCCCGCAGGTGACCAGACCGGTGGTGATGAGCAGGACGTTCCACACCGGCACGTCGTGGAAGGCCGGGGAGAAGCGCATGAGCAGGAAGATGCCGGCCTTGACCACGGCGGCGGCGTGCAGGTAGGCGCTGACCGGGGTGGCGGCGGCCATGGCGTCGGGCAGCCACACGTGGAAGGGGAACTGCGCCGACTTGGTGAAGGCCGCCAGGATGACGAGCAGCGCCACGGCGGCCGTGAAGCCGGGGCTGGTGTCCCACACCTCGTGGGCGAGCGCCTCGGACAGCGTGGTGGTGCCGGTGCGCACGATGATCGCAGTGACCGCGGACAGCAGCCCGAGCCCGCCGAGGAAGGTGATGAGCAGGGTGCGCATCGACGCGGCCTCACCGGCATACCCCGAGCGGGCGATGAGGAAGAAGCTGGCGAGGCTGGTGAGCTCCCAGCACAGGAAGAGCAGGATGAGGTCGTCCGCCAGCACCAGCCCGACCATGGAGACGGTGAACATCGCCATGTAGAAGTAGAAGGTGAGGTTGCGGCCCGGCTTGAGGTAGGCCGTGGAGTAGGCGAGCACGACCGCGCCGATGACCAGGGCGATGAAGGTGAAGACCGTGCCCAGGCCGTCCGCGCGCAGCGCGAGGTCCAGGCCGAGGGTGGGCACCCAGGGGGTGGACCACTCGACGGTCCCGTGGTGCATGACCTCCGTGGCGGCCGGCCAGAAGGCCGCAGCGGCCGCGAGGTAGAGGGCGGCGAGGGGCCAGCCGGCGTGCCGGCCGAGGAATCGGGTGAGCGGGAAGGTCGCGAGGACGGTCACCGCGGAGATGACGAGGGTCCAGAGCAGGCTCATGGCTCACCCGCCCTGGACAGGCCGGTGCCGGTGGGGCATCGGTCGGCCGGGCGGGACATGGGAGCAATCTACCAACCCCCCGGAGCGCCGGTGCGCGGAGCACGAGAAAGACCGACCCCGACCGGGTGCTCCGGTCGGGGTCGGCCCCTGCTGGTCGGGGTGACAGGATTTGAACCTGCGACCTCTTCGTCCCGAACGAAGCGCGCTACCAAGCTGCGCCACACCCCGTGGCTCGTGCGCCGGCCCTCGGGGCCGCACGCAGCGTCCGCAAGGATAGCCCACCCCTGCCGCCGCGGCTAAATCCGTCGACGGGGGTCGGCGGTCAGCGTGAGCAGCGTCGCCTCGGGCCGGCAGCAGAAGCGGAACGGCGTGTAGGGGTTGCCGCCGAGGCCGGCGGAGACGTGCAACCAGGCGGCGTCCGCGGGGGCCGCCGACGAGGGGGTCGACCCCGCCCCCGGCCACCACCGCGACAGGCCGCGTGCCCGGGCGGTGTCGAGGTCGCAGTTGGTGACGAGGGCGCCGTACCCCGGCACCCGCAGCTGGCCGCCGTGGGTGTGCCCGGCGATGAGCAGCCGCGCACCGTCCGCGGCCATCGGGTCGAGCACCCGCTGGTAGGGCGCGTGCGTGACGCCGACCGTCAGGTCCGCGGCGGGGTCGGCGGGGGCGGACACGCGGGGGTAGTCGTCCAGCCCCAGGTGCGCGTCGTCGGTGCCGACCAGCTCGAGTCGGACGCCCGCGACGTCCAGCCGCAGCCGGTGGTGCGTGAGGTCGACCCAGCCGCGCCCGGTCAGCCCGTCGACGAGCTCCTGGGTCGGGAGCCGCCGGGGGGTCAGGTCCGCGCCCTTCTTGTGGCTGTCGTTGACGTACCGCAGGGGGTTCTTCGCGGTCGGGGGGTAGTAGTCGTTCGACCCCAGGACGAAGGCTCCCGGGCGGTCGAGGAGCGCGCCGTAGGTGTCCAGCGCCGCCGGCACCGCGTCCATCGCGGCCAGGTGGTCGCCGGTGTGGACGACCAGGTCGGGCTCCAGGGCGGCCAGGCCCCGCACCCAGTCCCGCTTGCGGTGCTGGCGCGGCACGAGGTGCAGGTCGGACAGGTGCAGCACACGCAGCTCCGGTGTGCCGGGCGGGAGGCAGGGCACGGTCGCCTCCCGGAGCGCGAACCACCGCGGTTCCACCCAGGTGGCGTAGGCCGCGGCCCCCGCGCCGATCGCCGTGCCGGCGGTGAGTGCGGCGGCGAGCGGGCGCCCTACGGTCGTCGTCGGCATCGGAGTGAGGCGGCGCCCGCTCAGGCGCCCAGCGCCTGCTTCACCGAGGCGGCCACCCGGCCGCCCTCGGCGCGCCCGGCGACCCGGGGCTGGAGCACCTTCATGACCTGGCCCATGCCGCGCATGTCGGTCGCACCGCTCTCGGCGACGGCGGCGCGCGCGAGCTCGTCGAGCTCGGCGTCGCTGAGCTGGGCCGGCAGGTAGGCCTCCAGCACCTCCAGCTCGGCCTCCTCCTGGGCCGCCAGCTCGGGGCGGGAGGCGCCGGTGTAGGCCTCGGCCGCCTCGCGGCGCTTCTTGGCCTCCTTGGTGATGACCCGCAGCACCTCGTCGTCGGACAGCTCACGCGCCTGCTTGCCGGCGACCTCCTCGGTCGTCACGGCGGACAGGGTCATCCGGAGCGTCCCGGCGCGCACCTTGTCCTTCGCGCGCATGGCGGCGGTGAGGTCCTGCTGCAGGGTGGCCTTGAGGCCGGTCGGCTCGGTCATGCCGCCAGTGTCTCACCCCGGGGCACGACCGCCGGAGCGGTTTCGCCGGGCCGGGAGGTCGGCGTGATCCGCGTACCGCGGGTCAGTCGTCGTCCTGACCCGGCGGGTCGGTCCCCGGCGGCTCGTCGGGCGGGCCGGGCGTCGGGGCGGGCGCCGGCTCCGGGTCCTGCGTCGGCTCCGGCTCAGGTTCCGGCTCGGCTCCTGCGTCGGCTCCGGCTCGGGCTCCGGCTGCGGCGACGGCTGGGGCTGCGGCGGGGGAGGCGGCTGCGGCTGGCTCTGGCGGGGTGCCGACCGCGCGGGCGGCGGCGGCGGGGCGGCCGCCTGCTGGATCCCGTTGGACACGTGCAGCGTGACCGGGTCGGACGTCTGCACCGAGGAGCCGACGCCGGGCGTGGTGTAGACGACCGTGCCCTCGGGACGGCTGGAGGCCACGCGGACCACGGCACCGGTGAGGCCCGCGTCCTCGAGGCGCTCCTGTGCCTCACCGACCTCGAGCCCGACGACGCGGGGGATCGTCACCCGCTTGCCGTTGAGGATCTCCTCGGACGGCTCGTCCCACTCCTCGACGTCCATGCCCTCGGAGGCGACCTCCATGATCCGCTTCCAGGTGGGGGCAGCCAGCGAGGAGCCGAAGAGCGGACCCTCGATGACGCGGTCGCCGACGGTGATGTCCACGAGCTCCCCGTCGTAGCGGGCGCCGCCGGGGACGTTGCCCACGAAGACGGCCGTCGACAGCTGCGGGGTGAAGCCGGCGAACCACGTGTTGGTCGAGTCGTTGTTGGTGCCGGTCTTGCCTCCGGCCGGGCGGTCGTCGTCGAGGATGGCCTGCCAGCCCGAGCCCTCGATGCTGAGGACGCCCTCGAGCAGCTCCACCGCTCCCAGCGCGACGTCCTCGTCGATGACCCGCTCGCACTCGGGCAGCTCCAGCGGGAGCTCCTCGCCGTTGGCGTCGAGCACCTTGGTGACCGGCACCGGCGGGCAGTAGATGCCGCCGGAGGCGAAGGTCGCGTAGGACGCGGCCACGGTGAGGGGGCTGGCCGTGTCGGCGCCGAGCACCAGGGACGGGGCGAGCGTGGTCTCGGCGTTGCCCGGGTCCAGCCCGTAGTCCTGGCCGTTGGCCGCGTGCAGGCCCATCTTCGTCATCGTGTCCGCGATGTCGCACGTCCCGACCTGCGAGGCCAGGGTGGCGAAGGCGGTGTTGACCGACAGGGCCGAGGCCTTGCGCAGGGTGATCTCGTCGACGTGGTTCTCGTCGTTGGCGTTGCGGACCGCCCAGTGGTCCTCGCCGATCGTGCAGCCCTGCTCGAAGTCGTCCCGGAAGAAGATGCCGGCCGGGAACACCTCGTCGGACGGCGGGTACGACGTCGGCCGGTCGTCGGGGTCCTCGAGCCAGACGTTGCCGAAGGTGCTGTCCTCCGGCTCGCGCACCCGGATGTCGGCCTCGACGGGCACGCCCTTCTCCAGCGCCTCGACCAGGGTGTACGCCTTCGCGATCGAGCCGATCGCCATACCCCCGGGGCCACCGTAGGCGTTGTCGACGTTCCAGTTGACCGAGGTCTCCCGGACCTTGTCGTTGGTGCCCTCGAGGTCGTACTGCGAGGACTGGTTGAAGGCGAGGATCTTGCCGGTGCCGGGCTCCACGACGCTGGCGGCGGAGCCCAGAAAGTACTCGTTGCCCCGCGGGGTCGCGTCCCGCAGGATGTCCTTCATCTCGCCCGAGAGCTCGAGGTCCAGGGTGGTCTGCACGGTGAGCCCGTTGGTGGTGAGGTTCTCCAGCCGCTCGTCCCGGGTCTTGCCCAGGGCGGGCTGCTCCAGCAACCAGGCCTCGACGTAGTCGCAGAAGTAGGGGTTGGCCGAGCGGAGGCAGGAGCGCTGGCTGTCCCGGATCTCGAGCATGTCCTCGACCTGCTGCGAGCGGGCCTCCTCCAGCTCCTCCTGCGTGATCATCCCCTGCTCGCGCATGTTGCCCAGCACCACGTCGCGCCGCGCCTGCGCCAGCTCGGGGTTGGCCACCGGGTTGGTGTTGCTGGGCGAGCGGACGACCCCCGCCAGCAGGGCGGACTGCGCGACCGTGAGGTCCTTGGCGTTGACGTTGAAGTAGTGCCGGGCGGCCGCCTCGACGCCGTAGACGTTGTCGCCGTAGAACGCCAGGTTGAGGTAGCCGACGAGGATCTCGTCCTTGCTGAGCCGTTCCTCGAGGGTGATGGCGTACTTGAGCTCGCGCAGCTTGCGGACGTAGCCCTCCATGCCCGACCGTGCCTGGGTCTGGGCGTAGGCCTCGGCGTCGTTCTCCTTGATCGCCTGCTGCTGCAGCGCCAGCTTGATGTACTGCTGGGTCAGGGTCGACCCGCCCTGCGTGCTGTCGGTGGTGGTGTTCTGGACCACCGCGCGGGCGAGGGCCTCCACGTCCGCCCCACCGTGCTGGAAGAAGCGCTCGTCCTCGATGGCGACCTGCGCGTCCTTCATGTTCTGGTTGATCTCGTCGCTGTCGACGATGATGCGGTTCTGCGTGGCCGGGGTCGCGAGGATGGTGCCGTCCGCGGCGAGGATGCGGGACTGCTGGGCGAGCGGGTTCTGCTCCAGGTCCCCGGGCAGCTCCTCGAACATGCTCACGCTCTCGCGCGCGGCGAGTCCGGTGGCCCCGACGACCGGGGCCAGCAGGCCGGCACCGATGATGCCCATGAGGATGGAGACGGCCAGAAAGACCCCGAGCAGGGAGGTCACCCGTGCGACAGTGAGAGCAGAGCGCATACCAGACACGGTACGTGAGGTTTCTGAGAGGTCCTTGACCCACGCCGAGCCGCCCACGGGTGGTCGGGCGACCGGGCCGACGCGGCCGGTAGGGTCGGCACCATGACTGTGCAGCAGTGGGAGTACGCGACCGTCCCCCTCATGATCCACGCGACCAAGCAGATCCTCGACCAGTGGGGCGAGGACGGCTGGGAGTTGGTGCAGGTGGTGCCCGGACCGGGCGACGGCACCAACCTCGTGGCGTACCTCAAGCGCCCCAAGAACGCCTGACGGGTCGGTCATGGCCGACTCCGGAGCGGGTGTCGTGGAGGGCCGGCTGGCCGAGCTCGGCCACCGGGTGCCCGAGGTCGCGGCGCCTGTCGCCGCCTACGTCCCGGCGGTCAGGCACGGTGACCTCGTCTTCAGCTCGGGGCAGGTGCCGTTCGTCGACGGGCGTCTGGAGCGCACGGGCAAGGTCGGCGAGGGGGAGGGGCTGGTGAGCCCTGAGGACGCCACGCGTCTCGCCGGGGTGTGCGCCCTTAACGCCATCGCCGCCGTTCGGTCGGTCATCGGTGACCTCGACCGCGTCGTCCGGGTGGTGAAGGTCGTCGGCTTCGTGGCCAGCGACCCCTCCTTCACGGGGCAGCCGGGCGTGGTGAACGGGGCGTCCGAGCTGCTCGGCCACGCGTTCGGCGAGGCCGGGGTGCACGCTCGCTCCGCCGTCGGCGTCGCCGTGCTGCCGCTCGACGTGCCCGTCGAGGTCGAGATCACCGTCGCCGTCCGGGACTGACGTGGCGGGGGAGGATGCCGCCGGCCCCGGCGCCGCCGCGTACCGCGACTTCGCCGTCCCCGAGGCCGTCGCGGAGCACTCCCGCGCCTGGCTGCGCCGGCCGACCGCCGAGCGGTCGGCGGCGACGCCCCGTGCCTCGGCCACGGTGATGCTCCTCCGGGACGAGCCGGGCGTGGAGGTCTTCGTCCTCCGTCGCGTCGCCGGCATGGCCTTCGCCGGCGGCATGATCGCCTTCCCCGGCGGCGGCGTCGACCCCCGGGACGGCGAGGTGGGCCTGCCCTGGGCCGGACCCGACGCGGGCTCCTGGGCGCGGCGCCTGGGCACGGGGGAGGAGGCGGCGCGGCAGCTGGTCACCGCCGCGGCACGGGAGGTCTTCGAGGAGTGCGGGGTGCTCCTGGCCGGACTGTCCTCCGACACGGTGGTCACGGACCTGCGCGACGAGGTCTGGCGTCGGGAGCGGGCCGGGCTGCTGGACCGTACGCACAGCCTCGCCCAGGTGCTGGAGCGGCACCGGCTGGTGCTGCGGACGGACCTGCTGAGCCTGCGGGGGCACTGGGTCACGCCGGAGTGCGAGCCGCGGCGCTACGACACGAGGTTCTTCGCCGCCCGTATGCCGCTCGGCCAGGCGGCCGACGACGAGAGCAGCGAGGCCGCGGTGGCCGGCTGGCGAACGCCTGCCGAGATCCTGCAGGGGCAGCGGGCCGGCCGCGACGTGCTGCTTCCCCCCACCCAGGTGATGCTCGAGGAGCTCGCGGACATCCGGGACCTCGACGCCTGGCTGGGGCAGCGGCCCCGGGTGCCGGCCGTCACGCCGGTCCCGGTCGAGCACGACGGACGGGTGTGGATGCGGGTGCCGCAGCACGGGGACGCGCCGTGAGGTCGGCGGGAGCCGCCGACCCGGCCTGGCAGGGAGGCGCCTGGGGGGAGCGGGCCCATGCGGTGCTGTGCCCGAACCCCTCGCCCATGACCCTGGAGGGCACGAACACCTGGGTGCTCCTGGAGCCCGGCAGCGGCGAGGCGGTCGTGGTCGACCCGGGCCCGCTGGACGAGGCCCACCTCGCGGCGGTGCTCGACCACGTCGCGCGGCGCGACGCCCGGGTGGCGCTGACCCTGCTGACGCACGGGCACGCCGACCACGCCGAGTCCGCCGACCGGTGGGCGCGGCTCACGGCGGCTCCCGTGCGGCGGTGCGGGCCCGGGCACGACGACCTGCAGGCGGGTCAGCGGGTGGACGTCGGCGGGCTCGAGGTGCTGGTCGTGCCCACCCCCGGGCACACCGCCGACTCGCTGTCCTTCCTGCTGCCCGCCGAGCAGGTGCTGCTCACGGGGGACACCGTCCTGGGGCGGGGCACCACGGTGGTCGCCTACCCCGACGGCGACCTCACGTCATACCTGGAGTCGCTGGAGCGGCTGCGCGCGCTGACGCGGAGCGGGGCGGCGAGCAGCATCGCGCCCGGGCACGGACCGGTCGTGCCGGACGCCACCGGGGTGGTGGAGCACTACTGGCGGCACCGGCACGCGCGTCTGGAGCAGGTCAGGCAGGCGGTCGCCCAGCTGCACCCCACCGACGACCCGGGCCGGGGGGACCTGGCCGACCGGGTCGTGGAGCAGGTGTATGCCGACACGCCCCGGGCCGTGTGGCCGGCGGCGCGGCTCTCGGTCCTGGCCCAGCTGGACTACCTCGGAGCGCTGACGGACTGAGGCGCGCGCCGGTGGTCCCGGCGCTCAGCGGGCGCGACGGCGCAGCCGTTCCAGGTCCATGAGCGTGACGGCCTTGGCCCCCAGGGTGACCCAGCCCCGTTGCGCGAAGTCGGCGAGAGCCTTGTTGACCGTCTCCCGGCTGGCGCCCACGAGCTGGGCCAGCTCCTCCTGCGTGAGGTCGTGCGAGACGACGATCCCGGCGTCCGAGCGCCGGCCGAAGCGGTCGGACAGGTCCAGCAGCGCCTTGGCGACGCGGCCGGGGACGTCGGTGAAGACGAGGTCGGACAGGCCCTCGTTGGTCTTGCGCAGCCGGTGGGCCAGCCCCGCGAGCATCTGCATGGCGACCTCGGGGTGGTGGCCGAGGAAGGCGCGCAGGGCGTCGTTGCCGAGCGAGATGAACTCGGTGTCGGACACGACGTAGGCGGTCGTCAGGCGCGGGCCCGGGTCGAAGAGGCTCAGCTCGCCGAACATCTCGCCCGGTCCGAGGACGGCGAGCAGGCTCTCCCGACCGTCGGCGGAGGCGCGGGCGAGCTTGACCTTGCCCTTGGTGATGACGTGCAGCGAGTCCCCCGGATCCCCCTCGTGGAAGACCACGTCCCCCCGGGCCAACCGGTGCGGGCTCATCGAGTCCATGAGCTGGTCGGCCGTCGCGCCGTCGAGCGCGGCGAACAACGGTGCTTTCATGACGACGTGCCGGTCCACCGCCTCATGGTGCCATGACCAGCGGCGGAATGGGGCCGGGGTGTGTCGGCCGGCACCTCTAGGGTGAGGGGGTGAGTGTCGACAGCCACCCGTCCGGACCCGACCCGCAGACCCCGACGGGGGAGACCTCGCTGGCGCTGACCCGTCGTGCGCGGCGGATGTCCCGCGTGCTGCACGAGCACTACCCCGACGCCCGCTGCGAGCTCGACTTCGCGGACGCCTACCAGCTCCTCGTGGCCACGGTCCTCTCGGCGCAGACCACCGACGTCCGGGTCAACGGGGTGACGCCGACGCTGTTCGCGCGCTACCCGGACGCCCGCGCCCTGGCCGCCGCCGAGCGGGCCGACGTCGAGGCCATCATCCAGCCCACGGGGTTCTTCCGGGCCAAGACCGAGTCCCTCCTGAAGCTGGGGGCCGCTCTCGTCGAGAGGTTCGGCGGCCAGGTGCCCGGTCGGCTCTCCGATCTGGTGACGCTGCCGGGCGTGGGTCGCAAGACCGCCAACGTCGTCCTCGGCAACGCCTTCGACGTGCCCGGCATCACCGTCGACACCCACCTCGGGCGGCTGGCGCGCCGCTTCGGGTGGACCGACGAGACCGATCCGGTGGCGGTCGAGCACGCCGTCGGCGCGCTGTTCCCCCGGCGGGAGTGGACCCAGCTCTCGCACGTCCTGATCTTCCACGGTCGGCGCACCTGCCACGCCCGCAAGCCCGCCTGCGGCGCCTGCCCGGTGGCCCGCCTGTGCCCGTCCTACGGCGAGGGCGAGACCGACCCGGCGGCCGCCGCCCGCCTGGTGCGCCCGGGTCCACGCGCGTGAGCGCGGTGCCGGCCGACGGCTGGCCCCCACCGCCGTGGCTCAGCGACCTGGTGGCGGCGCTGCCCGGGCTGCCGGGCGAGCGGTTCAGCCGGTTCCTGCCCCCGCCGGACGGCGGCCGCCGACGATCGGCTGTGCTGGTCCTCTTCGCGCCGGGCGTCGAGGACCCGGGCGACCCCGACGCGACGACCGTGGTCATCACCGAGCGGGCGCACACGATGCGTTCGCACGCGGGTCAGCCCGCCTTCCCCGGCGGCGGGACCGAGGACGGGGACGCGGACGCCGTCGCGACCGCGCTCCGGGAGGCCGCCGAGGAGGTGGGCCTGGACGCCTCGGGCGTGGAGGTCCTGGGGGAGCTGCCGACCCTGCACATCCCTGTCTCGGGCTACGACGTCACCCCGGTGCTGGCGTGGTGGCGTCGGCCGGAGCCGACGTCGCTGTGGGCCAGGGACGTGCGCGAGGTGGCCCGGGTGCTGCAGCCGCAGGTCCGTGAGCTGACCGACCCGGGCCGGCGGTTCCGGGTCCACCACCCGAGCGGCTTCGTCGGGCCGGCCTGGGACGTCGAGGGGCTGCTGGTCTGGGGATTCACGGCAGGGCTCCTGGACCGCATCCTCGACCTCGCCGGCATCGCCCCGGAGTGGGGCGGCGCGCCGACCCGTGAGCTCGAGCTGTGAGCTGCCGGTCGGCGACGTGCCGGGCCCGTGGGACCGGCACCTGAGGAGGCCGGACCGCGGCGAGCGCGTCAGCGGCGCACGCTCCCCGCAGACGCGTCAGCGGTGCGCTTCCCTCATCCGCGTCAGGGGCGTGCGCTCTCCAGGGCCGGCGCGCGCTGCTCACCCTTGGCCGCGGCCTTGACGGTGTCCACCGTCTCCTTGCCCTCACGGATCGTCCGCTCCGGCTTCCCGTTGACCTGGGTGACCTGGCCCTTGCCGATGAGGGCGAGGATGCCCGCGACGACGAAGAGCACCGCGGCCACGATGAGCAGCCCGGCCCACCAGCTCAACCAGATGGCGAGGACGCCGGCGAGACCCAGGAAGAGCAGGCCCAGGCCGTAGAGGCCGAACAGCGCGGCCCCGACGAACATGCCTGCACCCTTGCCCGCGTGGGTGACGTCCTGCTTGATCTCGGCCTTGGCGAGCTCGATCTCGCCCCGCATGATCTGCGAGACATCCAGGGACACGTCGGACACGAGCTGCCCGAGTGAACGCTTGTCGGCGGGTGCGGCCGGCGCGGTGGTGTCGGCTTTGGCGGGAGTTGACATGCGGCCGATCGTATCCCGACAGCTACGCGGGCGCAGGATCGGCGGACCGCCGCGCTCGCCCGGGCGTCGTGCCGGTGTCCGGACAGCACGGTGCCCGCCCGGCACCCCCTGTTCAGTGCCGAGCGGGCACACGTGTCGACAACCGGTCCCGTGACAGCCGGCAGAGCCGCACCCTCCGAGGAGGGGGCTCCTGGGTCGATACGTCCAGTGTGCCAGTGGCCCGCGGGTGCTCCGAGCCACATTTGGCAAAGTTTTGTTAAAGACTTCCCAGTAGTCATCTGCGCAGGTCGGACGCCCTCCCCCCAGGGGGTGAGGCGTAGGTCGGGGGCGTCCTACAGTGGCCGGATGAGCTCTGCGCAGGACGCCCTGGAGGCACTCGCCGGGCTGCCCGGGGTGCAGGAGGGGATGGACCGCGCGCGGGAGGCGTGCACCGCCCTGCGCTGGCACGAGGGACTCCGTCGCCGCACCCCCGAGGCGGCGGCCGAGTCGCGGGTCCGTGGGGCGACGGCCTCGGCGTTGCTCGAGGGGGCCGAGCCGGCCGGGTCCGAGGGCAGCGTGGCCGTCGTGCGGGACCTCCTGCGTGGGGCGCTCCCTGACGGCGACCCCGGCGACCCGGTATGGCGGACCGTCCGCGCCGCCGCCCGCGTCACCGCCCGGACGGAGGGCGTCACCCTGGCCGAGCTGGGGGCACCGGCCCAGCTGCTGGCCGGTCTGCACACCGCCTCGGCGGCGGGTCTGGTCGCGGAGCACGAGGTGGGGCGGCCCCGGGCCACGGGAGAGGCGGCAGAGGGGGTGGCCGTCCTGGGGCCGGCCCCGGACGCCCGGGAGGCGACGGCCCGGCTGCAGGCGGTGCACGGTCTGCTGCAGGAGGTCCCTGGCGGTCGTCTCCCGGCCCTGCTCGTCGCCGCGGTCGCGCACGCGGAGATCGTCGTGGCGCGGCCCTTCGTCGTCGGCAACGGCCTGGTGGCCAGGGCGCTGGAGCGCGTCGTGCTGCGGGTGTCGGGAGTGGACCCGACCGGCGTGGCGGTGCCGGAGCACGGGCACGCCGACCGTGCCGGCACCGACTACCGCGGTGCGCTCGCCGCATACGCCTCGGGTGACCCGGACGGCGTACGGCTGTGGCTGGAGCACTGCGCGCAGGCGGTGGTGCGCGGAGCTGCGGAGGGCGGCCGGGTCGCCGACGCCGTCCGAGCGGGCCGTCTGGGCTGAGCGAGCCGCCGGTGGCGGCACGGGCCTCCCGGGGAGGCCGGACACGCAAACGGAGGGGGCGCGGGCGGTGCGGTACGCCCGCTCCCACGGGGCCTCCCGAGGTGGCGATCGACCGCGCTCCGGCGGGCCCTGGGCGGCTTGCATCGGCCCTCGTCGGTCGTGCATACTTGACGAACAGCGCTCCTCGAAAGAGTTGTAGCGCGGGTGTTCAGGATCATCCCCCCCTGATCCTGGGCACCGACGGCCCCGGCTCCCCCCGCCGGGGCCGTCCCCTTTCCCGGACCTCCACCCGCGGGTGCCCGCCGCCGTGGCCCGGACTCCGCCGCCCTGGCCCGTCGTCGCCCGGACTCCGCCCGACGGCCGATCTCGGCAGCAGGGCCGTCCACATCGTCGGTGCCCGCCGGCTCCCGTCCACAGATCTGCGGCGACATCTGGCGCGGGGGTGCTCGCACGGGCGACGGTCGGGGCATGACCACGACGACGCGTCCGCCGGAGCCGGACCTCATGGCCGCCCTGGGGCCGATCGGCCCGCTCCTGGAGGACCCGCACGTCACCGATGTGCTGGTCAACGGTGAGGCAGGCGTCTGGGTCGACCGTGGCCGGGGGACCGAGCGCGTCGCGCCGCGCTTCACGGACGAGCGCAGCGTGCGACGGCTCGCCGTCCGGCTGGCGGCCCTGGCCGGGCAGCGGCTGGACGAGTCCAGCCCGTGGGTGGACGGGCTGCTGCCAGGTGGGCTGCGACTGCACGCGCTGCTGCCGCCCCTGGTGGGCGGTGGGGCCCACCTGAGCCTCCGGGTGCCGCGCACCGAGGTGCCGACCCTGGAAGACCTGGCCGGGTGGGGCGCGCTGGACACGACAGCGGCCCAGGTCCTGGACGCGGTGGTGCGCTCCGAGGTGTCCTTCCTCGTCAGCGGTGGCACCGGCACGGGCAAGACCACCTTGCTCGGCGCCCTGCTGTCCCGCTGTGCGCCGACCCAGCGCATCGTCGTGGTCGAGGACGTCCGGGAGCTGCGGATCGCCCATCCCCACGTCGTCCACCTCCAGGGCCGGTCGGCCAACATCGAGGGCCGCGGCGAGGTGACGATGACGACGCTGGTCCGCCAGTCGTTGCGCATGCGGCCCGACCGGGTCGTCGTGGGGGAGGTCCGGGGCGCAGAGGTGCGCGAGCTGCTGACCGCGCTCAACACGGGGCACGAGGGTGGGTGCGGCACCGTGCACGCCAACACCGCTCGCGACGTCGTGGCCCGCTTCACCGCGCTCGGTGCGCTCGCCGACATGTCCGCCGACGCCGTCCGGGCGCAGCTCGTCAGTGCCATCGAGGTCGTCCTGCACCTGGACCGGGATGCGGCCGGACGCCGTCGGCTCCGGGAGGTGGCGGTGCTGCGGCCCCACGGCGAGGGCCTGGAGTGCGTCACCGCTCTGGGCGGGGGGCCCGGCGCGTGGCGTCCCGGGCCTGCGCGAGCGCAGCTGGCCAGGCGTCTCAACCTGCCTCCGGAGGCGCTGTCGTGACGGTCCTGCCATGGCCACCGGGCGTGCAGCTGGTCGTCCTCGCCGCGCTGGCGGCGACCGCCGTGCTGGTGGGACTCCCCGCAGGACGGTCAGGCCGTTCCCGCAGGGACGTGCCGACGACCGGGCCCCGCGACGTCCAGCTCCTGCTCCGACGTCTGCGGGCGCGTCGACGGCACCGCGCCGGGGTCGAGGCCGACGCCGAGGAGCTCGAGGTGGTGGACACCGTCGCCGCATCGCTGGAGGGCGGGCTCCCGGTGAGCCGGGCCGTCGGCCTGGCGCTGGAGCGCGCCCGTCCCACGCCACGGGAGGGTGGCCCGGAGTGGGCCGTCGTGGCCCGTGCCGCACGCGAGGGGGAGCCGCTGGGACCGGCGTGGGACCGGGTGGCCCGCCGGGCCGGCACCCCCACCCTCGGGGCGGTGGCCCGGTCCTGGCAGGTCGCCTCGCGGTCGGGCGCACCGCTGGCCGAGGCCCTGCGGGTCAGCGCCCACACCGCACGGGAGCGCCGGCGTCTGGAGAACGCCGTGGACACGGCCAGCGCCGGCGCCCGGGCGACCGCGACCGTGCTGAGCTGCCTGCCCCTGGCCGGTGTCGCCCTGGCCTCGGTCCTCGGCGTGCCGCCCACCGTGCTCTACGCCACCCCCGCGGCCTGGGCCTGTCTGGCGTCGGGGGCCACCTTGCTGCTGCTCGGTCAGGTGCTGGTGCGCCGCCTGGTCGCGGACGTCCGCAGGGGCGCCCGGTGACTCCCCGTGTCGACAGGCCGTGGTGGTCCACATGAGCGTGGGCGACTGGACGCTGGTGTCGCTCGCCGCGGCCGCCGCGGCGGTCCCGCTGCTGTGGTGGTCGGGCGCCGCCCCGGGCTGGACGCCTCGTCCGACCCGTCGCCGGGTCACCGGCCACGGTGCGACGCCGGCCGGGGTCCCGGAGGCGTTGGACCTCCTCGCTCTCGCGCTGCAGGGGGGCAGCTCCCTGGGGTCGGCGGCGCGTCACGTCGCCGCGGTCCTGCCGACGCCCCTGCGGGAGGAGCTGGACGGGGTAGGCCGGGACCTGCTGCTGGGCCTGGATACCGGCCCGAGCTGGGCGGCCGCCGGGCCGCGCTGGCGGGCAGCCCGGTTGAGCATGGAGATCGCCGCGCTCGCGGGGGTGTCGCCGGGGCCGGCGTTGCGCCAGGCCGCGGCCGACCTGCGGCGCCAGGCCGTCGCGGGGGTGGAGGTGGCGACCGCCCGGCTGGGGGTGCGCCTGGTCATCCCCCTGGGGCTGGCGTTCCTGCCCGGTTTCGTGCTCAGCACCGTCGTCCCGCTCGTCCTCGCCCTCGTCCGGGACCTGTCCTGGTGAGGTTCAAGAACTGACCGCCTGTCGGTCTCTGACGTGCGCCTCGCCCTGAGGCGCACCCACCCACAAGGAGGGGAAACATGAAGAAGAAGAACACCACCATCACTCCCGCTGCCGCCGTCCGCCAGCTGCGCGCGCGCAAGGACGCGGGGATGACCACGGCGGAGTATGCCGTCGGCACCATCGCCGCCTGCGCCTTCGCCGCGGTGCTCCTGGCGATCCTGCAGTCCGGGGCCGTCCAGGGGGTCGTCACCTCGGTGATCACGACCGCGCTCTCGGTGTCGTTGTGACACGTCGCGGGCGCCGCGGCGGCGACGGGGGGATGGTGAGCGCCGAGCTGGCCCTGACGATCCCCTCGGTCCTCCTGGTGCTCGCGATCTGCCTGACCGCGCTGAGCCTCGGGGTGGATCAGGTCCGGTGCGAGGACGCGGCGCGCGTGGCAGCGCGCGCCGCGTCCCGCGGGGAGGTGACCGGCACGGTCCGACAGGCCGCCCTCCGGCTCGCGCCGCAGGGCGCCACGGTCCGGGTCGAGGAGGACGCCGCCGGGGTGCAGGTGGTCGTCGAGGCCCGGCCCCGGGCCCGGCTGCTGCCTGGCCTGCCCGGTGCGGCAGCGACCGCGCGGGCCGCCTGGGAGCCCGGAGTCGGCCCATGAGCCGGTGGCCGTCGCTGCCGGGGGAGGGGCGCCGCGTGAGCCGGTCGTCCTCCGGTCACGGCCAGGATCAGGCCCAACCGCCCCGCGGCCCGGCGGAGGCGCCACTGCCCCGCGGCCCGGCCGAGGCGCCACGACATCGCGGACCGGGTGAGGCACGACGAGACCGCACCGGGGGTGCGGCATCGCGACCCAGCCACCTGCCTGAGGCATCACGACACCGTGCTCCGGATGAGGCATCACGACACCGTGGCCCACCTGAGGCATCACGGCCCCGCAGCTGGGGTGCGGCGCCACGACATCGCGGACCGGGTGAGGCACGACGAGACCGCACCGGGGGTGCGGCATCGCGACCCAGCCACCTGCCTGAGGCTTCACGACACCGTGCTCCGGATGAGGCATCACGACACCGTGGCCCACCTGAGGCATCACGACACCGTGGCCCACCTGAGGCATCACGACACCGTGGCCCACCTGAGGCATCACGGCCCCGCAGCTGGGGTGCGGCACCGCGACACCACGGCACAGCCGAGGCAGGGCGATCCTGCGGCCGGCGCGGTCCCACGGCGGGGGTGTGCCGAGAGGGTGGATCGGCCGTGGTCCTGGCCATCGGCGTCGTCGCAGGCCTGAGCACCGTCCTGGTGCTGGCTCTGGGCCTTGTGGCCGTCCTCGTCGCCGGTCAGCAGGCGCGGACCGCCGCCGACCTGGCGGCGCTGGCCGCCGCCGGTCAGCTCGTGCAGGGCGTCGACCACGCCACCGCCTGCGACGAGGCCCGTGACCTCGCGCAGCAGCACGGGGTGACGGTCCGCGGCTGCACCGTCGGTCGGGGAGGGTCATCCCCCGTGCCCGAGATCACGCTCGAGGTCGAGCGCGCCGTGGCCGGCACGCGGTGGACGGTCGGCGTCACCGCGAGGGCCGGGGCGACGACGACGGATCCCGAGCTGACTCCCCAGCGGCGGGCTCCGGACCAGGGGCGAGGGGCGTGACGGTCGGCGCAGGCCACCCGACATCGTGCGCGTCCGTGGCCCCATCAGGGCCACGACCGCACACGATGCCGGCAGGGGTCCGAGGCTGTGCGCTTCCTTGGCCCCATGAGGGCCATAAGCGCACACGATGCCGGCAGGGGTCCGAGGCTGTGCGCTTCCTTGGCCCCATGAGGGCCATAAGCGCACACGATGCCAGCACGGGGCCGGAGACTGCGCGCGTCCGGCGCCCCCTGAGGGCCACCACCGTGCACGGTCAGGGCACGGTCTGGGCCCGGCGACGACGATGCCCTCGTTCCCCTGCGCTGGCAGAGCCGTCAGGCCTCTCGGTGTGCGGTGCCGGGTGGGTGCCCACCCCGGGAAGGGCCAGGGCGTGACGGTCGGCGCAGGCCATCCGACATCGTGCGCTTGCGTGGCCCCGTAAGGGCCACGACCTCACACACGAGGGCCCCATAGGGGCCGGAGACTGTGCGCGCTGATGGCCCCCTGAGGGCCACGACCGCACACGATGGCCGTGGAGGCCCGAGACTGTGCGCGTTTCATGGCCCGGTGAGGGCCATAAGCGCACGCGATGTCAGCAAGTGCGAGAGACTGTGCGCGTCCGTGGCCCCGTGAGGGCCACCACCGCGCACGGTCAGGGCACGGTATGGGTCCGGCGGCGACGATGCCCTCGTTCTCCTGCGCTGGCAGAGCCGTCACGCATCTCGGGTGTGCGGTGCCGGATGGGTGCCTGCCCGGCACCGGGCGTGGGCTCAGGCGCCGGGGCCGGTGGTGGGTCGGCCGGTCGAGGTACCGGTCCCCGGCCCCGTTCCCGTCCCGGGGCCGGACCCGCCGGGGGTCTGCCGCGGCAGGATGGGGGTGGACCGGTCGTCCCGGGTCGCGGGGCCGTCGGTGCCCTGCTGCCGTCCGTCGGTGCTGCCCAGGCGGGCGGCGTCCCGCTCGCGCTCGATGCGCCGGTCGGAGTCCTTGGCCTGGCGACGCAGCTCACGGACCTCGCGGGCCCGACGTGCCTTGGAGCGGGTCCCGACCGCCAGCAGCCAGAGCCCGCTCGTGGCGGCCGCCAGGGTGATGCCGCCCACGACGAAGAGCCAGATCGGGGTGATCTCCACGTTGAGGACGCCGTAGGAGATCTGGACGGGGTCCATGCCACGGGTGGCCAGCCACATGTAGACCATCACCGCCAGGGCGACGAGCAGCAGGACGACTCCGAAGACGACCATGGCGGATCCTTTCGTGGAGGGAGGGCCCCAGCAGGAGCCTGACGACGGGCCCGACCCGTCGGGCCCGAGACTAGCGCAGGCGGTCGGTGCCGGCGCTGCGGTTCAGCCGGTGGGGAGGACGACCTCGCGCTCGCTCAGCAGGTGGCTCAGCACGGCGACCGCGCCGGCCTTGTCCAGGGGCTCGTTGCCGTTGCCGCACTTGGGTGACTGGACGCACGCCGGGCAGCCGCGGGCGCACCGGCAGCTCTCCACGAGGTCCCGGGTCGCGGACAGCCACCGGACGGCCTCACGGAAGGCCCGGTTGCTGAACCCCGCCCCTCCCGGGTAGCCGTCGTAGACCATGACGGTCGGCAGCCCGGTGTCCGGGTGCAGCGCCGTGGACACGCCGCCGATGTCCCAACGGTCGCAGGTGGCGAGCAGAGGCAGCATGCCGATGGAGGCGTGCTCAGCCGCGTGCAGCGCCCCGGGGACGTCCTGCTCGGCCAGCCCGGCGAGCGCGAGCTCCTCCGGGGGCAGGGTCCACCAGACGGCCTGGGTGACGAGGGTCCGGGCGGGCAGGTCGAGCGGGTGCGTGCCGATGACGCTCCCGTCGGGCAGCACCCGCTGGAACGCCGTGACCTGCGTGGTCACCTCGACCCGCCCCGAGGCCATCGTGGCGGCGCCCCACCGCTGCTCGGTGTGACTGGCGCGGATGCGGAAGCTGCTCTCGCTGCGCGCCCTGGTCGTCCAGCCGGGGTCCCCGTGGACCACCAGCGCCACCGACCCGTCGAGGTCGAGCGCGGTGACGACGTAGGGCTCGCCCTGGTGCACGTAGACGGCGCCCTCGTGCACCGTCGTCAGGGCCCGGGCCTCGTCGACCGTGCCGAGGACCCGCCCGCTGCGGCTGTCGACGATCTGCACCGTCTGGCCGGCACCCCGCAGGGCCACGTGGTCGCTCGCCCGGTCCGGACGGGCCCAGTACCACCCGGTCGGCCGGGCCCGCAGCACGCCGCCCACGACGAGCTGCTCGGCCAGCCCGCGCAGCCCGGTGCCGAACCACCTCTCGTCCTGCTCGGTGAGCGGGAGCTCGGCGGCGGCCGCGGCGAGGTGCGGCCCGAGGACGTAGGGGTTCTCCGGGTCGAGCACGCAGGACTCGACCGGCGCCTCGAAGATCAGCTCGGGGTGGTCGAGGAGGTAGGTGTCGAGAGGGTCGTCCGCCGCCACCAGCACGGCCAGCGAGGGGGAGCCGCTGCGGCCGGCGCGCCCCACCTGCTGCCAGAAGGAGGCACGGGTGCCGGGCCAGCCGGCCATCACCACCGCGTCCAGCCCGGCGATGTCGATGCCGAGCTCCAGGGCGCTGGTGGCGGCCAGGCCCATGAGGGTGCGGTCGCGCAGCGCCGACTCCAAGGCACGCCGCTCCTCCGGCAGGTAGCCGCCGCGATAGGCCGCCACGGGCGCGGCGCCGCCGGGTCGTGCCGCGCACCCGTCCCGGGCCCGGGCGGCGACCTGCTCGACACCGGCCCGCGACCGGGCGAAGGCCACGGTCTGCACACCGGCGCCGACGAGGTCGGTGAGCAGGTCGGCGGCCTCCCCGACGGTGCTGCGCCGCCGCCCGTCCTCGAGCTCGTCCGGCTGCCAGAGAGCGACCACGGTCTCCCGGCGGGGGGAGGTGTCACCGGTCACCGCCACGACGTCCTGGCCCAGCAGGGCCCGCCCCAACGGCTCGGGCTCGGCCACGGTCGCCGAGGCCAGGACCACGGTGGGGGCTGCGCCATACCTCGCCGCGACCCGCAGCAGCCGCCGCAGCACGGCGGAGACGTGGGCCCCGAAGACCCCGCGGTAGATGTGGCACTCGTCGACGACGACGTAGCGCAGCGAGCGCAGGAAGGGTGCCCACCGCTCGTGCCCGGGCAGCAGGGTGTGGTGCAGCAGGTCGGGGTTGGTGAGGACGTAGTGGGCGTGCTCGCGGATCCACCGACGCTCCTCGCCCGGGGTGTCCCCGTCGAGGCGCGCCACCCGGACCTCCGGCACGGCGAGGCTCTGCAGCCGGGACTCCTGGTCGGCGCCCAGCGCCTTGGTGGGGGCGAGGTAGAGCGCCGTGGCGCCGCGGCCGGTCACGGACCCCGTGCCCTCGCTCAGCGCGGAGAGCACCGGGATGAGGTAGCCCAGCGACTTCCCGGACGCCGTCCCGGTCGACACGATGACGTGCTGCCCCGAACGGGCCAGCTCGGCCACCTGGGCCTGGTGCTCCCAGGGCGCGTCGATCCCCTGGCCGAGGAGCGCCGCCTTGACCGGCGCGGCGCACCAGGTGGGCCAGGGCGCGCTCCTGCCCTGGCGCGCCGGCACCGTCCGCACGTGGCGCAGCCGCCCGGACCGGCCGCCGGAGGCGAGGCGGTCGAGGGCGGTCTGCGGGTCGAAGGCCGGCGAGGTCGGGTCGTCCATCTCGCCACCACGCTACGCCGGTGCACCGACAGGGTGTGCGCACCGCACGGGCGAGGTGTTAGGTGCGCGGACCGGGGATCACTACAGTGGCCACGTCCGATGGATGTCCTGCGGTTCGCGCCGCGTCGTCGCCCGCAACGGTGCGGGCCCTCTGAGGAGGCACACATGTCCCCAGTCGCTGCCGCGAGCGAGGTCTCGCTCTCGGGTGCCGACACCTCGATCGTCATCGTGGTGCTGTGCATCGCCCTCGTCGCCCTCGTCATGGGCTTCATGTTCCGCCGGGAGGTGCTCGCCGCCTCCCCCGGCACCGAGGCGATGCAGGAAATCGGCGGAGCGGTCCAGGAGGGCGCCTCGGCCTACCTCGGCCGGCAGTTCCGGACCCTGGCGGTGTTCGCGGCGGTCGCCTTCGTGCTCCTCATGGTGCTGCCCGCCGACGACATGATGGTCCGGGTCGGCCGCTCGGTGGCCTTCGTCTTCGGCGCCGGGTTCTCCGCCGCCATCGGCTGGCTGGGCATGAACCTCGCCACCGCCGCCAACATGCGCGTCGCGGAGGCCGCGCGCACCACGGGCCGGGACGACGGCATGCGCATCGCCTTCCGCACCGGCGGCACCGTCGGCATGGCGACCGTCGGGCTGGGTCTGCTGGGGGCCGCGCTCGTCGTCCTCATCTACCAGGGTGACGCCGCCAAGGTGCTCGAGGGCTTCGGCTTCGGGGCCGCGCTGCTCGCGATGTTCATGCGGGTGGGCGGGGGCATCTTCACCAAGGCCGCCGACGTGGGCGCCGACCTGGTCGGCAAGGTCGAGGCCGGCATCCCCGAGGACGACCCCCGCAACGCCGCGACGATCGCGGACAACGTGGGCGACAACGTGGGTGACTGCGCCGGCATGGCGGCCGACCTCTTCGAGTCGTATGCCGTGACCCTGGTCGCGGCGCTCATCCTCGGGACCGCGGCGCTGGGGTCCGAGGGCGGCCTGGTCTTCCCGCTCGTCATCCCGGCCATCGGGGTGCTCACCGCCATCGTGGGCGTCTTCATCACCAAGGCCCGGCCCGGCGAGAGCGGCCTCGCCGCCATCAACCGCAGCTTCTACATCTCGGCCGCCATCGCGGCGGTCGCCTCGGTGGTCGCGGCCTTCGTCTTCCTGCCGACCGAGCTCTCGGTCACCGGTGGCTTCGACCTGGGGGCGGAGAGCACCGGCGCCACCCAGGTCAACGCCGCCATGGGGGCCGCCGCCTCCGTGGTCATCGGCATCGTGCTCGCCGCCTTCATCCTCTGGCTGACCGGCTACTTCACCGGCACGGAGTCCAAGCCCACCAACGACGTGGCGCGCACCTCCCTCACCGGCCCGGCCACGGTCATCCTCTCCGGCATCGGCGTGGGTCTGGAGTCCGCGGTCTACACCGCGGTGACGATCGCCGCGGCGATCTTCGCGATCTTCACCCTCGGCGGCGGCTCGCTCATCGTCTCCCTCTTCTTCGTCGCCCTCGCCGGCTGCGGGCTGCTCACCACGGTGGGCGTCATCGTGGCGATGGACACCTTCGGCCCGGTGAGCGACAACGCGCAGGGCATCGCCGAGATGTCGGGGGACGTGGACGGCGAGGCCGCCCAGATCCTCACCGAGCTGGACGCCGTCGGCAACACGACCAAAGCGATCACCAAGGGCATCGCCATCGCGACGGCCGTGCTCGCCGCCACCGCGCTCTTCGGGTCCTACCTCGACGCGATCCTGCAGGCGCTGGAGACGGCCGGCGGCGCCAGCGGCGACGTGCTGCAGTCGTTCCTGATCTTCGACCCGCGCGCCCTGGTCGGCGTGCTCATCGGCGGCGCCGTCGTCTTCCTCTTCTCCGGGCTCGCCATCAACGCGGTGACCCGCGCCGCCGGCGCGATCGTCTTCGAGGTGCGCCGGCAGTTCCGCGAGAAGCCCGGGATCATGGACTACACCGAGAAGCCGGAGTACGCCCGGGTCGTCGACATCTGCACCCGCGACTCGCTGCGCGAGCTCGCCACCCCCGGCCTGCTCGCGGTCTTCGCCCCGATCGCCGTCGGGTTCGGCCTCGGCGTCGGCGCGCTCGCCGGCTACCTCGCCGGGGCCATCGGCACCGGCGTGCTCATGGCGGTCTTCCTGGCCAACGCCGGGGGCGCGTGGGACAACGCTAAGAAGATCGTTGAGGACGGCAAGTTCGGCGGCAAGGGCACCCCGGCCCACGAGGCCACGGTCATCGGCGACACCGTCGGCGACCCGTTCAAGGACACCGCCGGCCCGGCGATCAACCCGCTCATCAAGGTGATGAACCTCGTCGCCCTGCTCATCGCCCCGGCGATCATCGGCCTCACCTACGGCGAGGGCGCCAACGACGTCCTCCGGTGGGCCATCGCCGCGGCAGCCTTCGCCGTCATCGTCGCCGCGGTCGTCGTGTCCAAGCGACGCGACATCGCCATCGGCGAGAGCGACGACGTGCCGGCCACGGCGGTCGAGCGCTGAGCCTGCCGCCGCCCTCCGTCGAGGACCCGGGCCTCCTGGCCGACCTGCGGGCCGACCTGGAGGAGGTGGGCTACACCGTCGACGCGCTGGCCCGGGTGCTCGGGCCGGTGGCGGTCGCGGCGCTGCACCGCGAGCAGCCGCTCCCCGCGCTGCGTGCCACCGAGGGGTCCGACGACCCGGTGGCCGTGCTGTGCCGCCTCTTCGCCCTCGGGAGCGCCGTCCCGCGACGGCTCCTCGACGGTGCCCTGCCCCGGGTCGGCGCCGCGGGCCTGCTGCGGCTGCGCCTGGTCGCCGAGGGCGAGGACGACCTGCTCGTCGCGGCCTGTGACCTGCGTCCCTACGCCACGGAGCAGGAGGCGTGGTGGGTGGTCTCGGACCGCTCGGAGATGGCGAGCGGCGGCCCGCTGCCGACCGACCACGTCCTCGGCATCGGTGGGGCCTCGACCACCCTCGCCAGCTGGGCGCCGCGTCCCCGGGTGGAGCGGGCCCTCGACGTCGGGACGGGCAGCGGGGTCCAGGTCCTGCACCTGGCCGGGCACGCGGCACACCTCGTCGCGACCGACCTCTCCGAGCGGGCCCTGGAGTTCGCCCGGTTCACCCTGGCCCTCAACGGGGTGGACGCCGAGCTGCGGGCGGGCAGCCTGCTGGAGCCGGTGGCCGGCGAGCAGTTCGACCTGGTCGTCAGCAACCCGCCCTTCGTCATCACCCCGAGGCGCACCGGTGTCCCGCTCTACGAGTACCGCGACGGCGGACGGGCGGGCGACACCCTCGTCGCCGGTCTCGTGCGCGAGCTGCGCGGCCACCTGCGGCCCGGCGGCACCGCCCAGCTGCTCGCCAACTGGGAGCTGCGGGCGGGGGAGGACTGGACCGAGCACGTGGGCGCCTGGTTCGCCGGCACCGGGCTGGACGCCTGGGTCGTGCAGCGGGAGGAGCAGGACGTCGCGGACTACGCCGAGACGTGGACGCGCGACGGCGGGCACCAGCCGGGCAGCGCCGACTTCGAGGCGTTGTATGCCGCGTGGCTGGACGACTTCGCCGAGCGCGGGATCGAGCGGCTCGGCTTCGGCGTCGTCACGGTGCGTCGGCCGCGCACCGACCGCGAGCCGTGGCTGGACCTCATGGACGTCCGGGGCGCGGTCGCCTCGCCCATGGGTCCGACGGTGCTCGCCGGGCTGGAGGCCCGCACGTGGCTGGCCGAGCACGGTGACGCCGAGCTGCTGGACACGCCCTGGCAGGTGGCCGACGACGTCACCGAGGACCGCATCGGCCGGCCCGGCGACCCCGACCCCCAGGTGATCCAGGTCCGGCAGGGTGGCGGGCTGGCCCGCACCGTGCGCCTGGACACGCTCGGTGCCGGCCTGGTGGGGGCCTGCGACGGGGAACTCACCGCACGGCAGCTGTGCTCCGGCCTGGCCGTCCTCACCGACCAGCCCGCGTCCGACGTGGAGCAGGCCGTCCTGCCGACCCTGCGCGAGCTGGTCAAGGACGGGCTGCTGCGCTGAGTCCGTCGCCCGCGGGCTCGGTCAGACCGAGCCGAAGCGGTAGGCGCTGCGGGAGATGAAGAACTGCCGGCCGAGGTCCCCGCTGCGGCAGGTGACGCCGTCCTCGCTGGACAGGCAGGTGGTGTCCCCGACCCGCAGCGTGAGGCCGTACTCCAGGACGGCCGCGTCGGTGTCCTCCACGCCGGTCGTCGGTGCCCCCACCGCCTCGGCCCACCAGCCGCCCTGGGTGGCGGCGGCGGTGCTGGTGAGCGTCTCCGGCGGGCACGTCCAGACGCCTCCGGCGTCGGTGAGCACCATGGTGTCGGCCGCGTCCGCGGAGCACTCGCCGACACCGTCCTCGACCAGGTGGTCGGGGTTGGGCGAGTAGGTCTTGTCGAGCAGCTGGCAGGACGCGCTCGGGCCGTTCAGCACGCAGGCGAGGTTGCCCGTCGGGGTCACGAAGGCCGCCCGGTCGCCCTGCACGGTGATGGTGGAGCCGTCCTCGGACACGCTGCGATCGCCGCGGTCGGGCTCGATGTCGGCCGGCGCGGTGGGCGGGGGTGCCGCCTCCGCAGCGGGCGCGTCCGCCGTGCTGCTCGTGCCGTCCCCGCCGCCGTCGGCGTCGCCACCACCCTCCGTCGGCGTCGCCGTCTGCCCACCGCCGGACGAGGCGTCGTCCTCGCCCCCGGCGGGGTCGTCGTCGCAGCCGGCGAGGAGCACCGCGCCGAGGGCGAGGAGGACGGCCGCCGACCTCGTCGTCCCGGTCCGGGCATGACCGCTCCGCCGGGTCCTGCTCGTCCTCGGGGTCGCACCGTTCGCCGCCATAGGGAGCCAGCGTAGCCCGCGCCCCGCCATGGGCTACGGTGACGCCCGAGGTCCCGTGTCGGAGGTCGCGACGAATCCGCGGCACACGGGGCGAAGGAGATCCTGTGGCACCTGGCACCAAGCTGGTCATCGTCGAGTCCCCGGCGAAGGCGCAGAAGATCGGCGAGTACCTCGGCAAGGACTTCCGGGTCGACGCGAGCGTCGGGCACATCCGGGACCTGCCGAACCCCTCCGAGCTCCCTGCCGACATGAAGAAGGGCCCCTACGGCAAGTTCGCGATCGCCGTCGACGACGGCTTCGAGCCCTACTACGTGGTCGACGCGGACAAGAAGAAGAAGGTCACCGAGCTCAAGCGCGCCCTCAAGGACGCCGACGAGCTCTTCCTCGCGACCGACGAGGACCGGGAGGGGGAGGCGATCGCCTGGCACCTGCTCGAGGTCCTCAAGCCCAAGGTGCCGGTGCGCCGCATGGTCTTCCACGAGATCACCAAGGAGGCCATCCAGCGAGCCGTCAACGACACCCGGGAGCTCGACACCCACCTCGTCGACGCCCAGGAGAGCCGCCGGATCCTCGACCGGCTCTACGGCTACGAGGTCTCGCCCGTGCTGTGGCGCAAGGTCAAGCAGGGGCTGTCGGCCGGCCGCGTGCAGTCGGTGGCGACCCGGCTCGTGGTGGAGCGCGAGCGGGAGCGGATGGCCTTCAAGATCGCGTCCTACTGGGACGTCGAGGGCGAGTTCGCCCCCGGCGGCAACAGCGGGCAGGGCTTCGAGGCCAAGCTCACCGGGATCGACGGCTCCAAGGTCGCCAGCGGTCGCGACTTCGCCGACGACGGCACCCTGAAGTCCACGAAGGCCGTGCAGCTGGACGCCGCCGCGGCGGAGGCGATCGCCTCCGGCACCCGCGAGGCCGACGTCGTGGTGCGGGAGGTCTCGGAGAAGCCCTACACGCGTCGCCCCTCGGCGCCCTTCACCACCTCGACGCTGCAGCAGGAGGCCTCCCGCAAGCTGCGGATGAACAGCCAGAGCACCATGCGCACCGCGCAGCGGCTCTACGAGAACGGCTACATCACCTACATGCGGACCGACTCGACCAGCCTGTCGAGCCAGGCGGTGAGCGCCGCCCGCAGCCAGGCCCGCGACATGTACGGCGCCGACTTCGTGCCCGAGACCCCGCGGACCTACGGCAAGAAGAGCAAGAACGCCCAGGAGGCGCACGAGGCGATCCGCCCCGCGGGCGACTCCTTCCGCACCCCGGCGCAGGTGGCCGGTGAGATCAGGGGCGGCGAGTACGCGCTCTACGAGCTCATCTGGAAGCGCACCGTCGCCTCCCAGATGGCCGACGCCAAGGGGTCCACCGCCAGCGTCAAGCTCACCGCCACCCTGCCGCAGGGCACCAGCGCGGCGGGCACGACGTACTCCAGCGCGGAGTACTCCGCGTCCGGCACCGTCATCACCTTCCGCGGCTTCCTCGCCGCCTACGAGGAGGGCCGCGACGAGAGCCGCTACGGCGACGACAGCGCGATGGGTATGCGGCTGCCCAAGCTGAGCGAGGGTGTCGCGCTGGAGACGCTGCGGGCCGAGGCCCAGGGTCACCAGACCAGCCCGCCGGCCCGCTACACCGAGGCCACGCTGGTCAAGGCGCTGGAGGAGCGCGGCATCGGCCGGCCCTCGACCTACGCGGCGACCGTCGGCACGATCCAGGACCGCGGCTACGTGCACAGCCGCGGCTCGGCGCTGGTGCCGACCTGGCTGGCCTTCGCGGTGACCCAGCTCCTCGAGCAGCACTTCCCGCGGCTGGTCGACTACGACTTCACCGCGTCGATGGAGAGCGACCTCGACAAGATCGCCCACGGCGAGGAGCAGCGGGTGGCGTGGTTGCAGCGCTTCTACTTCGGCGACCAGGCGACCAGCACGGAGGGGCTGCGCGACCTCGTCGCCGACCTCGGCGACATCGACGCCCGCGCGGTCTCGGCGGTGACGACCGGAGACGGGACGGTCGTGCGGGTCGGTCGCTACGGGCCCTACGTCGAGCTGCCCGGCGAGGACGGCGAGACGCCGCGGCGCGCCACCGTGCCGGACGAGATCGCCCCGGACGAGATGACCGCGGCCAAGGCGGAGGAGCTGCTCGCCGCCGCCGCGGACGACGGGCGGGTGCTGGGCACCGACCCCGAGACCGGCCGGGAGATCATCGCCAAGAACGGCCGTTACGGCCCCTACGTCACCGAGGTGGTCGAGGACGAGGAGGGCGAGACCAAGGGCGCCAAGAAGAAGGCCAAGGTCAAGCCCCGCACGGGGTCGCTCTTCGCCGACATGGACCTGGCCACCATCGAGCTGGACACGGCGCTGCGGCTGCTGTCGCTGCCCCGGGTCGTCGGCCAGGACGCCGAGGGGGTGGACATCACCGCCCAGAACGGGCGCTACGGCCCCTACCTCAAGAAGGGCACCGACAGCCGCTCGCTGGAGACCGAGGCGCAGATCTTCGACATCACCCTCGAGGAGGCGCTGGCGATCTACGCCCAGCCCAAGCAGCGCGGGCGCGGGGCGGCCAAGCCGCCGCTCGCCGAGTTCGGCGAGGACCCGGTGTCGGGGCGCAAGGTCGTCGCCAAGGACGGCCGGTTCGGGCCCTACGTCACCGACGGGGAGACCAACGCCACCCTGCGCCGCGGCGACGACCCCGAGACGCTCACCGAGGAGCGGGCCTTCGAGCTGCTCGCGGAGAAGCGCTCCAAGGGGCCGACCACCCGCAAGAAGCCGGCGACGCGGGCGAAGACCACGCGCAAGGCCCCGGCGAAGAAGGGCTCCACCACCCGGGCGTCGACGAAGAAGTCCTGAGCGGGCTGCCTCTCACACCGTGGTGGTCACCGGGTGCTCGTCGCGGACCAGCGCGGCGAGCGCCTGCTCGAGGTCGTCGATGAGGTCCTCGGGCGCCTCCAGGCCCACGGACAGGCGCAGGATGCCGGCGCCGGGCCGCGCCTCCGCCGCGACCGGGCGGTGGGTGAGGGCGGCGGGGTGCTGCACGAGGGAGTCCACACCGCCGAGGGAGACGGCGTGGGTGATGAGCCGGCAGCCCTGCGCCACCGCCGCGGCGGCCTCGTAGCTGCCGAGGTCGACGGCGAGCACGGCACCTGGGCCGGCCATCTGACGACCGATGAGCCGACGCGGGTCGCCGTCCGCGCCGGGGTAGAAGATCTCCCGCACCGCGGGATGGCCGCGCAGCCACCGGGCCACCACCTGGGCGCCCTCCTGCTGGGCCCGCACCCGCAGCGGCAGCGTCTGCAGCCCGCGGTGCGCGAGGTAGGCCGACAGCGGGTGCAGCACGGCCCCGGTGACGGCGCGCACCGGTCGGATCCGCCCGGCCCAGGCCTCGGAGGTGACGACCGCCCCGGCGAGGACGTCGCCGTGCCCGGCGAGGAACTTGGTGACCGAGTGCAGGACGATGCTCGCGCCCAGCTCCAGGGGCCGCTGCAGGACCGGGGTCGCGAAGGTGTTGTCCACGAGCACGGGCACCTCACCGGCGGCGGCGACCACCTCGCGGAGGTCGACGAGGTCGAGGGTGGGGTTGGCGGGGGTCTCGACGACGACGAGGCCGGTGTCGGCCTCGAGCGCGCCGGCGACCCCCTCAGGGTCGGTCCACGTCACCCGGGTGCCGAGGAGCCCGGTCGCGAGCAGGTGGTCGGAGCCGCCGTAGAGCGGGCGGACCGCCACGACGTGGGGGGTGCCGGCGCCGGTGCAGGCCAGCAGCACGGCGCTCAGCGCCGCCATGCCGGAGGCGAAGGCCACCCCCGCCTCCCCGCCCTCGAGCTCGGCGAGGGCCTCCTCGAAACGGGCCACCCCCGGGCTCCACAGCCGCTGGTAGACCGCGGACTGGCCGTCCAGGCGCGCCCCGCCACCGGCCATCTGGTCGTAGGCCTCCCCGCCGGTCTCGACGTCCGGCAACGGGTAGGTGCTGGACAGGTCGATGGGGGGCACGTGGACCCCGAGCGCGGTGAGGTCGGCGCGGCCGGCGTGGACGGCGCGGGTGTCGAGGTCGGGGCGAGGCAGCGGCATACCCACATGATGCGGATGCTGCGGCATACAGTCAAGAATGCGGCAGGATCAGCGGTAGATTCTCTATCTGCTGACGTGACGTGCGACAGAAGAGGGATATCGCCGCAGGTCGTGACATCGGCTCCGGACGCCACTAGGGTTCGGCCATGGGGGTGACTCGCATCGAGGACGTGCGGCCGGATCCGGACGGCGGTCGGTCCATGGTGCTCGTCATCGCAGCCACCCGGGCCGAGCGCGAGCGCCTCCTCGCCCGGCTCCCCGACGGCGTGCGAGTCGTCCTCGCGACCAGCAGGCAGCATGCCGCCGCCCTGTTGAGCTCCGGCGCGGCGGAGCCGGGCTGCCCCGGGGTGGAGGGCGCGCCCCGCCCGGACGTCGTCCTGGACCCCGAGGCGCGCACGGTGGCCGCCGGGGGCAGGGCGGTGCGCCTGACCCCCCTGGAGTACGACGTCCTCACCCTGCTCGTCTCCGACCAGGGGCACGCGTGGTCGATCCAGGAGCTCTCCCGCGACGTGTGGGGCACGTCCTTCGTGGGGGACGGGGAGCAGGTCCGTTCGGTCATCAAGAGGCTGCGGCGCAAGCTCGGCGGGGCGCGGCTGCCGGTGACGGTCGAGACCGTCCGCGGGTGCGGTTTCCAGGCCCGTGCGCTGACCGTCACGCCGCCGACGGGTGCGGCCGCCGGCGGGTGAGACTGCCCGACGATTGCCCCGTGCCGGTCGTTGTGGCCCGCCCCGGCGCTCCCTACCGTCAGGTCATCCGATCATGGCAGGACGTGCTGGGAGGCCGACATGGTTCAGGCAGGGGTATGGCGCAGGGCAGTGGCAGGGCTGAGCGGGCTGGGGGTGGTGCTGGCCGGGGTGGTGGCCACGGGCCCCGCGCTCGCGGCCCCGGCGCCGGACGCCGAGGGCAAGATCGAGCAGGCGGTGCGGGAGGAGTTCGAGACGCAGGAGCGGGTCGACTTCTGGGTGCGCCTGGAGGAACGCCCCGACCTGACGCAGTTCGAGGGGGTGCAGGACTGGGCCGCCCGTGGTCAGGGGGTGTATGACGCGCTGACCAGCACCGCGACGGCCAGCCAGGCGGGCGTCCGGGCCAAGCTGGACGCCGAGGGGGCGACCTACGAGGCCCACTGGATCACCAACGCGGTGCACGTGACGGCCGGCTCGGAGGACCTCGCGCTGGCCCTGGCGGGGCGTGCGGAGGTCGAGGGGGTCTACCCGACCCGCGCCTACGACGTGCCCGAGGTGACCCCGGTGGAGACGTCGGCGGTCGGCCCGGCGGCGGTCGAGTGGGGGATCGCCGACATCAACGCGGACGACGTGTGGAGCGAGTACGGCGTCACCGGCGAGGGCATCGTCGTCGCCACCATCGACACCGGTGTGCAGTACGACCACCCCGCGCTCGTGCAGCAGTACCGCGGCACCAACGGGGACGGCACCTTCGACCACGACTACAACTGGTTCGACGCGGCCGGGGTGTCCCCCGAGGAGCCGGTCGACGTCGACGCCCACGGCACCCACGTCACCGGCACCATGGTCGGCGACGACGGCGGCGACAACCAGGTCGGCGTCGCCCCGGGCGCACGGTGGATCGCGGCCAACGGCTGCTGCCCCTCCGACGAGGCGCTCATCACGAGCGGGGAGTGGATGCTCGCACCGACCCGGGTCGACGGCAGCGACCCGGACCCCGCCCAGCGGCCGCACGTCATCAACAACTCGTGGGGCTCCGGCATACCGTCCAACGACCCCTTCATGGAGGACGTCTCGCTCGCCTGGGCCGCGGCCGGCCAGTTCGGGGTCTGGGCCAACGGCAACATCGGCCCGGGCTGCGAGACCTCCGGGTCGCCGGGCAGCCTGGCCGTCAACTACTCGGTCGGCAACTACGACGCCGGGCACCAGATCAACGACAGCTCCAGCCGCGGCGCGGGCCAGGACGGGGTGACCAAGCCCGACGTGTCGGCGCCCGGCACCGCCGTGCGCTCCTCGGTCCCCGGCAACGACTACGCCGCGTTCACCGGCACCTCGATGGCCTCGCCGCACGTGGCGGGGTCGATCGCCCTGCTGTGGTCGAGCGCTCCGCTGCTCGTCGGCGACCTCGAGGCGACCAAGGAGCTGCTGGACGGCACCGCCGTCGACAGCCCGGACGACCAGTGCGGTGGCACCGACGACGACAACAACGTCTTCGGCGAAGGACGCCTGGACGCCCTCGCGCTGGTGGCGGCAGCCCCCCGCGGGGACACCGGGTTCGTCGAGGGCACCGTGACCGACGCCGCCTCCGGCGACCCGCTGAGCCGTGCGCAGGTGAGCCTGGAGGGCCCGCTGGAGCGTGAGCTCACGACCGACGCCGAGGGCAGGTACCGCGCCCTGGTGAGCGCCGGTGACTACGCCGTCACCGCCTCCAGCTTCGGCTGGGTCGCCGGCACCGCCGAGGTCACCGTGCCCGTGGACGGCACGGTGGTGCAGGACTTCGCTCTCGACCGGGCGCCCACCGGCACCCTCAGCGGGACCGTCACCGACGGCTCCGGCCAGGGCTACCCCCTCTACGCCAAGGTCTCCGTCGGGGGCGCGACGCTGACGACGTTCACCGACCCGCTCGACGGGAGCTACGCCCTCGACGTCCCGCTGGGGACCCCGGTCGCGGTGCGGGTCGAGGCGCAGTACCCCGGCTACACGGTCGTCACCGAGGAGGTGTCGCTCGCGGGGGACCAGACGCTCGACGTGAGCATGCTGGTGGACGTCCTCACCTGCGTCGCGAACGGGTACGCCGCCAGCTCCACCGGCCTGACCGAGTCCTTCGACGCCCTCGAGCTGCCGACCGGGTGGGCCGTCGAGGACAACCTCGGCGAGGGCCAGGTGTGGACCTTCGACGACCCGGGCGGGATCGGCAACCTCACCGGCGGCGAGGGTGGCTTCGCCGACGTCAACAGCGACTTCTACGGCCCGGGCGGCAGCCAGGACACCTCGCTGGTCTCCCCGGTCGTGGACCTCACGGGGCAGACCACCCCCGTCGTCGCCTTCGACCACTTCTACGTCGAGCTCGGTGACACCGCCGACCTGGACGTGAGCATCGACGGCGGTGACACCTGGACCACCGTGAAGACGTACACCGGTGAGCAGATCGAGGTCAGGGACACCGTCCCGCTGCCGATGGCGGCCGGGCAGAGCCAGGTGCAGGTGCGCTGGCACTTCTACGACGCCAGCTGGACGCTCTGGTGGCAGGTGGACGACGTGCTGCTCGGCAGCCTGTCGTGCGACCCGGTCGGTGAGGGCGGGTATGTCGTCGGCACGGTCTCCTCCGCCGTCGACGGCGAGCCGATCAGCGGCGCGACGGTGACCGACCTGGACTCCGGCGACGCCGGCACGAGCAAGGACACGCCGACGGACGAGGGGCAGGACGACGGCTTCTACTGGCTGTTCAGCTCGTCGGCCGGGGAGCACCCGTTCGAGGCGACCGCCCGCACCTACAGCCCGGCGACGCAGGACGTGAGCGTCCCCGACGAGGGCGCGGTCCGCGCCGACTTCGAGCTGGAGGGCGGCGTGCTCACGGTGGACCCGGGGTCGATCGAGACCGACGTGGTGCTCGGCGAGTCCGAGACCCGCGACCTCACGGTGAGCAACGAGGGCACCGTCACGGCCGAGGTGGAGCTGCGGGAGGTGGCCGGTGACATGAGCATCCTGCGTGCCGACGGCTCCCGGTTCTCCGCCGCCGACGCCCTCGCCGCCGACGGGGCGCCGCTGCGCACCCTCGACGTCACGCCCTCCTTCACCGCGGCGCCCGGGACGGGTGAGGACACCCCGTCCTCCCGTGCCCCGCAGGAGGAGCCGTGGACCGAGCTCACGCCCTACCCGACCGGCACGATGGACAGCCGGGTCGTGGCCCTCGAGGGCCAGTGGTACGTCGTGGGTGGCAGCGACGGCGCCGTACCGACGGACGCGGTCCACCGCTACGACAACGCCACGATGGAGTGGACCGAGGTCGCGCCCCTGCCGATGACGGTCAACGCCCCCGCCGCTGCCGTGGTGGGCGGCCAGATCGTGGTGTCCGGCGGGTGGGACGACACCGGCACGACGACCGGTGCCACCTTCGTCTACGACGTCGGCGCCGATGCCTGGACCCAGGTCGCGGACAACCCGTCCGCGGTCTCGGCCGCCGGGCAGGGTGTCGTGGACGGGTTGTTCTACACCGTCGGCGGGTGCACCACCGGTGACTGCGCGCCGGCCTCACCCGCCGTCACCGCGTACGACCCGGCCTCCGACTCCTGGGAGCAGGTGGCGGACTACCCGGAGGGGATCGCCTTCGCCTCCTGCGGTGGCGCCGAGGGTCAGCTCTACTGCTCCGGTGGTGTCGACCCCGACTCGGGCTCCAGCTCGGCGGCCACCTACGCCTACGACCCGGTGACCGACACCTGGTCACCGGTCGCGGACGCCCCCAGCGACCACTGGGCGGCGGCCTACGCGGCGGCCGGCGGCCGGCTGGTGGTCAGCGGCGGGGTGCAGCAGGGCGACCTGTCCAACGAGACCTTCGGCTACGACCCGGGGACCGACACGTGGGTCGACCTGCCGAACGCCAACGTGGCCCGCTACCGCGGAGCGGGGGCCTGCGGCTTCGTCACGGTGGGGGGGACCGACGGTGGGGTCGCCTCCGACGTGGTCGAGCTCCTGCCCGGGCTCGACGAGTGCTCCGACGCCGGTGCGGACGTGCCCTGGCTCTCGCTCTCGCGGACCGAGCTGACGCTCGAGCCGGGGGAGTCGGCGACCGTCCAGGTGACGACCGACGGCGACGTGGCCCAGCCCGGCGTCTACACCGCGGGCGTCCGCGCCACCGGTGGCGTGGCCGGCACCGACCCCACCACGGAGGTGACCATGACGGTCCAGCCGCCGGCGACCTGGGGCAAGCTGGCGGGTCTCGTCGAGGGTGAGGACTGCGAGGGCGCCACGGACCCGCTCGGCGGGGCCGTCGTGGACGCGACCCCCGAGCGGCCCGACCAGCCGCGCTGGCGGATGGTGACCGACACGGACGGTCGCTACGCCCGGTGGATCGACACGCGCGTCGGGGACCTGGAGCTGCTCGCCTCCGCGACGGCACACCTCGCCGACAGCGCGACGGTCAGCCCCCGGCGAGGTGAGGTCGTGGAGCAGGACTTCGCCCTGCTCCACGAGGACTGCGGCACGCCGCCCGGGCAGGTCGGTCCCGAGGTCGCGCGGATCGCGGGGGAGGACCGCTACGGCACCGCCGTCTTGCTGTCCCGGACCTTCGACCCGGGCGTGGAGGCGGTCTTCGTCGCCACCGGTGCCGACTACCCGGACGCCCTGGCCGCGGCCGCACGGGCCGGCAGCATCGGCGCACCCGTGCTCCTCACCAAGGCCGACCGGCTCCCGGCGGCGACCGCCGGGGAGCTGGAGCGGCTCGACCCTCAGGAGGTCGTCGTCCTCGGCGGCGACGGCGCGATCGAGGACGACGTCGTCGAGGCGATCGAGGAGTCCGCCCGGGTGGACGCGAGGCGACTGGCCGGGAAGGACCGCTACGGCACGGCAGCGCTCATCGCGGCCGAGGTCGGCACGGCGGAGACGGCCTACGTCGCCACCGGTCGGGACTACCCGGACGCGCTGGCCGGTGCGGCCCGCGCCGGCCGCTCGGACGCGCCGGTGCTGCTCGTGCGGCCCGACGCCGTGCCGGCCGCCACGGCGGCGGCGCTCGACGACCTCGACGTGGAGCAGATCGTGCTGCTCGGCGGCGAGGGCGTCGTCGACGACGAGGTCGAGGCCGCGCTGGAGGAGTGGGGCGAGGTCACGCGGGTGGCCGGGAAGGACCGGTACGCCACGGCCGCGCTGCTGGCCGAGGCGGACGACACCCGCGCCCAGGTCCTGGTCGCCTCCGGTCAGAACTGGCCGGACGCGCTGGCCGGGGCGGCGGCCGCGGGCACCGTGGACGCGCCCCTGCTCCTCGTCCGTCACGACTCCGTCCCGCCGTCCACCTGGACGACCCTCGAGCGCCTCCAGCCGGCCCTCATCAGCGTCCTCGGTGGCGACGGAGCCGTGGCCGACGCCGTCCTGGAGGAGCTGCGGACCCTCGAGTAGGGACGACCGGACCGGCAGCCCGACCGAGCCCCCGCCCGGTCGGGCTGCCGCGGTCTGCGCGGCGGACGGCATACCCTGACCTCGTGCCGAAGAATCCTCGTGACGACAAGCCGCTCGACGACACCGACCAGGCGCTCGTGCGCCTGCTCGAGCTGGACGGGCGGATGTCCAACGCGATGCTGGCCCGCGAGGTCGGCGTCGCCGAGTCCACCTGCCTGGTCCGGGTGCGGTCGCTGCGCGAGCGCGGCGTCGTGCGGGGCATCCATGCCGACATCGACCCGGTGGCGGTGGGCAGACCGGTCGAGGCCATGATCGCCATCCGCTTCGGCGGGCACCGGCGCGCGAACTTCGAGGAGTTCACCCGCGAGGTGCCGCAGCTGCCGGGGGTGCTGGGGGCCTTCCACGTCTCCGGGGCCATCGACTACTACGTCCACGTGGCAGTCCCGAGCGCCGACGCGCTGCGCGACTTCGTCCTCGACCACCTCACCAACCGCCCCGGTGTCCTCCACGCCGAGACCAGCCTCATCTTCGAGTCGCTGCGCGGGCGCGGCACCATGACCGCCACGGACGAGGGCCCCACCGGCGAGGCTTGACCCTCACGCTCGGTGAGGCTGCACGCTGGGGCACGTGACGCAGATGACGGCGCAGGAGACGTGGACGGTCGGCCAGGTGGCCGCCGAGGTCGGCGTGAGCATCCGCACGCTGCACCACTACGACGAGATCGGTCTGGTGGTGCCGGGTGATCGGAGCCACGCCGGCTACCGGCTCTACACCGCGGCCGACCTCTCCCGGCTCCAGCACGTCGTCGTCTACCGCAGGCTGGGCTTCGGCCTGGAGGAGATCGCCGAGCTGCTGCAGCAGGACGCCGACGTCGTGGCGCACCTGCGGCGGCAGCGGGCGAGCGTCACGGACCGCATCGGGCAGCTGAAGGAGCTGACCCGGTTGATCGACGCAGCACTGGAGGACGAGATGAGTGGCAACCAGGTGAGCAGTGCCGAGCTCCGGCAGATCTTCGGCGACGGCTTCGACGACGACTACGCCGTCGAGGCGCAGCAGCGGTGGGGTGACACGGACGCGTGGGCGGAGTCGGCCCGACGCACCCAGGGCTACTCCGTCGAGCAGTGGCAGCAGGTCAAGGACGAGCAGGACGACCTCAACGCCCGCTTCGTGGCGGCGATGCAGGCCGGTGAGGCTCCCGGCTCCGAGGTCGGCACGGCGCTCGCCGAGGAGGCCCGCCAGCAGATCTGCCGCTGGTTCTACGACTGCCCGCCGCAGATGCACGCCGCGATCGCGCAGATGTACGTCACCGACCCCCGGTTCACCGCGACCTACGAGGACATCGCGGCGGGGCTGGCGCAGTACGTCCACGACGCGGTCGTCGCCAACGCCGCCCGCGGGTGAGCCGGGCAGGCGCCGGCGGCCGGACCGCCGGCGCCCGCCCGGGGTCGGGGGTGGCCGCTGTGGACGGCGGCGGGCCCGTCATCCCCGTCCCGTAGGCTGCCCACGTGACCCAGCCGACCCCGCCCGCCGCGACCGGACGCGGTCGTGGGCGGGGTCTGTTCATCGCCGTCGAGGGGGGCGACGGGGCCGGGAAGTCGACGCAGTCCGCCCGTCTGGGGGAGTGGCTGCAGGGGCAGGGGTATGCCGTGCGCCACACCCGGGAGCCCGGTGGCACCGCGCTGGGGCGCACCCTGCGCGAGCTGGTGCTGCACGGTGAGGACGGGTCGGTGTCGCCGCGCGCCGAGGCGCTCATCTTCGCGGCCGACCGGGCCCACCACGTGGCGACCGTCGTCCGGCCGGCCCTGGAGCGCGGCGAGGTCGTCATCACCGACCGCTACCTCGACTCCTCGGTCGCCTACCAGGGGGCGGCCAGGGCCCTGGGCCACGACGAGGTGCGCGAGCTCTCGCTCTGGGCGACCGGAGGCCTGCTGCCGGACCTCACCGTCCTGCTCGACGTGAGCGCCGAGCAGGGACGGGCGCGGCGCGGCCGGGTCCACGACCGGCTGGAGCGCGAGACCGACGACTTCCACGACCGGGTGCGTCACGGCTTCCTCGACCTCGCGGCCCGCGCGCCCGAGCGCTACCTCGTGCTCGACGCGAGCGCGGACGCCGGCCGGCTGGCCGAGCAGGTGCGCGAGCGCCTGGCCCCGTTGCTGACGGGGGCGCGATGAGCGTCTTCGGCCAGCTCGTCGGCCAGCCGCGGGTGGTGCAGACGCTGCGCCGGGCCTCCGGGGACCCGGCGTCCATGACCCACGCCTGGCTCTTCACCGGCCCCCCTGGGTCGGGTCGCTCGGTCGCCGCCCGCACCTTCGCCGCAGCGCTCCAGTGCGAGCAGCAGGCGGGCGGGCCGGAGCAGGTGGGGTGCGGCCGGTGCCAGCCGTGCCGGATGGTCATGGCCGGCAGCCACCCGGACGTGCGCATCGTCGACACGGAGCAGACCTTCATCAAGGTCGACGAGGCGCGCGAGCTGGTGCTGGAGGCACAGGCCCGGCCCAGCCTCGGCCGCTGGCGGGTCATGGTCGTCGAGGACGCCGACCGGCTCAACGACTACTCGGCCAACACCTTGCTCAAGTCGCTGGAGGAGCCGACGGCGCGGACGGTGTGGATGCTGTGCGCCCCCTCCCTGGAGGACGTCCTCGTGACCATCCGCTCGCGCTGCCGGCACGTGCGGCTCGGGACCCCGTCCGCGGGCGCGGTCGCCGACCTGCTCATCGAGCGCGACGGCATCGACCCGGCGATGGCGCACTACGCCGCGCGGGCCGCGCAGAGCCACATCGGCATCGCCAGACGCCTGGCGACCGACGAGCACGCACGAGCCCGCCGCCGGGAGATCACCGGCATACCCCTCTCGCTGGGCTCGCTGGGCGACGCCCTCCGGGCCGCGCAGGACCTCGTCGACGAGGCCGGCGAAGGGGCCAAGGCCACCTCGGCGGACCACGCGGAGGAGCAGCGCCGCGACCTGCTCGAGCAGCTGGGCGCGGACGCCTCGGCCCGCACCCAGCCGCCGTCGGTGCGCGCCCACTTGCGCCGCCTGGACGACCGGCTCAAGGCCGAGGCCAAGCGGCAGCAGCACGACAGCATCGACGCGGCGCTCACCGACCTCGCCTCGGTCTACCGCGACGCCCTGCTCGTGGCGACCGGGGCGTCGGTGGAGCGGATCAACGCCAGCGAGCCGGAGCAGATCGAGCGGCTCGCGCGTTCCTTCACACCAGAGGGCCTGCTCGGGGCGCTGGAGACGATCGGCGACGCGCGCCGGCGCCTCGTCGCCAACGGCGCGCCGCTGCTGGTCCTGGAGGCCATGATGATTGGGTTGCTCTTGCCCCGGGGGTGAGACCAGACGGGAAGGGACACACCACGTGCGAACCTCGATGACGGCCAGGGCGGTCGCCGCACTCAGCGCGCTCGCGCTGCTGTCGGCCTGCACCGACGACGCGCCGGACCCGGCGTCCTCCGAGGACGGCGGGGCGACCTCGTCGCAGGCCGAGGACGGTGGCGGTGAGGCGCGAGCCACCTCGACCCCGGTCGCCGACGGGGCGCCGGAGGGGCTGGAGGACTACTACTCCCAGGAGCTGGAGTGGAGCGCGTGCGAGGGCGACTTCGAGTGCGCCTCCCTCACCGTCCCGCTGGACTACGCCGAGCCGCAGGGGCAGACGATCGACCTCGCGCTGCTGCGCAGCCCGGCCGGGGGTGAGGCGCAGGGCTCGCTCGTGGTCAACCCGGGCGGTCCGGGGGGCTCCGGTGTCGACTACGCGATGAGCGCCGGTATGGCGATCTCCGCGCCGGTGCGCGAGGTCTACGACGTCGTGGGCTTCGACCCGCGGGGCGTCGCCCGGTCGGCGCCCATCACCTGCTTCGACGACGCGCAGATGGACGAGTTCCTCTCCTCGGACCCCTCCCCGGACGACGCCGCCGAGGAGGAGGCGTCCCAGGAGCTGGTCGAGGACTTCGCGCAGGCCTGCGGCACCAACGCCCCCGACCTCATCGGGCACGTCTCGACGGTCGAGGCCGCTCGCGACATCGACGTGCTGCGGGCGGCCCTCGGCGACGAGGAGCTGACCTACTTCGGCGCGTCCTACGGCACCTTCCTCGGCACGACCTACGCCGCGCTCTTCCCGGACCGGGTGGGGCGGCTGGTGCTGGACGGCGCCATCGACCCCGAGCTCACCGGCCTGGAGATGGGGCTCGGTCAGGCCGAGGGGTTCGAGCGGGCCACCCGCGCCTACGTCGAGGACTGCGTGGCCGGCGGGGAGTGTCCGCTGGGTTCGGACGTCGAGTCGGCCATGGCGCGGATCCCGGCCTTCCTGGACGAGCTGGACTCCGCGCCGCTCCCGGTCGGGGACGACGCGGCCGGCGAGCTCACCGAGGGCTGGGGGATGTACGGCATCATCGTCGCGATGTACGACCAGAACGCCTGGCCGGTCCTGTCCCAGGCCTTCGACCGGGCGTTCCAGGGCGACGGCACGCTGCTCATGTACCTCGCCAACCTCTACGCCTCTCGGGGCAGCGACGGCAGCTACGACGGCAACGGCATGCAGGCGATCTACGCGGTGAACTGCCTCGACCGGCCGGCCGGCTCCGACGGGGAGGACCTCGACTCGGACGCGGTCGAGCAGCAGTTCGAGGAGGTGTCCCCGACGTGGGGCCGCTACCTCGCCGGTGAGGGTGCGTGCGAGTACTGGCCCGCGCAGGCGAGCGAGACCGTGGAGGACTACTCGGCGCAGGGTGCCGACCCCATCCTGGTCATCGGCACCACCCGGGACCCGGCCACGCCCTACGAGTGGGCCGAGGGGCTCGCCGAGACGCTGGACTCCGGCGTGCTGCTCTCCTACGACGGCGACGGCCACACGGCGTACGGCCGCTCCAACGACTGCGTCGACGACGCCGTGGACGCCTACCTGCTCGAGGGGACCGTCCCCGAGGACGGCACCACCTGCTGACCCGGCCCGGGGGGACCCACCGGACGAGCGACGCCCCCGACCGAGGGTCGAGGGCGTCGTGGGTGGTGCCGGTGAGCCGCCTGGGGGAATCGAACCCCCGACCTATTCATTACGAGTGAATCGCTCTGGCCGACTGAGCTAAGGCGGCGCGTCGCCCGCCGGGCAACTCGACGAGGATACCCGACGGGGTCGTGGCCCCCCAAACCAGCGACCCCCGGTGACGGGCTCCGACGAGTCCGTCACCGGGGGTCGGCCGGTGGTCCTGCTGCTGCTGGTCACCGCACCCTGCGGCTCACTCCTGGTCGGCGACCATCCGCAGGGTGAAGCGGCTGTCTCCGCCCTCCTCGGTGACGTTCGACATGCCGACCGCGGCGAGCTTCTCCAGCGCCGTGCGGGCGTTCTCGTCGGTGACCTCGGGCAGGTAGTACTGCTCGAACGGCGCCACGTCGACGAAGAAGGTCGACTGCGCCTCGCCCGCGTCCGCGACGGCCCGGGTGAAGAGCTCGCTGTCGCCCAGCGTGTCGCCGCCGCCCTCGACGGCCGCGTCGACGTAGGCCTGGTCGGTGCCGAGCGAGAGGGTGCCGTCGTCCTCGCGGACCACGAGCACGCCGGAGCCCATGCCGTTGTCGTTGAGCAGCTCCTGGGCCCGTGCGGTGTCGGTCGTCGCGCGGTAGACGACGGGCAGCTCGGGGACCGAGGGGTCGGTCTGCGAGATCCCCGTGACCGCGTCGACGATGCCCGGCCCCACGGCCAGGGTCATCGACTCGCCGAGGAGCACCTTGAGGTCGTCGGGGAGGGAGAAGCCCTGCTCGGCCGCGGCGTCCGTGGCCTGCTGCAGCTCCTCGGCGTAGTCCTCGCTGTAGAGGTCCCACAGCGACTGGACCATGTCGTCGCCGTGCTCCAGCGACATCGCCACGGCGGTGTCCGCGGGGAGCTGGGTGACGAGGCTGTCGGCGTTGCCGCCGGCCGGCATCGACTCCATCCCGGTGACGTCCCGGCTGATGCCGTGCAGCTCGATCGCGTCGGCGGTGAGCCGCACCGTCGCAGCCATGCGGCCGGCGACCTCGGGCCGCTCGGACCCCATGCCGAGCTCCTCCTGGGTCATCTCCAGGCTCGGGTCGAAGGCCGCCGGGTCGATGTCACCGGACTCGGCCAGGTCGGCCCACATCGCCATGACGCCCGGCTCACCCAGGTCCTCCATGTCGGCGGTGAAGTCGTCGTTGTCGGCCAGGGTCCCGGCCTCGGCGGCCGAGCGGACCGCCTCGATGGTGTCGGCCTCGCTGAAGACGACGTAGTCGCTCTCGAGGTAGTAGCCGACCTCGTCGGAGTCCTCGGCGACGTGCTCGTCGAGGAAGGCCATCGCGGCGTCGCCGTCCTTGACCTGCAGCGCGACGGCGACGACCGGCTCCTCGCCCTCGCCGGCCCCCATGACGACCATGCCCGCGCGGTCCCCGAGCCAGGGCTCGATGTCCTCCTCGAAGGACACGTCACCAGGGACGTCGCCCTCCTCCTCGATCTTCTCCCAGACCCACTCGCGCCACTCGCCGTCGGACAGGCGCTCGTCCATCTCGGAGTCCAGGCCCTGGAAGAAGCGCACCGCGGCGACCTTCTGCCCCGCCGAGGGGTCCAGGTCGACCTGGGCGTAGGCCGCGACCTCGCCGGGCAGGACGCTGTCCGGACGGTCGCCCCCACCACCCATCATGAGCGCGAACGCCGTGCCACCCCCGATGGCGGCGGCGGCGACGACACCCCCGCCGATGAGCAGCCACGGCGCCTTGCGCCCGCCCTCGTCGACCTCGCCGGTCGTCTCGTTCACCGTCGTCATCCCACATCCCCTGTCGTGTGCCGCGGTCGCCCCGCGGGCCTCGTCGTCGCCCGGCCGTCGGCCCGTGCGGGGGCCATGGTACCGCGCGTGGCACGGGTGTCCGCCCCGTGCACCGCTACGACGACGGGGGGCGCCCGATGGTTCCGGTTCCGCCGGGTGCGGCGGCGGACGGCGCCCGACGGGGCCCGGCGCCCAACCCGGGGCGCGACGGGCCGGGACGTCAGTGCTGCGGCATGGGCCAGCGCGCGGTCGAGACGCCCTCGTCCTTGGCCCGCTTCACGGCCTCGAGGTAGCACTGCTCGGCCTCCTCGCGGCCGGCCCAGTGGGCGCCCTCGACGGACTTCCCCGGCTCGAGGTCCTTGTAGACCTCGAAGAAGTGCTGGATCTCCAGCCGGGTGTGGGTGCCGATGTCGTCCAGGGTCTGGATGCCCATCTTGCGCGGGTCCTCGGCGGGCACGCAGATGATCTTGTCGTCACCGCCGGCCTCGTCGCGCATGTGGAACATGCCGATCGGCCGCACGAGCACCAGGCAGCCCGGCCACGTCGGCTCGTCGAGGAGCACCAGCGCGTCCAGGGGGTCGCCGTCCTCGCCCAGCGTCTCCTCGATGTAGCCGTAGTCGGCGGGGTAGCGGGTCGCGGTGAAGAGCATGCGGTCCAGCCGGATCCGACCGGTCGCGTGGTCGACCTCGTACTTGTTGCGGCTGCCCTGCGGGATCTCGATCGTCACGTCGAACTGCATCTGCTGCTCTCTCTGGCTCGGGGACGGCATAGGCTCGGCCCCCAGTGTCCCTCATCCCGGGGGTCTCGGACGACGGAGGTCGAGCACGTCGGTGGAAGGTCTGCGCAGCACCCCCCTCCGCAGCACACGGTATGCCCTCGCCGGGCTCACCGCGCTCGCGGTCGCCCTCGGCGCGCTCGCGCCCGGTGCCGGCGACCCGCGCGCCGCCGCGGTCGAGGGGGCGGGCGCCACCGAGGGACCTCCGCAGGACGGCGCGACCACCACCGCGGGCGCCTCACCGTCCCCGGGCGAGGTGCGCCCCCGGATCACCCCCGCCGCAGCGCCCCTGCGGCCCGTCACCGCCGCCCCGGTGCCCGACCGCGGCGCCGTGTCGGGTCAGATCAGCGACGAGCTGGCCAGCACCTGGCTGGGCGGGACCAACCGTCGCGCCGTCGCCATCCGCGACGCCCTCACCGGTGAGCCCCTGGGCGACCGCTACTCCTCCCGGCTGGTCACCCCCGCCTCGACGACCAAACTGCTCGCCGCGGCCGCCGTCGTCACCGGACTGGAGGGCGACCACACCTTCACGACGCGGGTGGTCGCGGGCGCCGACCCGGGTGAGGTGGTCCTCGTCGCGGGCGGGGACATGCTGCTCGCCGACGGGGACGGCGACCCCGAGGCCGTCGCCGGGCACGCCGGGATCGCCGACCTGGCCGCGCAGACCGCGGCCTCGCTCGGGTCCGAGCAGGGGTCCGGTGAGGCCCCGGAGGGACCGGTGCGGGTGAGCCTGGACCTGACCTACGTCGAGGGCCCGCACGCCATCCCCACCTGGATCGACCGCTGGCTCGACGAGGGCTACGCCGGCCGCATCGTCCAGATCGGCCGCTCGGTGGACCGCGCCCGACCCTTCAACCCCTCGCCCCGCGCGCCCGAGCAGCAGGTGGCCAGGGTGTTCCGGGAGGCGCTCGCGGAGGAGGGCGTCGACGTCGAGGGCGCCGGGGACGACGACGCCCGCGCGGCGGAGGTGCAGGTGGCGGACGACGCCCGCGAGCTCGCCGCCGTGGAGTCCGCAGCGGCCCGCGACGTGCTGGCCCTGGCGCTGGCGACCAGCGACAACGCCATGGTCGAGCAGCTGGCCCGGCAGGCCGCGGTGGCCGACGGCGAGGCGGCCGACCAGGAGTCGGTCACCGCCTGGATCCGCCGGACCATGGTCGAGGACTACGGGCTGGACATGACCGGCGTGCGCATCACGGACGCCAGCGGGCTGTCCGACGGCACGCTCATCCCGGTCGCCGCCGTCGCCGACGTCCTCGTGGCCGGGGCCGACGGCTCCCACCCCCGGCTCCAGGAGGTGCTCGCCGCGGGCGGCCTGCCGATCGCCGGGTACACCGGCACCCTCGCCACCCGGTTCCACCTCGACGTCCACGACCCGGCGGTCGGCAACGCCCGCGCCAAGACCGGCACCCTGCCCGGGGTCAGCTCGCTCGCGGGCACGGTCGTGACGCGCGACGGGCGGCTGCTGGTCTACGCCCTGACCGCGGACGACATCGACCAGGGCGCGGCCGCGATCGAGGCGGCCTCGGTGCTCGACGAGGTGGTCGCCGACCTCGCCCGGTGCGGCTGCTGAGCGTCCCGGGTCGCCGCGGGGGCGGGCGAGCGCATACCGTCACCGCATGAGTGACCATCCCGCCACCACCGACGACGCGCCCTTCGACGACGACGTGCGGGGCAGCGCCCTCGTGGACTGGGACTTCGCCGCGGCGGCCGCCGCGCGGCTGGCGCCGCCCGGACCGAGGGCGAGCCGGCGCGAGATCACCGAACTGGTGGCGGACCTGCGCTCCGCCGCGGCGCGGGCCGTGGACCCGGTCGCCACCACCGCCCGGATGTCCACCCCTCCCGGCACCCCGGACGCGCTCGTCGTCGACCGGGCGGGATGGATCCGCGCCAACTGCGCCTCGATGGACGCCATGCTCGCGCCCGTCCTCGACGAGGTCGTGCGCAAGAAGCGCGCCGCCGACCGCGCCCGGGCGCAGCGCTCGGGCCGGGAGCTGCCGGACCTGGGGGCCACCTCCCAGGCCATCTCCGCCAAGGTCACCGGGACCGAGGTCGCCGGCCTGCTCTCCTGGATCTCGACCAAGGTGCTGGGGCAGTACGACCTCGCGCCGCAGGGCACGCCCTCGCTGATGTTCGTCGCCCCCAACATCCTCGCGGCCGAGCGCGAGCTCGAGGTCGACCCCGGGGACTTCCGCCTCTGGGTCGCCATGCACGAGGAGACCCACCGGGTGCAGTTCACCGCGGTGCCGTGGCTGCGCGAGCACCTCGTCGAGCGCGCCCGCAGCATGGGCACCCGGATCATGCCCGAGCCGGAGGACCTCGGTCAGCGGCTCCGGGAGATCGCCGGCGCCCTGCCCGGCGTCCTCCGCGGCGAGGAGGACATCACGCAGGTCGTCGCCACCCCGGAGCAGCGGGAGAAGCTCGCCGAGGTCACCGCTGTCATGTCCCTGCTCGAGGGCCACGCCGACGTCGTCATGGACGAGGTCGGGCCGAGCGTCATCCCCACGGTCGCGCAGATCCGCCGCAGGTTCACCCAGCGGCGCAAGGGGGCCGGCAACGTCGACAAGCTGCTGCGCCGGCTGCTCGGCATGGAGGCCAAGATGCGGCAGTACCAGGACGGGGCGATCTTCGTCCGCGCCGTCCAGGACCAGGTGGGCGTCGAGGGGTTCAACCGCGTGTGGACCTCGGCGGAGACGCTGCCCCGCCCGACCGAGATCGCCGACCCGCAGGCCTGGGTCGCCCGCGTGCACGGCTGAGCCGGTGCCCGGACCGCCCCCGGCGCTGGCGGCCGCGCGCGTCGCGGTGCGCCGGTGGCTGGGCGGCAGCGACCTGGCGGACGGCGCGCTGGTGCTCGTCGCGTGCTCCGGCGGGGCCGACTCGCTGGCCCTGGCGGCGGCGGTCGGCTTCGTCGCCCCGCGCGAGGGGTATGCCGTCGCCGCCGTCACCGTGGACCACGGGCTGCAGCCCGGGTCGGCGGACGCGGCCCGGGAGCCGCGGACCGCTGCCGTGCGCTGCTCCCCGGCGGCTCGCCGGTCGAGGTGGTGCAGGTGGCCGTCCCCGCCTCGGGCGCCGGCCCGGAGGCGGACGCGCGGGCCGCGAGGTATGCCGCGCTGCAGGACACCGCGCGCCGCCTCGGCGCCGCGGCGGTGCTGCTGGGCCACACCCGTGACGACCAGGCCGAGCAGGTCCTGCTCGGCCTCGCCCGGGGGTCCGGCACCCGGTCGCTGGCCGGCATGCCCGCCCGTCGGCCCCTGGGCGAGGGTCGGCTGCTGGGCCGGCCCCTGCTCGCCCTCACCCGGCAGCAGACCTCGGACGTCTGCGCGGAGCTGGGCCTGGCGCCCTTCCGCGACCCGCACAACGAGGACCGTCGCTACGCGAGGGTCCGGGCCCGGCAGGCGCTCGCCCTGCTCGAGGGCGACCTCGGTCCCGGCCTGACCGGCAACCTGGCGCGCAGCGCCGACCTGCTGCGCGACGACGCCGACGCGCTGGACGCCCTGGCGGACGCGGCATACCTCGACCTGGGCGAGCAGCCCTGGGCGGTCCCGGCCCTCACGGCGCTGCCGCGGGCGGTCCGCACCCGGCTGTGGCGGCGGCTGGCGCTCGAGCAGGGCAGCCCCGGCACCGACCTCACCGGCGAGCACCTGCGGTCCGTCGACGCCCTCGTCACGGCCTGGCGCGGTCAGGGCCCGCTGCCCCTGCCCGGCGGGGTCCGGGCCGCCCGGACGGGGGAGGGGGTGCAGGTGCGGGGTGAGGCATAGTTGGATGGTCCTCGACGCGGGCGCGTGACCGCCCGGGTCCTCAGCGCCGGACGACGAAGGAGCAGGCTGCGTGGACGCACAGGACATGGGTGAGGACCTCGCCGAGGTGATGTACACCGAGGAGCAGATCCAGGGCCGCCTCACCGTGCTGGCCGAGGAGGTGTGGGCGGACTACCACGACAAGGACGTGCTCCTCGTGGGCGTGCTCAAGGGCGCGATCATGGTCATGGCCGACTTCATGCGGGCGCTGCCCGGCTCGGCGGAGATGGACTGGATGGCCGTCTCCAGCTACGGCTCCGGCACCAAGAGCAGCGGGGTCGTGCGGATCCTCAAGGACCTCGACACCGACATCACCGGGCGGCACGTCCTCATCGTCGAGGACATCATCGACTCCGGCCTCACCCTCTCCTGGATCAGCGCCAACCTGCGCTCGCGGGGCCCGGCGAGCCTGGAGATCTGCACCCTGCTCCGCAAGCCGGAGGCCGCCAAGGTGGAGATCGACACGCGCTACGTCGGCTTCGACATCCCGGACGCCTTCGTCGTGGGCTACGGCCTGGACTACGCGGAGAAGTACCGCAACCTGCGCGTCATCGGCACCCTGGCGCCGCACGTCTACAGCTGAGGCGCGCACCCGGGTCGTGAGCCGGTGGGCGGCCGGCCCGGCCGGCGGACCGCTAGGTCGCGTCGGTCCCCGTGAGCAGCTCCCGGACGCGGCCCAGCGTCGGGACCGCGTCGAGCAGCGCGGGGCCGGGCTCCGGGGGGCCTCCCGGCCCGGTCACCACGGTGACGGCCACCCGCCGCGCGCCCTCGGCGGCGCGGGCGCGCACCTGCTCGACGATCTCCTCGGCCGGGGTCCCGACGGCCACGGTCTGGAAGACGAGCACGTCGGGCTCCCCCTCCCGGCCCGCACCGGCCCGGGCCTCGCGCACGGCGGCCACGGCCCCCGGGAGGTGCTCGGCCACGTCGACGACCACCCCGTCGCCGAGCTCGCCGGCCAGGGCCAGGGTCCGGGGTCCCTGCGCCCCGACGAGCAGAGGCGGCACCTGCCGGGGCGGCCAGTCCAGGGCCACCTCGTCGAGCGTGACGTAGCGCCCCTGCGTCGACACCCGCTCGCCGTGCAGGAGGGCCTGCAGCGCCTCGACCTGCTCGCGCAGCAGCGTCATCGGTGAGGCGACGCGGGTCCCGGTCTGGCCCATCCAGCTCTGCACCCCGTGACCGACCGCCGGGAGGAAGCGCCCGGGGAAGAGCCGGGCCAGTGTCGCGATCTCCATCGCGGTCAGCGCGACGTTGCGCAGCGGCACCGGCATGAGGGCGATCCCCACCCGCAGGCTCGAGGTCCAGGCGAGGGCGGCGGCCGCCGGCGCGACCCCGCTCTCCTTGAAGCAGTCCTCCCACAGCCACAGCTCGTCGAGCCCGGCCGCCTCCGCCGCCCGGGCCACCTCCCGCAACCGCTCCGGGGGCTGGTCGGGCGGGAAGATCAGGCCGAGCGGCGTCATACCCGTCACCGTAGCCGGGGTGCGGCGCGGGGTGTCGGGCGGAGCCCCTGGGTGAGGTGGGGTCTGGGGCGCAGCCCCAGCGGGGGTGCCCGGGGGCGGAGCCCCCGGGTGAGGTGGAACACTGTCCATCTGCCGCGCGTTGACGGGCAGAAGAATCACTGCCGGACCACCGACCAGGAGGACCGGGGGCTCCCGTGGGTCCCCGAACGTCACTGATATGAGCACTGCCCCGACCAACAGGCCCAGCAAGCGGCCCAAGCCCAGCCCGTGGATGTGGGTCTTCCTCTTCCTCGGTCTGGGCATCCTGTGGTACTCGCTGCTGTCGCAGAGCCCCTACAGCAGGATCGACACCGCCGACGCGCTGCAGCTGATCGAGGACGGCCAGGTCGCCGAGGCCGTCGTGACGCCGGACCGCATCGACCTCACCCTGCGCGAGGGCGAGACCTTCTCCAGCGACGACGTCCGGGAGACCGACCAGGTGCAGGCGTTCTACGTGGACGCGCGCGGCCCGCAGGTCATCGAGGCGCTCGACGCCAACCCGCCCACCGAGCGGTGGACCGACGACCCGGCCCGTCAGAACGTCTTCGTCTCCATCCTGGTCAACTTCCTGCCGCTGCTGCTCATCCTCGCGCTCTTCCTGTGGCTGATGACCCGGATGCAGGGCGGCGGACGCGGGGTCATGCAGTTCGGCAAGTCCAAGGCCAAGCTCGCGACGAAGGACATGCCCAAGGTCACCTTCGCCGACGTGGCCGGCTCGGACGAGGCCGTGGAGGAGCTGCACGAGATCAAGGAGTTCCTCTCCGAGCCGCGCAAGTTCCTGGAGGTGGGCGCCAAGATCCCCAAGGGCGTGCTGCTCTACGGCCCGCCCGGGACCGGCAAGACCCTCCTCGCCCGGGCCGTCGCCGGCGAGGCCGGGGTGCCGTTCTACTCCATCTCCGGCTCAGACTTCGTCGAGATGTTCGTCGGCGTGGGTGCCTCCCGCGTCCGCGACCTCTTCGAGCAGGCCAAGGAGAACGCCCCGGCGATCATCTTCGTCGACGAGATCGACGCCGTCGGCCGCCACCGCGGCGCCGGCATGGGCGGCGGTCACGACGAGCGGGAGCAGACGCTCAACCAGCTGCTCGTCGAGATGGACGGCTTCGACGTCAAGACCAACATCATCCTCATCGCCGCCACCAACCGGCCCGACATCCTCGACCCGGCCCTCCTGCGCCCGGGCCGCTTCGACCGGCAGATCGCGGTCGAGGCGCCCGACATGCTCGGTCGCCTGCACATCCTGCAGGTGCACGGCAAGGGCAAGCCGCTGGCCGACGTGGACCTCATGGCGATCGCGCGGCGCACGCCGGGCTTCTCCGGCGCCGACCTGGCCAACGTGCTCAACGAGGCCGCCCTGCTCACCGCCCGCAAGAACGAGCAGGTCATCACCGACGCCGACCTCGACGAGGCGATCGACCGCGTCATGGCCGGCCCGCAGAAGCGGACCCGGGTCATGAGCGCGAAGGAGAAGAAGATCACCGCCTACCACGAGGGCGGCCACGCCCTCGTCGCCGCGGCGATGAACCACACCGACCCGGTGAGCAAGGTGACGATCCTGCCCCGCGGCCGGGCGCTCGGCTACACCATGGTGCTGCCCGTCGACGACAAGTACTCCACCACCCGCAACGAGCTGCTGGACCAGCTCGCCTACGCCCTCGGCGGGCGGGTGGCCGAGGAGCTGGTCTTCCACGACCCCACCACTGGTGCCGCCAACGACATCGAGAAGGCGACCGGCCTCGCGCGCAAGATGGTCACGCAGTTCGGGATGTCCGAGCGGATCGGTGCGGTCAAGCTCGGCTCGGCCGGGGGCGAGGTCTTCCTCGGTCGCGACATGGGCCACGAGCGCGACTACTCCGAGAACCTCGCCGGCGTCGTCGACCAGGAGGTGCGCCGGCTCATCGAGGCCGCGCACGACGAGGCCTGGCACGCGCTCAACGACAACCGCGACATCCTCGACGCCCTCGTGCTGGAGCTGCTGGAGAAGGAGACGCTGAACGCCGACGCGATCGCCGAGATCTTCACCGACATCCGGAGGCGTCCGGTGCGCCCCGTGTGGCTCTCCTCGGACGCCCGCACGATCCACGAGGCGGGCCCGGTGCTCACCGACGCGGAGCGGCGGGCCATGGCCAACGGCCACCACCCGCTGACCGAGACCGGGGAGGAGAACCCCCCGTCCGAGGTGGTCCAGGTGCCCGAGGGTGGCCATGTCGACCCCGGCCACGCCTGAGGCAGGGGCGGGCGAACCGCCCGCGCCCCGGCCGGTGGACCAGGCCAGGATCGAGGCCGCGGTCCGCGAGATCCTCCTCGCGGTCGGCGAGGACCCGGACCGCGACGGGCTGCGGGGCACCCCGGGCCGGGTGGCCCGCTCCTACGCCGAGATCTTCGGCGGCCTGCGGCAGGACCCCCGCGAGGTCCTCGGCACCACCTTCGACGTCGACCACGACGAGATGATCCTCGTCAAGGACATCGAGCTCTACAGCGTGTGCGAGCACCACCTCGTGCCCTTCCACGGGTCGGCGCACGTCGCCTACATCCCCGGGCGCGACGGGCGGGTCGTCGGGCTGTCCAAGCTGGCCCGGCTCGTCGACGTCTACGCGCGCCGCCCGCAGGTCCAGGAGCGCCTGACCACCCAGGTCGCCGACGCCCTCGTGGAACACCTCGCCCCCCGCGGGGTCCTCGTCGTGGTCGAGGCCGAGCACCTGTGCATGTCCATGCGCGGCGTCCGCCGCCCCGGGGCCCGCACCGTGACGTCCACCGTCCGCGGCCAGCTGCGCAACCCGGCGACGCGCGCCGAGGCGATGAGCCTCATCACCGGGCGCTGAGGGCGTCGTGGGACACCGGCATACCGCCGTCATGGGCGTGGTCAACGTCACCCCCGACTCCTTCAGCGACGGCGGCCTCTTCGTCGACCCCGAGGCGGCGGTCGCCCGCGGACGCCAGCTCGTGGCGGCGGGCGCCGAGATCGTCGACGTCGGTGGCGAGTCCACGCGGCCCGGCAGCAGCCGCCCCCCGGAGGCGCAGGAGCGCGAGCGCGTCCTCCCGGTCGTCTCCGCGCTCGCGCAGCAGGGGTATGCCGTGTCCGTCGACACCATGCGCGCGTCCGTGGCGCAGGCGGCCCTGGAGGCGGGGGCGGTCCTGGTCAACGACGTGTCCGGCGGGCTGGGCGACCCCGAGATGGGGCCGATGGTCGCGCAGACCGGCGCCCGCTACGTCGTCATGCACTGGCGCGGTCTGCTGAGCGACCCGGGCGCCACCCACCACTACGACGACGTCGTGGGCGAGGTCTGCGCCGAGCTCTCCGACCGGGTGGACGCGCTGGTCGCGCAGGGCGTGCGGGAGGAGCAGCTGGTGCTGGACCCGGGCTTCGGCTTCTCCAAGGACGCGGGCCACAACTGGACGCTGCTGGCCGGCCTGGACCGGGTGGTCGCCCTCGGGCTGCCGGTGCTCGTCGGTGCCTCGCGCAAGCGCTTCCTCGGCCGGCTGCCCGCGCGCCCGGGCGCGCCCGTGCCCGACGAGCCCAGCGCACCCCAGGAGCGTGACGTCGCGACGGCCGCCACGAGCCTGCTCGCCGCGCAGGCGGGCGCCTGGGCGGTGCGGGTGCACGAGGTGGGCCCGACCCGCGACGCCCTCGCGGTGTGGGAGCTGACGCAGGGGGCCGACGGTGCGCGGTGACCTCATCCGGCTCACCGGGGTCCGCGCCCGCGGGCACCACGGGGTCTTCGCGCACGAGCGCCGCGACGGGCAGGACTTCGTCGTCGACGTGACCCTCGAGGTCGACCTCGCCGGCGCGGGCGCCAGCGACGACCTGTCCCGGACGGTGGACTACGGCGCGGTCGCCGCCGACGTCGTGGCAGTCGTCGAGGGTGAGCCGCGCGACCTCGTCGAGACCGTCGCCGAGGAGATCGCCGCACGCGTCCTGACGCACCCCCTCGTCGAGGCGGTCGAGGTCACCGTGCACAAGCCGCAGGCGCCCGTGGGGGTGCCCTTCGACGACGTCGCCGTCGTGGTGCGCCGGCGGCGGGACGTGCCCGTGGTCATCGCGCTGGGCGCCAACCTCCCCGGTCCGGACGGGACCGAGCCGACGGCGACGGTGGCCCGGGCGGTGCGCCGGCTGCGTCGGCTGCGCGGCCTGCACCGGGTCCGGGTGTCGCGCTCCTTCCGGACCGCCCCGGTGGGTGGGGAGGCCGTCGCCGGGCAGCCGGACTACGTCAACGCCGTCGCGGTGGCGCGCACCAGCCTGGCCCCCGGGTCCCTGCTCGCCTCGCTGCACCGGGTCGAGGCCGACCTGGGCCGCACCCGCGATGTGCGGTGGGGCGCCCGGACCCTGGACCTCGACCTGGTGCAGTACGGCGACCCCGCGGGCGACGCCGACGTGCGCAGCGACGAGGCCGACCTCCTGCTGCCGCACCCGCGCGCCCGGGAGCGCGCCTTCGTGCTCGTGCCCTGGGACGACGTCGACCCGGCGGCGACCCTGCGCGTCGGCGACCGGGCGGTGGCGGTGCGCGACCTCATCCCCGATCTGGCCGGGCAGGCCGTGGCACCGGTCGAGGAGGCCCGGTGAGCGCGCGGGACGGGGTCCGGGTGGGCACCGGCGCGGTCCTCGCCGTGCTCACCGGCATGGCCAGCTGGCTGCTGCTGCAGGTGGTGCGCTCGCTCGGTGGCGGCTACCCGGCGATCTCCTGGATCGGCCTGGTCCCGCTGGTCGCCGTGGCGCTGCTCGTGCTGGTCATGTGCTGGCAGATCCGGCGCTACCTCCTGGGGCGTGGCAGCGTGCGGCCCTCCCCGCAGCGCGGGCGCGGCACCCTCGTGGGGGCGCAGGCCGCCGCGCTGGGCGGCGCGGCGCTGCTCGGGTGGTATGCCGCGAACGCCCTGGTCCACCTGCCCAACGTCGACGTCCCGAGCGAGCGCGTGCAGCTGGTGTGGGGGTTCGTGCACGCTGCGGTGGCGCTGGGGCTGTCCGCGGCGGGCTACCTCGGCCAGGCGTGGTGCCGCATCCCCCCGACCGAGCACGACGACGATGACGACGACGGCGTGAGCGACGGCGACCTCGCCTACGGCTGAGCGGCCCCCACGCTTCTGGACATAGCCTTCTGGGGAGCGGGCCCCAGAAGGCCAGGTCCAGAACTACTTGTCGATGTCCCCGACGACGAAGAACATCGACCCGAGGATCGCCACCATGTCGGCGACGACCGTGCCGGGCAGCATCTCGCTCAGCACCTGCACGTTGTTGAAGGACGCCGAGCGCAGCTTGAGCCGGTGCGGCACGGTGTCGCCGCGGCTGACGAGGTAGTAGCCGTTGAAGCCCAGCGGGTTCTCCGCCGCGAACCAGTGCTCCCCGGCCGGCACCTTGAGCTTCTTCGGCAGCCTGCTGCTCACCGGGCCCTCGCCCAGCTCGCGCAGGCGGGCCGTGCACGCCTCGACCAGGTCGAGGCTGACCTCGATCTGCTCGGCCAGCACCTCGAGCCGGGCGTAGCAGTCGCCGGCCTCGCGGGTCACCACCCGCCCGGGACCGCCCCCGCCGAAGAGCTCGGCGTAGGCGAGGTAGGGCTCGTCGCGCCGCAGGTCCACGTCCAGCCCCGAGGCGCGCGCGATCGGGCCGGACACGCCGTACCCCAGCACCGTCTCGAGGTCGAGCACCCCGACCCCGCGGGTGCGTGCCTGCAGGATCTCGTTGCCGAGCACCAGACCGGTGAGGTCCGGCATCCGGCCGCGGACCGTCGCGACCGCGGCGTCGACCCGGTCCAGCCAGCCCGGCGGGAGGTCGTGCAGCAGCCCGCCGACCCGGGTGGCCATGAAGTGCATCCGGCCGCCGGAGAACTCCTCCATCACGGCCTGGATCTCCTCCCGCTCGCGGAAGGAGTAGAACATCGGGGTGATGGCGCCGAGCTCGTGCGGGTAGGACCCGAGGAACATCAGGTGGTTGAGCACCCGGCCGAGCTCGCTGAGCAGGGTGCGCGTCCAGGTGGCCCGCTCGGGCACGTCCATGCCGAGCAGGTGCTCGACGGTGAGGGCGACGCCCACCTCGTTGTTGAAGGCCGAGAGCCAGTCGTGGCGGTTGGCGAGCACCATGATCTGGCGGTAGTCGCGGACCTCGAAGAGCTTCTCCGCACCCCGGTGCATGTAGCCGATGACCGGCTCGGCGGCGGTGATGCGCTCGCCGTCGGCGGTGATGCGCAGCCGGAGGACGCCGTGGGTCGCCGGGTGCTGCGGGCCGATGTTGAGCACCATCTCGGTGGTCGTGAGCCCGCCCACGCCGGTGGCGCCCAGGGTCACGTCCACGTCTCGGGTGCTCACGCCCTCACCCTATGCCCGGGTGCAGGTCGTCGCCGTGGTGCGCCCCGACCGGCACGAGCAGCCACCAGAACTCGCCCAGGGTGCCCGTGGTGAGCGTGGTGAGGGCCGCGCGACGGGCGAGCCCGACGAGGTAGGCCCGGGGGTCGGTCCGGGACAGCGCGTGCGGCACCGGGGTCCCGGGGTCGCCGAGCAGGCCGCGCAGGAGGTCGCCCTGGCGGACCAGCCGCGGCGCGGGCGGGTGCACCGCGCGTCCGGCGCGGGGGGAGGTCGGTGGGGGCAGCGAGGCGCGGAGGGCGTCGACGGCGAGGTGGGCCGTCAGGTCGCAGCTGCCGTCCGGCACCGGGTGGACCTCACGCCCGCCGCGGAAGCCGGTGAGACTGCCGTGGACCGGCCGATCGTCCGCCGTGTGGCCGTAGTCGACCACCACCACCAGGCCGCTGCCGACCCGGCCCACGAGCTCGGCCAGCGCGGTCTCCCGGGACCGGCCCACCTCGCCGCGCCGGACCGGCGTCGCGCCCCCGTCCGGCGGGTCCTCCCCGTCGTCGAGCCGTCGCCCGTCGTCGAGCCACCGAAGGACCCAGGCGAGGTCGTCCCCGCCCAGCACCGGGCCCAGGGTCTCGGTGCCGTCCGGGGCGACGGCGAGCGAGCGCCATACCCCGGTCTCGTCGCGGGCCACGACCGGGCACGGGACGACGTCGAGCCACTCGTGCGCGAGGACCAGCGTCGCGTCCAGGTCGCGCAGCCCGTCGGGAAGCGCGGCGCCGCCGGGGGACACCAGCCACCCGTCGACGTCGAGCCCCGCAGGTCGCGGGACGACGTCGACCCCGGTCAGGTGCAGCGACGCGTCGAGCCGCCGCACCCGGGTCAGCAGCTCACCGCGACCGCACCCGACATCGACGACGCGCCGGCAGCCGTGCTGGCGCGCGAGGGCCACGACCGCCGCGGCCAGCAGGTCCCCACCCCCGGGGATGCCCTGGGCCGAGGTCGCGAAGTGGGCGGCGGGGGCGTCCGCGCGGTAGAACCCGCCCGGGCCGTAGAGCGCCTCGTGCCACGCCGGCTCCCAGTCCCTCGTCCCGTCGGGAGGTGCGGGGGCGCTCATCCCACTAGGGTGCCGCATCGTGGACCTTCTCGACATCGCCCGCATCCTGGGTGGCCTCGTCCTGCTCGTGGTGGGCGGCGAGTTCCTCGTGCGCGGCGCCTCCAACCTCGCCACCCGCCTCGGTCTGAGCCCCCTCGTGGTGGGCCTGACCGTCGTGTCCGTCTCGACGTCGGCGCCGGAGTTCGCGGTCACCGTCGGTGCGGTCCTCGACGGGCAGCCCGAGCTCGCGGTCGGCAATGTCGTGGGGTCGAACATCGCGAACATCCTGCTCATCCTGGGGATCGCGGCACTCGTGCTGCCCCTCGCGGTGCGCGAGCAGCTGGTCAAGATCGACGTGCCGGTCATGGTCGGCCTGTCGGTGGCGCTGCTGCTGGTCGCCCTCGACGGGGTGATCTCGACCCTCGAGGGCCTGCTCCTGCTGGCGGTGATGGTCGCCCACACCGTGCTCACCGTCGTCGTCAGCCGGCGCACGCAGCGCCGGGAGCTGCGCAAGCGCCGGGCTCCGGCGAAGCGTGAGGGGGAGCCGATGGCGGTCCTGCCGGCCCTCGGCCTCGTGCTCGGAGGTGTGGCGCTGCTCGTGCTCGGTGCCAACCTCCTGGTCGCGGGCGCGGTGAACATCGCCGAGGCGCTCGGGGTCAGCGGCCTCGTCGTCGGGCTGACCGTGGTCGCCGTGGGCACCTCGCTGCCCGAGCTGGCGGCCTCGGTGATCGCCGCGGTCCGCGGGGAGCGGGACCTCGCGGTCGGCAATGTCGTCGGCAGCTGCATCGCCAACATCGGGCTGGTGCTCGGGGTGCCGGCCATCATCTCCTCCGGCGGGCTGCCGGTGCCCTTCCCGGCGATCGCCTTCGACATCCCGCTCATGGTCGCCGCCGCGGTGGCGCTCGCGCCGGTCGTCTTCACCGGCTTCACGGTCGCCCGCTGGGAGGGCGGGCTCTTCGTGCTGCTCTACGCCGCCTACACCGCCTTCGTCGTGCTCAACGCGACCCGGCACGAGGCCCTGCAGGGCTTCGAGGTCGTCATGGTGATCTTCGTCCTGCCCCTCGTCGGGCTCACCCTCGTCGTCACCACGACCTTCGAGATCGGGGTGATGGCCGAGCGGCGTCGGGTGCGGCAGAAGGTGGCCGACGGCGAACCCGTGCCGTGATGTCGTTTTCCTGCTAGACCCACCGGTCGGGGTGCCGCACCATGGAGGGGTGCGCCCCACCCCCTTCCACCTCGACCACGACCGCTGCTCCGCGGTCGTGCGCAGCAGGGACCCGCGGTTCGACGGCTGGTTCGTCACCGGGGTGCTGAGCACGAGGATCTACTGCCGCCCCAGCTGCCCGGCCATCACGCCGCAGGTGCGCAACATGCGCTTCTACCCCAGCGCCGCCGCCGCCCAGGGTGCCGGGTTCCGGGCGTGCAAGCGCTGCCTCCCCGACGCCACGCCGGGGTCCCCGCAGTGGCACGTGCGGGGCGATGTCGTGGCCCGCGCGGTGCGGCTCGTGGCCGACGGGGTGGTGGACCGGGAGGGTGTCTCCGGACTGGCGGCCCGGCTCGGCTACTCCGTGCGCCAGCTCGAGCGGCTCGTCCGCGCCGAGCTCGGGGCGGGACCGCTCGCCCTCGCCCGGGCCCAGCGCGCCCAGGCCGCACGGCTGCTCGTCGAGGGGACGACGCTGCCGATGGTCGAGGTCGCCCACGCCGCCGGCTTCTCCAGCACCCGCTCCTTCAACGCCACCGTGCGTGAGGTGTATGCCGCCGCGCCCTCCGAGCTGCGCGCCGCCGCGCGGCGTCGTGCCGGCGGGTCGGCCCCGGGCGACGGCCCACGAGGACCTGCCCCGGTCAGCATCGGCCTGCGGCTGCCGTTCCGGCCGCCGCTGCACGTGCCCAGCCTCTTCGGCCACCTCGTGGCGACCTCGGTCCGGGGTCCGGAGGCGTGGTCCGACGGGGCGTTGACCCGCTCCGTGCGCCTGCCGGGAGGCCCGGCGCTGCTCGTGCTGCGGCCGGGTGCGGAGGGAGAGCGGCACGTGGGGGTCACCCTCCGGCTCACCGATGTCGCCGACCTGGCGACCGCCATCGGCCGCTGCCGTCGGCTCCTGGACCTGGACGCCGACCCGGTCGCCGTCGACGAGCACCTCGGGGCCGACCCGAGGCTGGGCCCGCTCGTGCGCGCGCACCCGGGCGTCCGGCTCCCGGGGACCGTGGACCCCGCGGAGCTGGCCCTGCGGGTGGTCCTGAGCCAGCAGGTCTCCACCGCCGCCGCCGGCACCCACACGGCACGCCTCGTCCAGGCGCTCGGCGAGCCGCTGCCGGAGCCGATGACCGGGGCGGTCACCCACCTGTTCCCCACGGCGGAGGCCGTCGCGCAGGCGGCGGCCGAGCAGCTGCCCGCGATGCCGGCCTCCCGCCAGCGCACCCTGCGGACCGTCGCCCGGGCGCTCGCCGAGGGGGACCTGCGGCTCGGTCCGGGGGCCGACCGGCAGGAGGCGCGCGAGGCGCTGCTCGCGCTGCCCGGCGTCGGCCCGTGGACGGCGGAGATGGTCCTGCTGCGCGGCCTCGGTGACCCCGACGCCTTCCCGGCGACCGACCTGGGCGTCAAGGTCACGGCCGCCGCGGCGGGGGTGCCGGCCGGTGCGGGTCTGCTGGCCGCCGCCGAGTCCTGGCGCCCCTGGCGCAGCTACGCGACCGCGGTGCTGTGGGCCGCGTCCGACCACGCGGCGGCACGGCTGCCCGCCACCCCCGCACCGTCGCCCCGCCGGGGCGACGGCATACCTCCGGCCCGCAAGGAGACCCCATGACCGTCCACCTCACGACCGACTCGCCGGTCGGCCCCCTGCGCCTGCGCAGCGACGGCGAGCGCCTCACCGGGGTCTTCTTCGTCGAGCACCGGCACGCGCCCGAGGACCTGGGCGAGGTGGTCGACGACGCCCTGGCCCCGCCGGTGCTGCGCGAGACCGCCCGACAGCTGCAGGAGTACTTCGCGGGCGGGCGCACCGGGTTCGACCTGCCGACGGCCGCCCCGGGGACCGACTTCCAGCAACGGGTCTGGGCCCAGCTGCGCGCCATCCCCTACGGCCGGACCTGGTCCTACGGCGAGCTCGCCCGGGCCCTCGGCAGCCCCGGCGCGTCCCGCGCCGTCGGGCTCGCCAACGGCCGCAACCCGCTCTCGATCGTCGTGCCCTGCCACCGGGTCGTGGGGTCGGACGGGTCCATCACCGGCTACGGCGGTGGCGTGGAGCGCAAGCAGGCCCTGCTGGACCTGGAACGGTCACGCACCGCCCCCACCCTCCCCGTCTGAGCGGGTCCGGCGACCGGCGCCCGGCCCGACGCGATGCCGGGGGTGCTCCCGGTGCCGACTACCCTGGGAGGGTGAGCGAGCCGACCCGACCGAGCGTGCCCGAGACCGACCTGCCCGAGCAGATCGCGGTCCGGCAGGGCAAGCGTCAGGCCATGCTCGACGCCGGCGTCGAGCCCTATCCCGTCGAGGTGCCGGTCACTCACACCCTGGCCCAGGTGCGGGAGGGCTGGGCGCACCTGGAGACCGGCGAGGAGACTGACGACGTCGTCGGCGTCGCCGGCCGGGTGATGTTCGTCCGCAACACCGGCAAGCTCTGCTTCGCCTCGCTGCAGTCCGGGGACGGCACCCGCCTGCAGGCCATGCTGTCCCTCGCGGAGGTCGGGCAGGAGGCCCTGGACCGCTGGAAGGCGTGGGTAGACCTGGGCGACCACGTCTTCGTCGAGGGCCGGGTCATCAGCTCCCGTCGCGGGGAGCTGTCGGTCATGGCCACCTCCTGGCGCATGGCCTCCAAGGCGCTGCGTCCGCTGCCGGTGCTGCACAAGGAGCTCTCCGAGGAGCAGCGGGTGCGCCAGCGGTACGTCGACCTGCTGGTGCGCGAGGACGCGCGGCAGATGGTGCTCAAGCGGGCGGCCCTGACCCGGGCGGTGCGGCGGGTGCTGGAGGGTGACGGCTACGTCGAGGTCGAGACGCCGGTCCTGCAGGCCCTGCACGGCGGTGCCAACGCCCGGCCGTTCAACACCCACCTCAACGCCTTCGACCTGCCGATGACCCTGCGCATCGCGCTGGAGCTGCACCTCAAGCGGGCCGTGGTCGGTGGGGTGGAGCGGGTCTACGAGATCGGCCGCATCTTCCGCAACGAGGGCATCGACTCCACCCACTCGCCCGAGTTCACGATGCTGGAGTGCTACCAGTCCTACGGCGACCAGTTCACCATGGCCGACCTCATGCGGCGGATGATCCTGGCCGCCGCCGACGAGATCGGGAGCCGGCAGGTGCAGACCGCGGCCGGGGTCATCGACCTGGACGGCGAGTGGACGTGGCTCCCCTTCTACGACGGGCTCTCCGCGGTCGTGGGGGAGCGGGTCGACGTCGAGACGCCGGTCGACGACCTCCGGCGCCTGGCAGCCGTCCACGACGTGCCCGTCCAGCCCGGCTGGGGTGCCGACAAGATCGCCATGGAGATCTTCGGGGACGTCGTGGAGCCGACCCTGGTGCAGCCGACCTTCGTCTGCGACTACCCGGCCATCGCCCAGCCGCTGGCCCGCCCGCACCGGGACCGGCCCGGCCTGGTCGAGGCCTGGGACCTCATCATCGGCGGGATCGAGCGGGGCACCGCCTTCTCCGAGCTCGTCGACCCCGAGATCCAGCGGGCGCGGCTCACCGAGCAGTCGCTCCTGGCGGCCGGTGGCGACGCGGACGCCATGCAGCTGGACGAGGACTTCCTGCGGGCGCTGGAGTACGCCGCGCCCCCGATGGGGGGCCTCGGCATGGGGCTGGACCGGGTGCTCATGCTGCTCACCGGGACGGGCGTGCGCGAGACCATCCTCTTCCCCTTCCTCAAGCCGGAGGTCTGATGGGCGAGTTCCTGCACGAGGGGTGGATGATCCTGGCCGCTCTGCTGCCGTCGGCGGGACTGCTCTACCTCTTCTACGTCGTCATGAAGCACATGGTGGAGGGCGACCGCCGGGAGCGGGCGGCCCAGCGGGCCGCGGACCAGGAGGAGGACCGGGCCGCGCGCCGGGACGCCGACCGGCCGGTGGACCGCGCGGCGACCGACCCCGGGCCGGGTGTCGACCCCGCCGACCGCGGCTGAGGTCCACCCGGCCGCAGCCCATTGCCAGGAATTCCCAAGAATTCCCGTGCAAGAAATGCTGACTTCGCCCCGCGAGGAAAGAGCGCTAGTCTTCTCCTGCGACGCAACCTGTAGCGGCGCATGCTCGGCACAAAGGAGAAGAAATGGCACAGCGAGTGCAGGTCATCCTGGTGGATGACCTCAGTGGTGGGGAGGCGAACCAGACCGTGGAGTTCGCCTTGGACGGGGTTCACTACGAGATCGACCTCAGCGACGAGAACGCCGCGAAGCTGCGTGAGGACTTCGCGTCGTGGATCGGTCAGGCCCGTCGGGCCGGAGGTCGTCGCCAGACCCGGCGGCGTGGCGCCGCCCCGGCGGCCGGAGGCCGCAGCGACGAGCTCGCGAAGGTCCGCGAGTGGGGCCGGGAGAACGGCTACAAGGTCAGCTCTCGTGGCCGCGTCTCGCAGGAGCTCCAGGACGCCTACGCGGCGGCCCACTGACCTCTCGGAGGCTCTCGGAGAAGGGCTGACGTCCCGCGGGGACGTCAGCCCTTTTCTCGCCCTTTTCCGGGCTCAGGCCCGGTCCATCGTGATCTGCTCGAGATCGGTATCCCCGGCGGCCGCGCCCTCGACCTCGGACCAGTCGCGCGGGAAGGCGACCTGAGGTCGTTCCCGCGCCCTCAGGGACCACGGACAGATAGTGGTCTTGGCGCCATTGTTCTGGCTCCAGTCCAGAAACACCTTGTGTGAGCGCAACGATTTGCTCATCCGTGCAGTCACGAGATCCGGATGGTCCTCGGCGAGCTTCTCGGCGAGGGCCTTGGTGACCGCGCTCACCTCGTCCGCGCCACGGGTGCCCTCGAGCCCGGCGTACAGCTGCATGCCCTTGGACCCGCTGGTGACGGGGCGCGACTCCAGGCCCACGGCCTCCAGGCGCTCCCGCACGAGGAGCGCCACCCGGGAGCACTCGCGCAGCCCCGCGCCGGGCCCGGGGTCGAGGTCGACCACGAGGCGGTCCGGCGGCAGCGCGGCACCGTCGTCGTCGACCCGCCACTGGGGGACGTGCAGCTCCAGGCTGCCGAGGTTGACGAGGTAGACCAGGACGGCGAGATCGGTCACGAGGGGGAAGGTGAGGTGGGTGTGTCCGCGGGAGGACCCGGGAGTGGGCAGGGTCACCCGGGGCAACCACTCCGGTGCGCCGGAGGGGAGGTTCTTCTCGAAGAAGTGGGCCCCGGTCACCCCCTCCGGCCACCGGATCCGGGTCACCGGCCGGTCCGCCAGCTCGGGCAGGATCTGCTCCGCGTGGGTGACGTAGTAGGTGAGCACCTCCCCCTTGGTGGTCCCGGTGGCGGGGTAGAGGACCTTGTCCAGGTTGCTCACCCGCAGCGTGCGTCCGGCCACGCTCACCTGCTGGCTGCTCATCATGCCTCCCCGACGGGGCCGACGAGGTCGGCCGGTTCGAGGTCCGGGCGGACGCCCTGGAAGGACGGCTGGCGCAGCCGGTCGGCCGTCCCCTCGGCGCCCAGCGCGGCGACGTCGACGACCACCTGCGGTCGCAGCCAGGTGGAGCCGCGCGCCTCGACGGGCGGGATCGGGGTGTCGAAGGGGTACTCCCCGGTGGGCACCCCGGCCAGGAGCCGCTGCAGGTGTTCACCGGCGCGCCCCGCCAGCCCGCTGCCGACCCGCCCCCGGTAGCGCAGCCGCGGCGACCCGTCGGCGGTGAGCTGCGGCATACCGTCGGGTCCGCGCAGCGGCACGCCGACGTGCACCGCCCCGATGCGGCCGGGGCGCCCGGCCTCGGGCCGCCAGCCGCCGACGACCACCGACACCCGGGCGCGGTGCGGGTACTTCAGCCAGGCGGTGCTGCGCCTCCCCGGCTGGTATGCCGCGTCCCGCCGCTTGCTCACCACCCCCTCGAGATGCTGCTCGCGGGTGGCGCCGAGCAGCATCTCCCCGTCGTCGTAGACGGGGGAGAGCTGGACCCCCGGGACGTCCTCGACGAGCTGCTCCAGCGCCTCCCGACGCGCCGACCAGGGGAGCGCCGTGAGGTCGAGGCCGTCCAGGCGCAGCAGGTCGAAGGCGACGTAGGTGGCGGGGCGGGCGGCGGCCAGGCGCTCCGCGGCGGCACCCTGGCCCACGTGGACCCGCTCGACGACGTGGCTGAAGGAGGGGCGACCCTCGACCAGGCAGACCGCCTCGCCGTCCAGCAGCAGGTCCTCGGCCACGCCGCCCAGGCCGGCGAGCTCGGGGAAGGCGTGCGCGATGTCGCGCCCGCCCCGGGTCAGCAGCCGCAGCCGCCCCTCGGTGACGTCGGCCAGCAGCCGGATGCCGTCCCACTTGATCTCGTGCACCCACGCCGGGCCGGTCGGCGGCCGGGCCGGGACCTCTCCCGGGGTGGCGAGCATGGGGCGCATGGGTCCATCCTGGGGTGCGTGAGAGCGATCTGGAAGGGTGCCGTCTCGTTCGGGCTGGTCAACGTGCCGGTGCGGTTGTACTCCGCCACCGAGAACCACGACCTGAGCTTCCACCAGGTACGCCGCAGCGACGGCAGCCGGATCCGCTACAAGCGGGTGGCGCAGGCCGACGGCGAGGAGGTGGCCTACAAGGACATCGCCAAGGCCTACGAGACCGACGACGGCAAGACGGTCGTCCTCACCGAGGAGGACCTGGCGAGCCTGCCCCACCGCAGCAGCAAGGAGATCTCCGTCGAGCAGTTCGTGCCGCGCGAGCAGATCGACCCGATCCTCTACGACAAGGCCTACTACCTCGAGCCCGACGCCATGGGCGCCAAGGCCTACGGGTTGCTGCGCGAGGCCCTGCGCGAGTCCGACCGGGTGGCCGTGGTCACCGTCTCGGTCCGCAGCCGGATGACCATGGCGGTGCTGCGGGTGCGGGAGGACGACGCCGCGATCGTCCTGCAGACCCTGCTGTGGCCGGACGAGATCCGCGCCTCCGACCAGCTCGACCACCTCGACGAGGTGAGCGAGCCCAAGAAGGACGAGGTCGCCATGGCGCGGATGCTCGTCGACTCGATGTCCGGCGACTTCGAGCCCGCGGGGCACGTGGACGACTTCAAGGAGGCCGTCGACGCGCTGGTGGAGGAGAAGATCAGCGGGGGAGAGGTCACCGAGAGCCCGGACGAGGAGGAGGAGGCCGACAGCGGGGAGGTCGTCGACCTGCTGGCGGCGCTGCAGCGCTCGGTGGACCGGGCCAAGAAGGGCCGCGGCGAGGACGCCGAGGACGGCGGCACCTCGGAGGGCGAGGGCTCGGGGGGCAAGGCCTCCGGGGGCAAGTCCTCCGGGGGCAAGGGCTCAGGCGGCCGCTCCTCGTCGACGACGTCGCCGGGCAAGAAGGCGTCCACGTCGTCGGGCAAGAAGTCGTCCGCGAAGTCGTCCACGTCGTCGGGGAAGACGTCGGGCACCAAGGCCGCGAGCACGAGGTCGAAGAAGGCGGGCTGAGCCGCGGCTCAGGGAGTCGTCGTGCTCTCCGCGGCGTCCTCCAGGGCGGCCCGCGGGCTGCAGCCGAAGCCACGGTCCAGCTTGGTGGCCACCGAGGTGAGCGTGGAGCGCAGGGCCTCCCCGACGTCCTCCCCCGAGTCACCCAGCGCCTGCGCGGTGAGGGAGTAGGGCGTGCGCTCGCCCTTCTCCGAGCCGGGGCTCGTGCACAGCGTCAGGCCCACCGCCAGTCGCGGGCCCAGGTAGGACTCGCCGAGGTACTCCGGGCCGGGGCTCATCCCCTCCTCCTCGCGCGCGAGCGCCCGGGCCTGCTCACGGCCCTCCTCACCCACGGCCACGCCCACCCGCACGAGCGGGCGCTCGCCGTCGTAGGCCTCGCACACCCAGGAGGTGTCGTCGTCGGTGACGACCACCTCGCGCGGGTCGGCCGGCTCACCGCCGGCGAGGGCACGCAGCGACTGCGGGCTCACGTCCTCGCACAGCCAGCCGTCGGCCGACCCCTGCGTCGGCGCGGGACCGGAGGTCGACGACCCGGCGGGCTGCTGCGGCTCCGTCCCGGAGGTGCAGCCGGCGGCCACGAGGGCGGCCAGGAGGGTGATCGGGAGCAACGGTGGCACGCGCATGCCCGCATGCTAGGACGACCGGCTGGGCGGCATACCTCGTGCCGCCGGAGGGTCACCACGGGCTCACCTCCCGCAGGAGGCAGCCCATTGCGCCGGGGGCGAACACGGAACATCGGTGGTGGATGAGGACGTTGACCCGGACCAGACGCACGTAGAGTGGGTGGTAGCCCACAGTGGAGGAGAAGAGCATGTTCGAACGGTTCACCGACCGGGCTCGACGTGTGGTGGTGCTCGCGCAGGAAGAGGCGCGCATGCTCAACCACAACTACATCGGCACCGAGCACCTGCTGCTGGGCCTGATCCACGAGGGTGAGGGCGTGGCCGCCAAGGCGCTGGAGTCGCTGGACATCTCGCTGGACGCCGTGCGCCAGCAGGTGCAGGAGATCATCGGCCAGGGCCAGCAGAGCCCCACCGGCCACATCCCGTTCACCCCCCGCGCCAAGAAGGTCCTCGAGCTCTCGCTGCGCGAGGGCCTGCAGCTGGGGCACAACTACATCGGCACCGAGCACCTGCTGCTCGGCCTCATCCGTGAGGGTGAGGGGGTCGCGGCCCAGGTGCTCGTCAAGCTGGGTGCGGACCTCAACCGGGTCCGTCAGCAGGTCATCACCCTGCTCTCCGGCTACCAGGGCAAGGAGTCCGCCACGGCGGGCGTCGGCGCCGGCAGCCAGCAGGAGGGCCAGCAGTCCGGCTCCCTCGTGCTCGACCAGTTCGGCCGCAACCTCACGCAGGCCGCCCGGGAGGGCAAGCTCGACCCGGTCATCGGCCGGGAGAAGGAGATCGAGCGGGTCATGCAGGTCCTGTCCCGCCGGACCAAGAACAACCCGGTGCTCATCGGCGAGCCCGGCGTCGGCAAGACCGCCGTCGTCGAGGGCCTGGCCCAGGACATCGTCCGCGGGGACGTGCCGGAGACGCTCAAGGAGAAGCAGCTCTACACCCTCGACCTCGGTGCGCTGGTCGCCGGCTCGCGCTACCGCGGAGACTTCGAGGAGCGCCTCAAGAAGGTCCTCAAGGAGATCCGCACCCGCGGTGACATCATCCTGTTCATCGACGAGATCCACACCCTCGTCGGGGCGGGTGCCGCCGAGGGCGCCATCGACGCCGCCAGCATCCTCAAGCCGATGCTGGCCCGCGGCGAGCTGCAGACCATCGGTGCGACGACGCTGGACGAGTACCGCAAGCACATCGAGAAGGACGCCGCCCTCGAGCGCCGCTTCCAGCCGATCCAGGTCGCCGAGCCGACGCTCAAGCACGCCATCGAGATCCTCAAGGGTCTGCGCGACCGCTACGAGGCGCACCACCGGGTGACCATCACCGACGGCGCCCTCGTGGGGGCCGCCACGATGGCCGACCGCTACATCAACGACCGCTTCCTGCCGGACAAGGCGATCGACCTGATCGACGAGGCCGGCGCGCGACTGCGCATCCGCCGGATGACCGCGCCGCCGGACCTGCGCGAGTTCGACGACAAGATCGCGCACGCCAAGCGCGAGAAGGAGTCGGCCATCGACGGCCAGGACTTCGAGAAGGCGGCCCGGCTGCGCGACGAGGAGCACAAGCTCACCCAGGCGCGTGCCGAGCGGGAGAAGGAGTGGAAGAACGGTGACATGGACGTCGTCGCCGAGGTCGACGAGGAGCTGATCGCCGAGGTCCTCGCCGCCGCCACCGGCATCCCGGTCTTCAAGCTGAGCGAGGAGGAGTCCTCCCGCCTGCTCAACATGGAGGACGAGCTGCACAAGCGGATCATCGGCATGAACGACGCCATCAAGGCGCTGTCCCAGGCCATCCGCCGCACGCGGGCCGGTCTGAAGGACCCGCGCCGTCCCGGTGGGTCGTTCATCTTCGCCGGGCCCACGGGTGTCGGCAAGACCGAGCTGGCCAAGGCGCTCGCCGAGTTCCTCTTCGGGGACGAGGACAGCCTCATCACCCTGGACATGTCCGAGTACTCCGAGAAGCACACCGTCTCGCGGATGTTCGGCTCGCCTCCCGGCTACGTCGGCTACGAGGAGGGCGGTCAGCTGACCGAGAAGGTCCGGCGCAAGCCGTTCTCGGTCGTGCTGTTCGACGAGATCGAGAAGGCTCACCCGGACATCTTCAACAGCCTCCTGCAGATCCTGGAGGACGGTCGCCTGACCGACTCCCAGGGCCGGGTGGTCGACTTCAAGAACACCGTCATCATCATGACCACCAACCTGGGCACCCGGGACATCGCCAAGGGCGTCTCGCTCGGCTTCTCCGCCGGGCCCGAGACGCGCAGCGACTACGACCGGATGAAGAACAAGGTCACGGACGAGCTCAAGCAGCACTTCCGTCCGGAGTTCCTCAACCGCGTGGACGACACCATCGTCTTCCCGCAGCTCACCCAGGACGAGATCGTCGCCATCGTCGACCTCATGGTCGCGCGGCTGGACGAGCGGCTCAAGGACAAGGACATGGCCATCGAGCTCACCTCGTCCGCCAAGGAGCTCCTCGCCAAGCGCGGCTACGACCCCGTGCTGGGTGCGCGGCCGCTGCGCCGGGCGATCCAGCGCGAGATCGAGGACCAGCTCTCCGAGAAGATCCTCTTCGGTGAGATCGGCACCGGCCAGATCGTCATCGTCGACGTGGAGGACACGGTCGGCGAGGGCAAGAACCGCGACAAGGTGTTCACCTTCCGCGGGCAGGAGAAGCCGGCGGAGGTGCCCGACACCGTGCCGGTGGAGGAGCAGGCCGGCTGAGGCGCGCAGAGCACCGCTGAGGGCGGGGACAGGCAGGGATGCCCGTCCCCGCCCTCTGGCGTGTCCGGGGCCGCTGAACGGGTCGCCGGAGGCCCCGCCGGTCCGCCGGGGCCCGGAGATCCTCGAGGACCGTGACGCGCCCACAGGGGTCACGTCGCATCGCGTGAGTCACAGGCGTCACGAGGCCGCAGAGGCGCCCGTGAGACGTGTGAAAAGCGAGAAAAGTGCTGGTCAGCGAACTACATCGTTGTGATATCCGGGGTGACCTGCGAAAACCCTGAGAGTGTGTGACAAACATCACGAATTACACGCTTGTGGTGCCCCCGGCAAATGCACTCTCGCTGGTGGGAGGGGGGTTGCATGGTCCTGCGCGGGTGGGTTTCACTGCTCTCGGCCCGCCCGCGGGTCGTCCCGCAGCACCCCCTCGTCCGGTCACCGGACACCCCCTGCCTGTCCCACCACACGTATGGATCCCCGATGACCCTGAGTCCCCGCCGCCTGTCTCGCACCATGATCGCCGTCACCGCAGCGGCAGCCCCCGTGGTGACCCTCGCGCCTGCCGCCCAGGCCGCGCCGTCCGGCACCCCGCAGCTGCCGCAGCAGCCCCTGCTGCCGAGCACGCCCGTCGACCTGATGACGACGCCGCGCATCCTGCCGACGCCGGCCCCGACCAGCACCGTCACCATGCGGGTCGACGCCGCCTCGGGGGTCAACGTGCGCAGCGGTCCGTCCACGTCCTACGGCGTCGTCGGGGGCTACCGCCAGGGCGCGCAGCTCACCGGCACGCTGACGTCCAACAACTGGCTCAAGATCGCCCCGAACCGCTTCGTCGCCGCGTGGAACCTCACGCGGGTCGGTGGCGGCGGTGGGGAGCAGCCGGACCCCGCCCCCAGCGGCGTGACGCAGTGGATGGAGGCCTCCATCGGCAACGTGCGCTCCGGCCCCGGCCTGGGTCACCCCGTGGTGACGACGATGCGCAAGGGCACCAAGGTGCAGGGCTCCTGGACCAGCAACGGGTGGCTCAACATCGGGGGCGGCAAGTACATCTCGGGCACCATCCTCACCGGGACCGACCCGGGTGGCGGCGGTGGCGGCGGCGAGCAGCCCGACCCCTCGCCGACCCGGGTCACCCAGTGGATGGAGGCCTCGATCGGCAACGTGCGCTCCGGGCCCGGGCTGGGCCACTCCGTGGTGACGACGATGCGCAAGGGCACCAGGGTGCAGGGCTCCTGGACCAGCAACGGGTGGCTCAACATCGGGGGCGGCAAGTACATCTCCCGGACCATCCTCACCGGGACCGACCCGGGTGGCGGCGGTGGCGGCGGTGGCGAGCAGCCCGACCCCTCCCCGAGCCAGGTGACCCGGTGGGTGAACGCCTCCATGGCCAACGTGCGCTCCGGGCCGTCCACGTCGTACTCCATCGTCGGCAGCAAGGCGAGGGGCACCCGGGTCACCGGCACCCTCACCAGCAACGGCTGGCTGAAGATGTCGGGCTCGCAGTACATGGCCGAGTCGGTCCTCACGGCCAGCGACCCCGGCGGCGCGGCCCCGGCCCCGGCCCCGGCGCCGGCCCCGGCGCCCAGCCAGATGCGTCAGCTCATCCTCAACACCGCCGCGAAGTACGTCGGGACGCCCTACAAGTACGGCGGCAACAACCCGCAGGAGGGTTTCGACTGCTCCGGCTACACCAAGTACGTCTTCGCCGAGGTGGGGCTGACCATCCCCCGGACCGCGGCCACGCAGCAGGCGGCCGTCACCCCGGTGAGCACCCCGCAGCCGGGTGACCTCGTCTTCTTCGGCTCTCCGGCCTACCACGTCGGCATCTACGCCGGCGACGGCATGATGTACGACACGGGACGGCCCGGCGTGCCCACGCAGTACCGCGCGATCTTCAGCGGGGTGTCCGGCTACGGGCGGGTCTCCGGGGTCAACTGACCCGCGGTCGCGCCCGGGCGGGCGGTCGCCGGTGACGTAGCATGCGCCGTATGCCCTCGGACGTCACCGCCGTGCCCCCGCCTGCCCCGGGACCGGCCTTCCGGCCCGTCTTCCTCGGCACCGACGCGGGCACGTACGGGCTCGCCCGGGCGCTGCACGAGCGCTACGGCGTCGAGACGACGCTGGTGTCGCGCGGCCAGACCGGGGCGATCGCGAACTCGCGCATCCTGCGCCCGGTGGAGGCGGGGCAGGACACGGGGCGGGCGGAGCTGCTGGCGACGCTGCTGGCCGAGGGCCGGGCGGCCCGGGAGCGGGAGCCGGACGTCCCGCTGCTGCTCGGCTGCAACTCGGACTCGCACACCGACCTCATCGCCCAGCACGCGGACGAGCTGGCGGAGGTCTTCGCCTTCCCCCGGATGTCGCCGCAGACCCTCGAGCAGATCGCCGACAAGCAGCAGTTCGGGCAGATCTGCGAGCGCCTCGGCCTGCCCACCCCGCAGACCACCGTCGTCCGCTTCGGCGACGCCGACCAGCCCGGCTGGACCCCCGGGCCGATCGACATCACCTACCCGGTCGTCGCGAAGCCGGCCAACAGCGCGCACTTCGAGAACCTCAGGTTCCCCGGTGCCCAGAAGGTGTGGTTCCTGCAGACCCCGCAGGAGTGGGAGGACCTCGTGACGGTCCTCGTGGACGGCGGGGTGCGGCAGGACTTCCTGGTGCAGGAGCACATCCCCGGCGACGACACCCACCAGCTCTCGATCGTGGGGTACGTCGACCGCACCGGCCGGCTCACCGCGGTCGCGACGGCGCAGGTCCTGCTGGGCGAGCACGACCCCACCACCATCGGCAGTCCGCTCGCCATGATCACCACCCCCATGCCCGAGCTCATGGACGCCGCGGAGCGCATCCTGGGGGCGGTCGACTACTGGGGCTTCGCCAACATCGACGCCAAGCGCGACCCGCGCACCGGGACGATCTACTACATGGAGGTCAACCCGCGCATGGGGCGCAACAGCTTCTACGCCACCGCGGCGGGGGCCGACCTCGCCGGGGCCCTGGTGGACGACCTCGTCCACGGGGTGGAGCGCGCCCCGGTCCGGGGTGCGGACGAGGTGCTCTACAGCATCGTCAGCCCGGCCGTCCTCCCCTACTACGTGCGGGACGCCGCGCTGCGCCGACGCGTGCTGCGGGCCGCGCGGCGAGGGACCGTCCACCCGCTGCTCTACGAGCGCGGCAACTGGCGGCGGCGCGCCTACGTCATGGCCAACCGGCTGAACCACGCCAAGAAGCTGGCGAGGTTCTACCCCCGGCCCTCGGCGACCGGGTTCTGAGGCTCAGTAGAAGGTCGCCCCGGGCCGGCCGCCGGAGACCACCTTGGCCGTGACCCGGTGACCCACCCGCTGCCAGGCGGCATACCGGTGCGGGCGGAGCACGAGGTCGTAGGCCCCGACGAAGTCGGTGACCTCCTTGCTGAAGCTGCGCTTGAACTCCCCGATGCCGAAGTAGGGGTCGGTGGGGTCGTCCACCCGGGAGGAGTGCGGGGTGCCGGCCATGTCGTAGGAGGTCGCTCCCTGCTCCTGCGCCCAGCGCATGGCCTCCCACTGGAGCGCGTGGCTGCCGCCGCGGACCGGCCGCTCCCGTACGCTGGCACCGTCGCGGTAGCAGGCGACGTCGCCGACCACGGTGACGAAGGCGCCGGCCACGTCCCGGCCCTCGTGCTGGGCGAGGAAGACGCGGCCGAGCCCGGCGTCGCAGAACGTGCGCCACATCGCGACCTGGTACTCGTGGGAGCGGGGAGCGATGCCCTGGTCCTGCACGACCTCCATCCACAGGGCCCACATGCGCTCGTAGGTCGACTCCTCCAGCGGGGCCGCCTCGGTGACGACGCCCTGCTTGAGGCCGCGCCGGATGGTGTTGCGGGTCTTGGACGGCAGCCGCGCCATGAGGTCGTCCGGCGTGCCGGTCACGTCGACGAAGACGGTCGACCGGTTGGTCTGGATGCGTCCGGCCGGGAGCAGGCCCAGGCGCTCGAGCGACTGCAGCGTCTCCGGTGACTCGACCAGCTCGGGCTCGATCTTGACGAGGAACACCCCGGCGTCGTGGGCCGCGGTCCGCAGGTCCGGCAGCAGCGCGGCCAGACCCTGGACGGACGCCACCCCCGGTCCCTTGGGGAGGTACCAGACCTTCCCGAAACCGGGCGCCCGCCGCTCGTGCACGGTGATGGGGAAGCCGTCGACGTCGGCATACCGCGGGGTCCACCCGGCCAGGCTCTTGACCTGGGCGAACTCCGGGGTCTGGAACATCGACGGGCGTCCCGGCGTCTGCAGCAGGCGCGCGCGCCACTGCTCGGCCGACTCATAGGTGTCCCAGCGCAGCGTCATGCCAGGCATCGTAACGACGAGCCCGTCACCTGCCGGGGAGGCGGAAGAGCGCGCCGGGCAGGGGCTCCACCAGCCCCTCGGCGACGAGCGCGTCGAGGCAGCGTTCACGCTGGCGCTCGGCGTCGTCCTGCTCGCCCGCCGCCCCGGGCACGGGCCACGCGGCCCGCAGCCGCTCGGCAGGGACCGGCTCCGGGGACTCGCGCAGGACCTGCAGGAGGATGCCGCGGCACTGCCGGTCCGTGCCGGCCCAGCGCTGGCCGCGGCGCGGCGGACCGGTGGGGGGCGGTGAGCCGGCCGACCGCCACGAGCACAGGTCGGCGATCGGGCACTCGGCGCACCGTGGCGCCCGGGCGGTGCAGACGAGTGCGCCCAGCTCCATGACCGCCACGCTCCACCTCGCGGCGACCTCGCCGTCCTCGGGCAGCAGCCGGGCCGCGAGGGCCGTCTCGGCGCGGGTGAGGGCCGGGGCCGGCAGGGCGGTCCCGGTGACCGTGCGTGCCTGCACCCGCCGGACGTTGGTGTCGACGACCGTGGCCCGCGCCCCGAAGGCGAAGGCGGCGACCGCCGCGGCGGTGTAGTCGCCGACCCCCGGCAGCGTGCGCAGGACCGCCTCGTCCGCGGGCACCTCACCGTCGTGCGCGTCCCGCACGGCGGTCGCGGCGGCGTGCAGGCGCAGGGCGCGACGCGGGTAGCCCAGCCGCCCCCACTCCCGGACGGCGTCGCCCGTGGGTGCGGACGCCAGCGCCGCCGGGGTGGGCCACCTGCTCATCCACCGCTCCCAGACCGGCAGCACCCGCGACACCGGCGTCTGCTGCAGCATCACCTCGGAGACGAGCACGCCCCACGGCGAGCGGTCCGGCTCCCGCCAGGGCAGGTCGCGCCGGTGCTCGGCGAACCAGGGGAGCAGCCGGTCGTGCAGGACCTCGGGGGGCGGCACGTCAGGAGTAGCGCTCGAGGATCGAGCTCTCCGCGAGCCTCGACAGGCCCTCCCGCACCGCGCGCGCCCGCGCCTCGCCGACGCCGTCGACCTGCATGAGGTCCTCGAGGCCGGCCGAGAGCAGCTGCTGGAAGGTGCCGAAGTGCGCCACGAGCCGGTCCACGATCGCCCCGGGCAGCCGGGGTATGCGGTGCAGCAGCCGGTATCCCGACGGGCTGAGCTGGTGGTGGTCCATGCCGTCGCCGACGACCGTGATGCCGAGGCAGCGGGCCACGGCCGCGAGGTCCAGGAGCTCGGTGCTGTCCAGCGCGCCGAGCGCCGCCTGCACCTGGGCGGGGTCCCGGCCGCCGTCGGCGGCACCGATGTAGTCGCGCACGACGAGTCCGCGCTCGCGCTCGACCCCGCCGGTCATCTCCTCCAGCTGCAGGCCGATGAGGCGTCCGTCCACGCCGAGCTCGACGACGTACTGCTCGATCTCGGTGCTGATCCGGCGGACCATCTCCAGCCGCTGGAGCACCGAGGCCAGGTCACGCACGGTGACGAGGTCCTCGATCTCGAGGGCGGACAGGGTGCCGGAGACCTCGTCGAGGCGCGAGCGGTAGCGCTCGAGCGTCTGCAGCGCCTGGTTGGCCTGGGCCTGCAGCTGGCTGCGGTCCTCGAGGACGTGCCGGATGTCCCCGACGTAGAGCGCGATGAGCGACATGGACTGGCTGACCGAGATGACGGGGAAGCCGGTCTGCTTGGCCGTGCGCTCGGCGGTGCGGTGCCGGGTGCCGCTCTCGCGGGTCTCGATGGTGCGTTCCGGGGCCAGCTGGGTGGCGGCCCGGACGATGCGGGTGCCGTCCCGGCTGAGCACGATGCCGCCGTCCATCTTGGCGAGCTCCCGCAACCGGGTGGCGGAGAACTCGACGTCGATCTCGAAGCCGCCGGTGCTGATCGAGTCGACCGTGCGGTCGCTGCCCAGGACGATGAGCGCCCCCGTCCGACCGCGCAGGATCCGCTCCAGCCCGTCACGCAGGTCGGTGCCCGGTGCGACCGCGCCCAGGGTGGCGCGCAGGAGGGCCTCGTCGTTGCGCTCGGGCATGCCCACCTCCCTCCTGTTGCGCGGCCGTCGGTGCTCGCGTGCCGGTGAGGCACTGGGCCGATCTTAGGCGGCGGCGGGTGCCGTCCCGCCGACCCGGTCAGATCTTTATGGATTCTTGACCAGGGACCCAGCGAGGCCGTCACGACCTGCGCTCGCCTGCGCGGCCGCGAGCACCAGCGCGACGGCGTCGCTGAGGGTGGCGACCTCGTGCACGCGCATGCCCGCCGGCGGCCGGCCCTCGGTGAGCGAGCCCACCGGGATGACCGCCTCGGTGAACCCGATCCGGGCCGCCTCGGCCAGCCGGCGCGGGGCGCCCGTCACCGGGCGCAGGTCCCCGGACAGACCGACCTCGCCCACCGCGATCGTGCCCATCGGCAGCGCGAGGTCGGCCTTGGCGCTGGTGAGGGCGAGGGCCAGCGCCAGGTCGGCAGCCGGCTCGGAGAGGCGCACCCCGCCGACGGTCGCGGCGTAGCAGTCGTCCTTGGCCAGGGGCACCCCGCCGCGCTGCCCGAGCACGGCGAGGACCATGGCCAGCCGGGCCGGGTCGAGCCCGCTCGTCGTCCGCCGGGGCGACCCGGCGGCCGCCTCGCTCACCAGGGCCTGCACCTCCGCGACGAGGGGCCGCCGACCCTCCAGGGTCACCGTCACGCAGGTGCCGGGCACCGGACGGTCCCGGCTGGAGAGGAAGAGGGCGCTGGGGTCGGCGAGGCCCGAGATGCCGGAGTCGCCGAGGTCGAAGCACCCCACCTCGTCAGTGGGGCCGAACCTGTTCTTGACCGCGCGGACCAGCCGCAGCCGGCTGTGCCGCTCGCCCTCGAAGGCCACGACGACGTCGACGAGGTGCTCCAGGACCCGCGGGCCGGCGATGCCGCCGTCCTTGGTGACGTGCCCGATGAGGACGGCGGCGGTGCCGCGGGTCTTGGCCGCCTGGATGAGGGCCGAGGCGACCTCGCGCACCTGCCCGACGTTGCCCGCCGCCCCCTCGACCTCGACGCTGGCCACCGTCTGCACCGAGTCCACCACCAGCAGGTCGGGGTCGGTCTGCTCCAGCTGGCCGAGGATCGTCGCGAGGTCGGTCTCCGAGGCGAGGTAGAGGGTGTCGGCCACGGCGCCGATGCGCTCGGCCCGCAGCTTGACCTGGGCGGCGGACTCCTCCCCGGAGACGTAGAGCACGGACCGGCCCTCCCGGGCCGCGCGGGCCGCGACGTCCAGCGCGAGGGTCGACTTGCCGATCCCGGGCTCTCCCGCCATGAGCACGACCGCCCCGGGCACGATCCCCCCGCCCAGCACCCGGTCGAACTCGCCCACCCCGGTCGGGCGTGCCTGGGCGGCGTCGGCGTCCACCGTCGCGATGGGCACGGCCGGGCGGGCGGGGCGCACGGCGCTGGTCCGGACGGTGGTGGCCCCGCCGCTCTCGGACACAGTGCCCCACGCCTGGCACTGCGGGCACCGCCCCGCCCACTTCACGCCCTGCCAGCCGCACTCCGTGCAGCGGTACGCCGTCCTGTTCGCCTTGGCCACGCCCCCAGCGTAGGTGCCGGCCCCGACAGGCCCGTCAGGACGAGCGCGGGGCCGTCCGCGGCCGTCCGGCCCGGGGCCCACCGCACTCCCGTGGCCGGGACCCCGGGCTGGTGCGGCATCATGGCCGCATGCGCCTGGGTGTCATCGACGTCGGATCGAACACGGTCCACCTGCTGGTCGTGGACGCCCACCCCGGCGGCCACCCCACACCCGACTTCTCGCACAAGGTGGAGCTGCGCCTCGCCGAGCACCTCACGGCGGCCGGTGACATCAGCCCCGAGGGCGCCGAGAAGCTGGCCGGCTTCGTCGCGGACTGCGTGGAGGTCGCGGCGAGCCGTGGGGCCACCGAGCTGCTGCCCTTCGCCACCAGCGCGATCCGCGAGGCCGGCAACACCGACGAGGTGCTGGCCCTGGTCCGGGACCGGTCGGGGGTCGACCTCGACGTCCTCCCGGGGGAGGAGGAGGCGCGCGCGGCCTTCCTCGCCGTGCGGCGGTGGTTCGGCTGGTCCGCGAGCCGCCTGCTCGGCGTGGACATCGGGGGCGGCTCGCTGGAGCTGGCGGCGGGGATGGACGAGCAGCCTGACGTGGCGGTCTCGCTGCCCCTGGGCGCCGGGCGGCTGAGCCGCGAGCTGGCCCACGACCCCCCCGGAGCAGGGGGAGATCAAGGCCCTGCGCAAGCGCATCCGGTCCGAGGTCGCCGCCGCCCAGCCGGCCCTCGCCAAGGTGGGGTCTCCCCAGCTGGTGGCCGGCACCAGCAAGACCGTCCGCTCGCTGGCGCGGGCCTGCGGGGCCGCCCCGCGGGGGGACGGGCTCTACGTCCCCCGGGTCCTGCGCTTCGCCGACCTCGCCGAGCTCACGCCCCGGCTGCTGCGGATGTCGGCGGCCGAGCGAGCCGGGCTCCCCGGGGTCTCGGTCGCCCGGCAGCTCGCGGCAGGGGCGCTCGTCCTGGAGGCCGTGCTGGAGCTGAGCGGGGTCGACGAGCTGTCGGTGTGCCCGTGGCGCTGCGCGAGGGCCTCATCCTGCGTTTCCTGGACGGGCTGAGCTGGTGACCCCCCGCATCCCGGTCCACCTGTCGACGTCCTCGGTCTACCCCGAGAACGCCGCCTACGCCTTCGACCTGGCCGAGCGGCTCGGCTACGACGGCGTCGAGATCATGGTCTGGACCGACCCGGTGACCCAGGAGGCGGGCGCGCTGAGCGCGCTGGCCGCCCTGCACGAGCTGCAGATCGGCGCCATCCACGCGCCGACCCTGCTGCTGGCGCAGCGGCTGTGGGGCTGGGAGCCCTGGGGCAAGATCGAGCGTGCGCTGGACCTCGCCCGCGACGTGCAGGCGCAGTGCGTGGTCGTGCACCCGCCGTTCCGCTGGCAGCGGGGGTATGCCGAGGGCTTCGTCGAGGGGGTGGCGCAGCGGCAGGAGCGCTGGGGCATCCCCATCGCGGTGGAGAACATGTTCCCGTGGCGCACCGGCGGGTCGGCGATGCAGGCCTACCTGCCCGGACCCGACCCGCGCGACTACCCCTACAGCGACGTGACCTTCGACATCAGCCACGCCGCCACCGCCGGTGAGGACGCCCTGGACATGGTGCGCGACCTGGGTGGGCGGGTGCGGCACGTGCACCTGGGGGATTCCTTCGGCTCGTTCCGCGACGAGCACCTCGTCCCCGGACGCGGCGACCAGCGCTGCCGCGAGGTGCTGGAGCACCTGGTGGCGACCGGCTTCCCCGGCGTCGTGAGCCTGGAGGTGGGCACGCGCACGATGAAGACGGCCGAGCGGGAGGCGGCCCTGGCGGAGTCGCTGGCGTTCGCCCGCGAGCACCTCGGGCAGCACGACCTCCCGGGCGCCCGGGGGTCCTGAGCGGTCGCGGACGCGTCGTCCCGGCCGGTGACGTGGGGGCCGACCTCGCGGTGCTCGCCGCGTTCTTCGCGGGCTCGATCGCGCTCGCCTCGCTCACCCTGCGACGACGCACGCCGTGAGGCGTAGCCTGGGGCCCATGGAGCTCGCCGACCTCAACCCCTCCGCCCTGATGCGCCAGACGCTGCTCGGCGTGAGTCGCAACACCACCCTGCGCCAGGTGATCGAGCAGGCCCCGGTGAGCCGGGACGTCGTCAGGCGTTTCGTCGCCGGCGACAGCACCCCGGACGCCGTGCGCGTGGCGGGCGAGCTCGTGGACACGCACCGGCAGGTGACCATCGACTACCTCGGCGAGGACACGACCGACCCGGCGCAGGCCGAGGCCACCCGGGACGCCTACCTCGGGCTGATCGCGGCCCTGTCCGAGGCCGGTCTGACCCAGGGCGGCGCGGCCGAGGTGAGCCTCAAGCTCTCGGCCCTCGGCCAGTTCCTGGGGCGTGACGGCCACGCCATCGCGCTGGACAACGCCCGGGCCATCTGCCAGGCGGCGGCCAACGCCGGCACCACGGTCACCCTCGACATGGAGGACCACACCACCACCGACCCGACGCTGTCCGCGCTCGCCGAGCTGCGCCAGGACTGGCCGTGGGTGGGCGTGGCGCTGCAGGCATACCTGCACCGCACCGAGCAGGACTGCCGCGACCTCGCCCACGAGGGGTCGCGCATCCGGCTGTGCAAGGGCGCCTACAAGCAGCCGGAGTCGGTCGCCTTCCAGGACAAGGACGACGTCGACAAGGCCTACGTCCGCTGCCTCAAGATCCTCGTCGAGGGTGACGGCTACCCCATGATCGCCACCCACGACCCGCGCCTGGTCGAGATCGCCTCGGTGCTCGCCGCGAAGGCCCAGCGCGACGCCGACAGCTACGAGTTCCAGATGCTGCTGGGGATCCGTCCGGACGAGCAGCTGCGGCTGGCCGGCGCCGGGTCGCGGATGCGGGTCTACCTGCCCTACGGCGAGGACTGGTACGGCTACCTCGTGCGGCGGATGGCCGAGCGCCCGGCCAACCTGACCTTCTTCCTGCGCGGCCTGGCGACCAAGGGCTGACCACGGTGCCGATCGCTCTCCTCGGGGCCGGCGTCATGGGCAGCACGCTCGCGGCGGCGCTCATCCGCTCCGGCCACGACCCCGACGACCTCGTCCTCAGCGACCGCGTCACCGCCCGCGCCGAGCAGGTGGCGACCCAGCACGGCACCCGGCACGACGCGCCCGCGGCCGCGGCGGCCGCCGCCGACGTCGTGGTGCTGGCCGTCAAGCCGCAGGACATGGCCGCCCTGGTCGCCGAGATCCGCGACCACGTGCGACCGGACGCCCTCGTGGTCTCCATCGCGGCGGGCATCACCACCGAGTTCCTCGAGCGCCGCCTGCCGGAGGGCACCTCGGTGGTCCGGGTCATGCCCAACACGCCGGCGCTGGTGGACCAGGGCATGTCGGCCATGAGCCCGGGCCGGCACTGCACCGAGGAGCAGGTCGAACGGGCGCGCACCCTCATGGGGCACGTCGGACGGGTCGTCGTGCTCGACGAGGGGCACCAGGACGCGGTGACCGCGATCAGCGGCAGCGGCCCGTCCTACATCTTCTACGTGGTGGAGGCGATGATCGAGGCGGGGGTGCTGCTGGGCCTCCCGCGGGACACGTCCACCGAGCTCGTCGTCCAGACGTTGTATGGTGCGGCCACGATGATCCGGGAGACCGGGACCCACCCGACCGTGCTCAGGGAACAGGTCTCCAGCCCGGGAGGCACCAGTGTCGCCGCTCTGCGGGCGCTGGAGGATCACAAGGTCAGGGCCGCTTTCCTGACCGCCATGGAGGCGGCCGCGAGGAGGTCGCACGAGCTGTCGCCGCGCGAGGAGTGAGGCTCGGTGCCGTGTCACCGAGTGTTCACCCGTGACGGCGGGGCCCGGGCGACGCGTGTGAAAGAGTAGGCAGCTATGAGCGAGATCCACGTACGCGTGCTGGGGCCCGACGACTGGTCCTCCTACAAGGACGTCAGGCTGCGTGCCCTGCGTGAGTCTCCGGAGGCCTTCGTCGCCTCGGCCGAGGAGGAGGAGGCCTTCCCCGACGACCGGTGGCAGGAGCGGATGGAGCGCTCGCGCCGGGTCCTCGCCTACGACGGCGACGAGGTCGTCGGGGTGGTCAGCGTCGGCACCGGGCACCGCACCAACATCCCCGGCGCCGGTGAGCTCTTCGGCCTGTGGGTGGCCCCGGCCCGTCGGGGCACCGGCGTGGCCCGACGCCTCCTCGAGAAGGCCGCCAAGGTGGGCCGCGAGATCGGTCTGCGCCAGCTCGTCTACTGGGTGGGGACCGACAACGGGCGCGCCGTCGCCTTCGCCTCGAGCTTCGGCTTCCGGCCGACGGACGATCGGCGCCCCATGCGCATCCGCGGGGTGGACGAGGAGGACGCCGAGTCCGAGGAGATGATGATGGTCTACCCGCTCGGTGACGCCGCCGGGGTGCCCACCTCGCTCTGAGCCGCGGTCCGCGTGGTCTAGCGTGAGCCCATGACGTCGTCGTGGGTGATGTGGGACGAGCGCTACGCGGCCTACGACTTCGGCGTGGGGCACCCCATGCACCCCAGTCGCCTCCTCCTCACCCACCGCCTGGCCCAGGACCTCGGGCTGCTGGACCACGAGGACGTGCGGCTGCTGCCCGCCCGGCACGCCACCGACGACGAGCTGCTGACCGTGCACACCCGCGACCTCGTCGAGGTGGTGCGCGAGGCCTCCGCGGACCCGTCCGCCGCGCGGGGCCGGCAGGGGGTCGGCACCGAGGACACCCCCGCCTTCGCCGGGATGCACGACGCCTCCACGCTGGCCGTGGGCGCCACGCTGGAGGCCTGCCGGGCGGTGTGGTCGGGCGAGGCGGTGCGCGCCTGCAACATCGCGGGAGGGCTGCACCACGCCATGCCCCAGGCGGCGTCCGGGTTCTGCGTCTACAACGACATCGCGGTCGGGATCCAGCACCTGCTGGACTCCGGCGCCGAGCGCGTCCTCTACCTCGATCTCGACGTCCATCACGGTGACGGGGTCGAGCGCTGCTTCTGGAACGACCCGAGGGTCATGACGGTGTCGATCCACGAGACGGGCCGGGCGCTGTTCCCCGGCACCGGCTTCCCGGGGGACACCGGCGGACCCCGGGCCCCCGACACGGCGGTCAACATCGCCCTGCCCCCGGGCACCGGGGACGAGGGGTGGCTGAGGGCCTACGAGGCCGTCGTCCCCACCCTCGCCCGGGCCTTCGACCCGCAGATCGTCGTGAGCCAGCACGGGTGCGACTGCCACTACGCCGACCCGCTGGCCCACCTCGCCGTGTCGATGGAGGCCCTGGCGGTCGCCTACGGCCGGGTCCGGGACCTGGCCGACGACCTGACGGACGGCCGCTGGGTGGCCCTCGGCGGCGGGGGGTACGAGCTGGTCGAGGTGGTCCCGCGCGCCTGGGCCCACCTCATCGGGGTGGTGACGGGCCGCCCGGTCGACCCCACCACCCCCGTCCCGGAGACCTGGCGCCGCCACGTGGAGGAGGTCTACGGCCAGGACGCCCCGCGCACCATGGGGGACCGGGGCGGCCGGGAGATCCGGGCCCGGCGGTGGGAGGACGGCCACGACCTCGACGACCCGGTCGACCTGGCCGTCATGGCGACCCGGAGGGCCTGCTTCCCCGGCTGGGGTCTGGACCCCTACCTCGACTGACGACCCGCCCGGCGGCGGTTCCTCGCACCAGCATCAGCGGGTTGCACGACGCCCACCTGCATCTTTGGTCACTCCCGGCGTGTCGCGCTGGACAAATTTGTCGTCACGACTTTCGCAACCTGCACTCCTGCCCCTAGTGTTAGCCCGACAACTGAGGCAGGCAGCATGCCGGAGGGGAAGCCGTGCGCGCTGCCTGCACATATTTGAGAGACGGGATGCGTCCTATGGCAGATGAGCGCCAGTTCGCTGAGATGACGTTCATGACCGTGGCCGAGGTGGCTGCCGTCATGCGTGTGTCGAAGATGACCGTGTACCGGCTGGTGCACTCGGGCGAGTTGCCCGCGGTGCGGGTCGGCCGGTCCTTCCGGGTACCCGAGAAGGCGGTCCACGCCTACCTGGAGGAGTCCTACCACGGCACCGCGTGAGTCCGGCCGTGCCGGTCGCCGCCGGTGCGCCACCCGGCGGGTGACCCCGGCTTTTGGGAGCCCGGCGCCCGTCGCGCTACGCTGACGTGGCTGTGCAGCGCCGCCCGAGGTCCTCACGGACCGGGCCGCCGGCTGCACCACCCGGACCGACGACGAGAAGGATGGCCCCATGGGCTCTGTGATCAAGAAGCGCCGCAAGCGGATGGCCAAGAAGAAGCACCGCAAGCTGCTGCGCAAGACGCGTCACCAGCGTCGCAACAAGAAGTAGGACGTACCGGCGGTACCGCCGACGACCTGACCGAGGCGCCCCGGCCCACCGGGGCGCCTCGTCGTCTCTGGAGGGAGGGCCGTGCGCCTGCCACGCCGAGCCCGGACGCCGCGCGTCGAGATGCTGTCGCGCCCCGGGTGCCACCTGTGCGAGCAGATGCTCCAGGTGGTCTCGCAGCAGGTGCCCACGGTCGTCGTGCGGGACATCGACGCGGAGCGTCGCGCGGGGGTCATGGACGAGCGCGAGCACGACGGCTGGACCACCCAGGTGCCCGTCCTGCTCGTCGACGGGTCGCCCGTCGCCCGCTGGCAGATCGACCCGGCGGAGCTGCGCGCCGCCCTGTCGGCCCGACGGCGTCGGTAGCTCCCCGCGGGGGCCCGGGGCCCGGCGCCGTTTTGGAGGAAGACGGGGTCCGAGCCTAGAGTTGAGGGGTCCGCGCCGATCGGTGCACGAGGGTCTGATATAAGCCCCCGCCGGGTCGGCGCTGCCCATCCAGAGAGGAGCCGGTGCCGCCGTGATGGCTGAGTCGAACCGGCGAGGTGTGCCAGAGGCCACCGTCGGCAGACTCCCGGGCTACCTGCAGGCTCTGTCCACCGTGGCGGAGCAGGGTCGGACCTCGATCTCCAGCGAGGAGCTGGCCGGTCTCGCGGGGGTGCGGTCGGCCCAGGTGCGCAAGGACCTCTCCCACCTCGGGAGCTACGGCGTGCGTGGGGTGGGGTATGACGTCGCGCGCCTCGCCGAGCAGGTGTCGGCCGAGCTCGGGCTCAGCCGGGACTGGCCGGTCGTCATCGTGGGGATGGGCAACCTGGGGCGTGCGCTGGCCAGCTACGAGGGCCTGGCGACCCGGGGTTTCCACGTCGTCGCCCTGGCCGACAACGATCCCGGCGTCGTGGGGAGCCAGGTCGAGGGCATGACGGTGCAGGCGCTCGGGGACCTGCGCCCGGACGGCCCGGTCGCGGTGGGGGTCATCACCACCCCGCCGCACGCCGCCCAGGAGGTCGCCGACGTGCTGGTCGGGCTGGGTGTGCACTCTCTGCTCACCTTCGCGCCGGGGGTCCTCGAGGTCCCCTCGGACGTGGACGTCCGCCGCGTGGACCTCGCCACCGAGCTGCAGATCCTGACCTTCCACCAGCACCAGCGTGCCGTGGCGGTCTCCGGGTCCGGCGTGGAGGAGGTCTCGTGAGCGCGCTCGTGGTGGGGCTGTCCCACCGTTCGGCCCCCATCTCCCTGCTCGAGCAGGTGGTCCTGGACGACGACGCGTCGCACCGGCTCGCCGCCCGGCTGCGGGCCGGCGACCACGTCCACGAGGCGCTCGTCCTGTCCACGTGCAACCGGCTGGAGGTCGTCGTCGAGGCCGGCACCTTCCACGGCGCGCTCGAGGAGATCGGGGCGGCCCTGACCGAGGTCGGAGGGCTCACCCGGGACCAGCTGACCGAGCACCTCTTCGTCCACTACGACGACCGCGCGGTGGCCCACCTCTTCGAGCTGGCCTGCGGGCTGGACTCCATGGCCGTGGGCGAGAGCCAGGTGCTCGGCCAGCTCCGCCAGGCGCTCGCCCAGGCGCAGCGGCACGGGCATCTCGGGGCCTCGCTCAACCCCCTCGTGCAGCAGGCCCTGCGGGTCGGCAAGCGGGCGCACGCGGAGACCGGCATCGACGGGGTCTCGCGCTCGCTAGTCACCCTCGGGCTCGACCACGCCCGGGAGGTCCTCGGCGACCTGGGTGAGACGCGCACGGTGGTCATCGGCGCCGGGGCGATGTCCGGCCTGGCGGTCGCCACCCTCGTGCGCGAGGGTGTCGGCGACGTCGTGGTGGTCAACCGCACCCCGGCCCGCGCGCAGCGGCTGGCCGAGCAGCACGGCGTCCGCGCCCTGCCCTGGGCCGACCTCGGCGCCGCGGTCGGGTCCGCCGACCTGGTGGTCACCTGCACCGGCGCCGTGGGCCACGTCCTCGACGAGCCCGTGGTCGCGCGCGCCCGCAGCGGCGCCGGCCGGACCGGCGCACCGACCGTCCTGCTCGACCTCGCCCTCCCGCGGGACGTCGACCCGGCGGTCGCCCGGCTGCGCGGCGTCCACCTGTGGGGCCTGTCCGACCTGCAGCGTCCCGCGCTGGAGAGCACCGACCCCGGGGCCGGCGAGCCCGGCGCCGTCGAGGCCGTGCGCGGCCTGGTCACCAGCGAGGTCGCCGGCTACCTCGCCGAACGCCACGCAGCCCGGCTCGGCCCCACGCTGGCCGCCCTGCGCACCAGCGCCGCCCGGGTCGTCGACGCCGAGATGAGCCGCCTGGACCACCGCCTGCCGCACCTGCCGGACGACGAGCGCGCCGAGGTCAGGCAGACCGTGCAGCGGGTCGTCGACAAGCTGCTGCACACGCCCACCACCCGCGTCAAGCAGCTGCAGGCCGGCTACGACGAGGTCCCCGCGGACTACGCGCACGCGCTGCGCGAGCTCTTCGACCTCGACAGCCGCGAGGTCGCGAGCGTGTCCACGCCACCCCTCGGCGTGGTCGAGCGGGCCGCGGACGCCACCTCCGACGGGGGCGGCGATGACTGACCCGCACACCGGCACCACCAGCACCCCGGCCGACGGCGGCACCGCCCGCCCGCTCCGGCTCGGGACGCGCCGCAGCGCCCTCGCCACGAGCCAGTCCGGCTGGGTCGCCGACCGGCTGCGCGAGGCCGGGCGGGAGGTCGAGCTGGTCCTCGTCACGACCGAGGGGGACACCTCGCGCCGCAGCCTCACCGAGATCGGCGGCACGGGCGTCTTCGCCTCTGCCCTGCGGGGGGCCCTGCTCGACGGGCGGATCGACCTGGCGGTCCACTCCCTCAAGGACCTGCCCACGGCCCCGGCCGAGGGCCTGGTGGTCGCGGCCGTCCCCGAGCGGGAGGACCCGCGCGACGTCCTGGTCGCCCGTGACGGCCTCGCCCTCCAGGACCTGCCCACCGGTGCGGTGGTCGGCACCGGGTCGCCGCGACGGGCCGCCCAGCTCGGGCTGCTGCGCCCCGACCTGGAGGTCCGCGACATCCGCGGCAACGTCGACTCCCGCATCCGGATGGTCCGCGACCACGTGCTGGACGCCGTCGTGCTCGCCCGGGCCGGTCTGGCCCGGCTCGGTCGTCTCGACGAGGCGACCGAGGTCCTCGACCTGGAGGACATGGTGCCCGCCGCCGGCCAGGGGGCGCTCGCCGTCGAGTGCCGGGTCGACGACACCGGTCTCGCTGCGGACCTGGCCGAGATCCTCGACCACCCGGCCACCCGGGCGGCGGTCAGCGCCGAACGCGCCGCGCTCGCCGCGCTCGAGGCAGGGTGCACCGCCCCCGTGGGCGCCCTGGCCGAGCCGGGCACGCCCGGCACCGACGAGCACGACCACCCCGACGACGCTCCGCCGTCCGTCACCCTCATCCTCCACGCCTTCGCCGCCCTGGACACCGGGGCCCAGCGACGCGTGACATCCGGCGCGGTCGACGCGCCGGAGGAGCTGGGCCGAGCCATGGCCGCGCTCCTGCTGAACCGTCCCGACCCGACCGGCCTCGTCGCCGCCGGGTCACACACCCCGGAGTCCGACCTGTGAGCACCGACGCCGCCCCCGTCCACCTGACCCACGCCTCCGCGCCCCCGAGCGCGGCCGCGCGCGTCGCCTTCGTCGGTGCCGGTCCCGGTGACCCGGGGCTGCTCACCGTGCGGGCGCGCGACTACCTCGCGGTGGCCGACGTCGTCGTCGTCGACGCCGTCCACCAGGAGCAGGACGTGCGGTCCTGGGTGGGGGAGCACACCGAGATCGTCCGCACCGTCCGCGGCGAGGAGGGCCCGGCCCTGACCCCCGCGGCCCGGTCCAAGCTGCTCGTGCGGACCGCGCGCGGCTTCGACGACGCGACGCACCTGGTGGTCCGGCTGCTCGCCGACGACGTCTCGGGCGGGTCGTTGGTGGAGGAGGCCCGGGCCTGCCACGACGCCGGGGTCGCCTTCGAGATCGTCCCGGGGGTCAGCGCCGCGTGGGCCGTGCCGGCCTACGCCGGGGTGCTGCCCGACGGCCAGCGCGGGCAGGTCCACGTCGTCGACGCCGCCGACACCGGGGTCGACTGGTCGCACTCGGTCGCCGAGGAGGTCACGGTCGTCGTGCGCGGCGCCCAGGGACGCCTGCAGCGCGCCCTGCAGCAGCTGCTGCAGGCGGGTCGCCCGGCCGACAGCCCCATCGCCCTCACCGAGCACGGCACCACCACGACCCAGCAGACCCGGGTGACGACCCTGCAGGAGGCCCTCGACGAGGCCACGGACCTGGGCGAGGACACGGTCGCCGTCGTCGGCCACCCGGTGGAGCTCCAGGCCGAGCTGTCCTGGTGGGAGTCCAAGCCGCTGTTCGGGTGGTCCATCCTCGTGCCGCGGACCAAGGAGCAGTCCGGCCCGATGGCCGACCGGATCGCCGGCTACGGGGCGAGCGCCTCGGTCGTCCCCACCATCAGCGTGGAGCCGCCGCGGACCCCGCAGCAGATGGACCGCGCGGTCAAGGGCCTGGTGACCGGCCGCTACGAGTGGATCGGCTTCACCTCGGTCAACGCCGTGCGCGCGGTCCGCGAGAAGTTCGAGGCGCTCGGGCTGGACGCCCGGGCCTTCGCCGGGCTCAAGCTCGCGGCGGTCGGCGGGGTCACCGCCCAGGCGCTGCGCGAGTGGGGCCTGGAGCCCGACCTCGTCCCCGACGGCGAGCAGTCCGCGCAGGGTCTGCTGGAGTCCTGGCCGCCCTTCGACGAGGTGCTCGACCCGATCAACCGGGTCTTCCTGCCCCGCGCGGACATCGCGACGGACACCCTCGTGGCCGGGCTGGAGGCCATGGGCTGGGAGGTCGACGACGTGACCGCCTACCGCACCGTCCGGGCCGCCCCGCCCGCCGCCTCCGTCCGTGAGGCGATCAAGGGCGGTGCCTTCGACGCCGTCTGCTTCACCTCCTCCTCCACCGTCCGCAACCTCGTGGGGATCGCCGGCAAGCCGCACCCGCACACCGTGGTGGCGTGCATCGGGCCGGCCACCGCGAAGGCGGCCGAGGAGCACGGTCTGCGCGTCGACGTGGTGGCCCCCGAGCCCAGCTCGACCAGCCTGGTCGACGCGCTCGCGGAGCACACCCGGGGACTCATGGCTCAGGCCCACGCCCAGGGCGAGGAGTTCGTGCGACCGAGCCGGCGCAAGCCCGCCCCGCGGCGCGCGCGGTCCCGCCGGTGACGGCATACACCCGACCGCACGAACGCCCCCGGCGGCTGCGCACGACCCCGGCCCTGCGCCGGCTCGTGGCGCAGACCCGGCTGCACCCGGCCGACCTGGTGCTGCCGGTCTTCGTCCGTGACGGCATCAGCGAGCCGCAGCCGATCCGCTCCATGCCCGGGGTGGTCCAGCACACGCCGACCAGCGTGGTGCGCGCCGCGCGCGAGGCCCGCGACGCCGGGGTGGGTGGCCTCATGGTCTTCGGGGTGCCCCGACCGGAGGACAAGGACGCGACCGGTCGCGCGGGGCTGAGCGAGGACGGCGTGCTCAACACCGCGCTGCGCACCCTCCGCGAGGAGCTGGGCGACAGCACGGTGCTCATGAGCGACCTGTGCCTGGACGAGTTCACCGACCACGGACACTGCGGCGTCCTGGACGCCGCGGGACGGGTGGACAACGACGCCACGCTCGAGGTGTATGCCGAGATGGCCCTCGCGCAGGCCCGCGCGGGGGCGCACGTCGTCGGCCCCAGCGGGATGATGGACGGCCAGGTCCAGGTGGTCCGCGAGGCCCTCGACGGCGCCGGCCGCACGGAGGTCGCCGTGCTCGCCTACACCGCGAAGTACGCCAGCGCCTGCTACGGCCCGTTCCGGGAGGCCGTCGCCTCGACGCTGACCGGTGACCGGGCGACCTACCAGCAGGACCCCGCCAACCGGGACGAGAGCCTGCGCGAGCTGCGCCTGGACCTGGAGCAGGGCGCCGACATGGTCATGGTCAAGCCGGCCCTGCCCTACCTCGACGTGCTGTCCGACGTGGCCGCGGCCGCGGACGTGCCGGTCGCGGCCTACCAGGTGAGCGGGGAGTACGCCATGATCGAGGCGGCGGCCTCGCAGGGACTGCTGGACAGGGACCGTATGGTGGTGGAGACGCTGACGTCGATCCGCCGGGCAGGGGCTCAGGTGGTGTTGACCTACTACGCGACGGAGGCGGCGCGACTGCTAGGAGGATGATGGGGCATGGTGCGCTGGCTGGACGAGGAGGAGCAGCGGGCCTGGCGCTCGATCCTGCGGGGCTCGCACCTGGTGCGGCTCATCATGGAGGAGGCGCTCGACGAGCTCGGGGTCTCGCTGGGTGAGTACGAGCTGATGAGCATGGTCTCGGAGGCGCCGGGGGGCCGGATGCGCATGGCCGAGCTGGCCCACCTGGTGGTGCAGTCGCGCAGCCGGGTGAGCCACACCGCCAGCCGGCTCGAGAAGCGGGGCTGGGTGGAGCGCGAGCGGGCTCCCCAGGACCGCCGCGGCGTCGTCCTGGTCCTCACCGAGGCCGGGCAGGCCCAGCTGCACAAGCTCGCGCCCGTGCACGTGGAGAGCGTGCGCTCGGCCCTGCTGGACCACCTGACCCGCGAGGAGCTCGTCACGCACGGCGACCTCATGCGCCGGGTCGTGCTGGCGATCCGGCACGGCGAGGACGAGGCGCTCGACGCGGTCTGAGCCCTCCCACCGGGCGGGGGCGCGCCGGCCCACTCGTAGGCTGGGCGCCATGACCGCCGAACCCGTGACCCACCCGGACACCGCCCCGGCCTCCGACGCCCTGCTCGCCCGCGCGCGGGCGGTCATCCCGGGCGGTGTGAACTCGCCCGTGCGGGCATTCCGCTCGGTCGGTGGCACGCCGCGGTTCATGGAGCGGGCGCAGGGCCCCTGGCTCTGGGACGCCGACGGGCGCCGCTACCTCGACCTCGTCTGCTCGTGGGGTCCGATGATCCTCGGCCACGCGCACCCGGAGGTGCGGGCCGCCGTCACCGAGGCCGCCGCCGACGGCTTCTCCTTCGGTATGCCCACCGCCCGCGAGGTCGCCCTCGCCGAGGAGATCGTGGCCCGGGTGGAGCCGGTCGAGCAGGTGCGCCTGGTCAGCTCGGGCACCGAGGCCACGATGAGCGCCATCCGGCTGGCCCGGGGCTTCACGGAGCGGTCGGTCGTGGTGAAGTTCGCCGGGTGCTACCACGGGCACGTCGACGCGCTGCTCGCCTCGGCCGGGTCCGGGGTGGCGACCTTCGGGCTGCCGGACAGCCCGGGCGTCCCGGCCAGCGCGGCCGGCGAGACCGTCGTGCTGCCCTACAACGACGTCCCCGCGCTCGAGGCCGCCTTCGCCGAGCGCGGGTCGCAGATCGCCGCCGTCATCACCGAGGCCGCCGCGGGCAACATGGGGGTGGTGCCGCCGGAGCCCGGTTTCACCGATGCGCTGCGGCGGCTCACCCGCGAGCACGGTGCGCTGCTGGTGAGCGACGAGGTCATGACGGGTTTCCGCTGCTCGCCCTCGGGCTGGCTCGGTCTCGAGGGGGTCCCCGAGGGCGGGGCGCCCGACCTGTTCACCTTCGGCAAGGTCATGGGCGGCGGCTTCCCCGCGGCGGCCTTCGGTGGCCGGGCCGACGTCATGGCCCGGCTCGCCCCGGACGGGCCCGTCTACCAGGCCGGGACGCTGTCCGGGAACCCGGTCGCCTCGGCCGCCGGGCTGGCCACGCTCCAGCGCTGCACCGACGAGGTCTACCAGCGTCTCGACGAGGTGAGCGAGGCGCTCGCCGCGGCCGTCACCGACGCCTTCACGCGCCACGGCATACCCCACCGGATCCAGTGGGCGGGGTCGATGTTCAGCGTGTTCTTCCGGGAGGGCCAGGTCACCGGCTACGAGGCCGCCAAGGACCAGGACGCGGCGCTCTTCGGCCGCTTCTTCCACGCCATGCTGCGCCGCGGGGTGCACCTGCCGCCGAGCTGCTTCGAGTCGTGGTTCGTCTCCGCCGCGCACGACGACGAGGCGGTCGAGCACGCGGTGCGGGCCATCGGGCAGAGCGCGGCCGAGGTCGCCTGAGGGCCGTCCCAGCACCCGCCCAGCGAGGCGTGGGAGAATCGCGCGTATGTCTGGAGCCGACGGTCTGCCCCCCAGCGAGGGCACCCCACGGACCCTCCACGACGGCACCCCCGTCACCCTCGTGCACGTCGTGCGGCACGGTGAGGTGCACAACCCCGAGCGCATCCTCTACGGCCGGCTGCCCGGCTACCACCTCTCCGACCTCGGGCAGCAGATGGCGCGGGCGACCGCGGACCACCTCGCCGACCGCGACGTCCGACGGGTCGTGAGCTCCCCGCTGGAGCGGGCCCGGGAGACGGCGCAGCCGATCGCCGCGGCGCACGACCTCGAGGTCGACCTGGACGAGCGCCTCCTGGAGAGCGGCAACGCCTTCGAGGGGCAGCGGGTGGACCGGCGCATGCTGGCCGACCCCCGCCACTGGCCGCTCTACGTCAACCCCTTCCGCCCCTCCTGGGGCGAGCCCTACGCCGAGATCGCGACCCGCATGCGGGCCGGCCTGGACGCGCTGCGCGCGCAGGTGAAGGGCTACGAGGGCGTCATGGTCAGCCACCAGCTGCCGATCTGGACGCTGCGCCGGTCGGTTCAGGGGGAGCGGCTGTGGCACCACCCGCGTCGCCGCCGGTGCAGCCTGGCCTCCGTGACGACCGTCCTCTTCCACGGACCGCTGCCCGTCCGGGTGATGTACGCCGAGCCGGCCGGTCACCTGCTCGACGCCGCGGTGGACGTGACCGGCGAGGCCGGCGAGGTGACCCGGTGAGAGGCGCCCGAACCCGCCGCGGCCCACGGGCGACGAGGGTCCTGCTGGTCCCCGTCCTCGCCCTGGCCCTCGCGGGCTGCGCCGGGGACGACGGCACGAGCATCAACGAGCAGATGCGGCAGGGCGACCAGAAGGGCTACGTCGCCGGTGACGGCACCATCCAGCAGGTCGCCGTGGGGGAGCGTGACCAGGAGGTGAGCCTGGAGGGCACCACCCTGGAGGACGAGCCCTGGAGCAGCGCCGACCACGCCGGCGAGGTCGTCGTGGTCAACGTCTGGGGCTCGTGGTGCGGGCCGTGCGTCGCGGAGGTGCCCGACCTCGTCGAGGTCGAGACCGCGCTGCGCGAGGCGGGCGAGCCGGTGACCTTCATCGGTCTCAACTCCCGCGACACCATCCCCAACGCGCTGGCCTTCGAGAAGAGGTACGACGTCCCCTACCCGTCCCTGCAGGACGACGGCGGACGGACCCGCGCCCAGCTCGGCAGCCTGGCCGTGGCCACCCCGACCACCCTGGTGATCGACGGCGAGGGGCGGCTCGCGGCCCGGGTCAGCGGCGAGGTCGACGCCACCACGCTGCGCAGCCTCGTCGAGGACGTCCTGGCGGACGGCACCGTCGAGGCGGGCGGGGAGGGGGCGGCCGGGTGAGCGACCTCGTCCTCACCGGTCCGCTGCTGCTGGCCGTGGGCGTGTCCGCGCTCGCGGGAGTGGTGTCCTTCGCCTCGCCCTGCGTGCTCCCGCTCGTGCCCGGCTTCCTCGGCTACCTCGGCGGTATGACGCCCGGTCTCCCGGGCGAGGACGCGGCGGCCGGGGGTGCCCGGGGGGCGCGGGCCCGGCTGGTGCTCGGCGCGCTGCTCTTCGTCCTCGGCTTCACCGCGGTCTTCCTGCTCATGAGCGTGGCGATCTCCGGCCTGGGGCTCGCGCTGGTCCAGCACCAGGGGCTGCTGCTGCGCGTGGCCGGGGCGGTCGTGCTCGTCCTCGGCCTCGTGATGATCGTGCAGCCGGGCGCCTCCTGGCAGCTGCGCTGGCGGCCCGCCGCCGGTCTGGCGGGCGCGCCCCTGCTGGGCGTGGCCTTCGGGCTGGGCTTCACCGCCTGCACCGGCCCGGCGCTGGCGGCGATCCAGACCCTCGGCACCTCCATCGTCCCGGGGGAGGACCAGGTGGGCCGCGCGGTGGTGCTGGGCACGGCATACAGCCTGGGTCTGGGTCTGCCCTTCCTCCTCGTGGCGGCGGGGGTCGGCTGGGTGAGCCGGGCCTCGCGGTGGCTGCGCGACCACTATCTGGTCATCCAGCGCGTGGGCGGCGGGATCCTCGTCGTGCTCGGGCTGCTCATGCTCAGCGGGGTGTGGGCGGGCCTCACCGCCTGGGTGCAGGCGCAGCTGGTCAGCGGTTTCGAGACGGTGCTCTAGGTGGCCACCGACCAGCGGACCCGGCAGCGGATCGAGTCGAGCTACCCCAAGGACCGCACCGCCCTCGGCGGGCCGCGGCTCGGGCCGGTGGGCTGGGCCCGCTGGGCCTGGCGCCAGCTCACCAGCATGCGCACGGCCCTGGCGCTGCTGCTGCTGCTGGCGGTCGCGGCCATCCCCGGGTCGATCTTCCCGCAGCGCGGCGTGGACCCCGTCCGGGTGCGGCAGTACTTCGAGGACGACCCGGGGCTGGCCCGCTGGCTGGACCGGTTCGGCATGTTCGAGGTCTACTCCTCGCCCTGGTTCGCCTCGATCTACCTGCTCCTCATGATCAGCCTCGTCGGGTGCGTGCTGCCACGGATGCGGCAGCACCTGCGGGCCGTGCGGGCCCAGCCGCCGCGCACCCCGGCGCGCCTCGGCCGGCTGCCCGTGCACCGCCACGTCGTGCTGGACGCCGCTCCCGACGACGTGGTCGCCGCGGCCCGGGCCCGGCTGTCCGCCCGGCGCTTCCGGCTGCGCGAGGAGGAGGACGGCGCCCTCGTCGTGGCCGCCGAGAAGGGCTTCGCCAAGGAGACCGGCAACCTGCTCTTCCACCTGGCCCTGCTCGGGATCATCGTCTCCGTGGCGGCCGGCCACCTCTTCGGCTGGCGCGGCGAGATCATCATCAAGGAGGGGGAGTCGTGGACGGCGGGGGCGGGCACCTTCGACACGCTCAGCCTGGGGCCGCTCGTCGACGAGTCCGACATCCCCGCCTTCACCGTCCGGCTGGACGACCTCGACGTGCAGTTCGAGGCGCAGGCCGAGGGCGCGCAGTTCGGCCAGCCCCGGGTCTTCCAGGGGGTGGCCACCGTCGAGGCCGACGGGTCCGAGCGCCAGGTCGACTTCGGGGTCAACCAGCCGCTGTCCATCGACGGCACCTCGATGTTCCTCCTCGGCAACGGCTACGCCCCGGTCGTCACCGTCCGGGACGCCGAGGGCGAGGTCCTCTTCTCCGACGCCGTGACCTTCCTGCCGCAGGACAACACCTACGGCTCCGACGGCGTCATCAAGGTCCCCGGGGCCGATCCCGGGCTGGGCTTCGCCGGCGGTTTCCTGCCGACCCTGTCCGTCTCACCCGAGTCCGGCATGACGTCCTCCTTCCCGGGCCTGGTCGACCCGGCCCTCGTGCTCACCGCCTACGAGGGCGAGCTCTTCCCCGAGGGGCGCTCGCAGTCGGTCTTCTCCATCCCCACCGAGTCCCTGGACCAGGTCCTCCAGGACGACGGCCAGCCCAGCCGGATGCTGCTGCGTCCCGGTGACACCCTGGAGATCCCCGGCGACCGGGGCACCATCGAGCTGGAGACCGTCATCCGCTGGGGCGGCATGCTCGTGCGGCACGACCCGGGCCGGCTCCCGGCCCTGCTCTTCGCCGGCACCGCCCTCGCCGGGCTGGTGCTCATGCTCGGCGTGCGGCGGCGCCGGGTCTTCGTCCGCGTGCACCCGGGTGCGGGCGATCCCGCCGACCCGGGCTCGCGGCATACTGGACTGAGCGTCGCCGCCCTGCCCAAGGGCACCGACCCCGGCCTGGACGACCTGGTCGACGAGCTCGTCGAGCAGATCGTCGGGGCGAGCGGCGGCCGGGTCCTCGAACCCGACCGGCCGACCGGTGACGCCGCGGACGCGGCGCCGGACGACGCGCGAGACAAGGATGAGGTATGACGAACGCTTCCCTGGCCCAGGCCAGCGACCTCGCGATCTGGGCCGCCATCGTGGTGCTGGCCGTGGCGATGGTCGCCTTCTCGGTGCACCTCGCGGTCACCGGCTCCACGCGCACCCGGCGCGCCGACCGCACGGCCCGGGCGGACGTGCCGGTCGCGGCGGGAGCCGACCGCACGGCGCCGCCGAGCCCCGTCGCGGCCGCGCCCGCGGCGGACCCCGGCACCGCCCCCGGCGCTGCGGCCCCCACCCGCCGCTGGGGCGTCGTCGGCCTCCAGCTCACCTGGCTGGGCACCTTCCTCGTCGTGGCGGGGACGGTGCTGCGCGGGCTGTCGGTGACCCGGGCCCCGCTGGGCAACATGTACGAGTTCGCGCTGTTCACGGCCTCCTTCGCGCTCGTGGTCTACTCGGCCTGGAGCCTGCGCAAGGACCGGCTGTGGCTGGGCGCCTTCGTCGTGGTGCCGGTGCTGCTCATCCTCGGGGCCGCCAAGTTGTGGTGGTACACCGAGGCCTCCCAGCTCATGCCGGCCCTCGACAACATCTGGCTGGTCATCCACGTCACCGTCGCCACCCTGTCCATCGCCCTCTTCCTGCTCGGCGCGGCGGTCGCAACGGCATACCTGCTCCGGGACACCGCCCAGCGCAAGGGCGAGGTGCGCGGCTGGCTGTCGGCGCTGCCGGAGGCGGTGAAGCTGGAGCGGATCACCTACGGCGTGCACATCGTCGCCTTCCCGCTGTGGACCTTCGCGGTGATGTCCGGCGCGGTGTGGGCCGAGCAGGCCTGGGGGCGCTACTGGGGCTGGGACCCCAAGGAGACGTGGAGCTTCATCATCTGGGTGGTCTACGCCGCCTACCTGCACGCGCGCGCGACGTCCGGGTGGACGACGCGGCGGGCGACCTGGGTCGCGATCGGCGGGTTCGGCTGCATCGTCGTCAACTACACGGTGGTCAACCTGCTCATGACCGGGCTGCACTCCTACTCGGGAGTGGCGAATTGATCGTCGCCCGCTACACCGCCATGCGGCTGCTCGTCTTCATCGGCTTCTTCGCGCTGGGACGGCTGCTGACCCTCGGCGTCCTGTGGTCCGCCGTGCTCGCCGCCGTGGCCTCCATGGTCGTCTCCTACTTCCTCCTCGCCCCGGACCGGGAGCGCCTCGCCGCCGGCCTCGAGCGGCGCGTCGAGGACCGCATGGAGCGCCGTCGGGCCAAGATCGACGACGAGCGCGTCGACGAGGAGGACTGAGCCGGGGGCTCGCGGCCCCGAGGGCGGGGGTCGTGCGCGGTGGTGGCCCTGAGAGGGCCTCAACCGCACACACAAGGGCCTCCGGGGGTGGTGCGGCACACGCGTGGCTCGCCGTCCCCCTGCGGTCCCGGCCGCTCGCCGACCAGGCTGGGTCTGTGCCCGGTGATGGCCCTGAGAGGGCCCCAACCGCACACGCAGGACACCCATGGGCGGGGTCGTGCGCACTGGTGGCCCTCAGGGGGCCATGACCGCACACGCAGGCCCTCCACGGGCGGGGTCGTGCGCGCTGGTGGCCCATAGGGGGCCGTGACCGCACACGCAGGACCCCCATGGGCTGGGTCTGTGCGCGCTGGTGGCCCATAGGGGGCCGTGACCGCACACGCAGGACCCCCATGGGCTGGGTCTGTGCGCGCTGGTGGCCCTCAGGGGGCCGTGACCGCACACGCAGGACCCCCACGGGCGGAGCCGTGCGCGCTGGTGGCCCTCAGGGGGCCATGACCGCACACGCCAGGAGCCGGTGGGAGTGGCACGGCACCTGCCAGGCTGAGTCTGTGTGCACTGGTGGCCCCGTGGAGGCCACAACCGCGCACGGTGGGCTGCTCCAGAAGGCCACGCGGTCGGGCACGCCGGCGGGCGGGCACGCCGGCGGACAGGCATGCGGGCGGCCGGGCCCGGGCCGCCTCAGGACAGGACGAGACCGGCCGAGAGGGCGACGGCATACCCCAGCTGGAGGACGCCGGTCTGCGCCAGGGCGGGCAGCAGGGCCGGGCCGTAGCTCTCGGGGTCGGTGACGAGCCGGTAGGGGCGCCAGGCCAGCGGGGCGGCGAGCAGGCCGAGCAGGGCCAGGGGGTGGGCCAGCGCGGCCACCAGGACGGCGACGAAGGCCCCCGCGAGGAGCCCGGCGTAGAGCCGGCGGGTGCGCCGGAAGCCGATACGCACGGCGAGCGTGCGCTTGCCCGCGGCGCGGTCGCCCTCGAGGTCGCGCAGGTTGTTGGTCACGAGGATCGCGCTGGCCAGCAGCCCGCAGCCGATCGCGCCGCCGAGGGCCCCGAGGTCGAGGGCCTGCGCCTGGGTCCAGGTGGTGCCGAGCACGGCCACGAGGCCGAAGAAGACGAAGACCATGACCTCACCGAGCCCGCGGTAGCCGTAGGGCTTGGCGCCCCCGGTGTAGTGCCACGCCGCCCACACGGCGAGCAGGCCGAGCAGGATGAGCAGCCAGGCGCCGGACAGCGCGACCAGGGCCAGGCCGCAGAGCCCCGCGCCGAAGAACGCCGCGAACGCCGCGGTCCGGACGTTGGCGGGCTCGGCGAGCCGCTGCCCGACCAGCCGGACCGGTCCGACCCGGTCCTCGTCGGTGCCGCGGATGCCGTCGGAGTAGTCGTTGGCGTAGTTGACGCCGATCTGGAAACCCAGGGCGACGCACAGCGCCAGCACGGCGAGGCCGAGGTCAGCTCCGCCGAGCGCGTCGGCCGCCGCCGTGCCCACGAGCACGGGGGCGAAGGCGGCGGGGAGGGTGCGCGGGCGCGCCCCCTCGATCCACTGGGCGAGGGTTGCCATCGGCAGGCTCCTACAGGTCTCGCAGGAAGTCGGGGTCGTCGTCCGGCCCGAGCGGGCCGCGCGGGCGCCCGGAGCGTCCGCCCCGGTCACCGAAGATGATGTCGAGGATGCTGCGGGGCCGACCGGCGACGAGCCAGGCCAGGCCGCCGACGACCGGGAGGAGGAGGCACACGAGGACCCACAGCGGCTTGGGCAGGCCGCGGACCTCCTCGCGCCTGGTCTGCACGGCGTCGACGACGCAGAAGACGACGAAGGCCAGCAGGGCGACGACGATGACGACGCGGAGCATGCCTGCCTCCTTCCACGTCAGTGCAGGTGAGGCTTCATTCTGCCACCCGCGTCGAGCAGTCGCCGCGCCGCCGCCCGGTCCGGTTTGCCGGTGGGCAGCGCGGGTATGCCGTCCACCACCTCGACCTGCCGGGGCACCGCGTGCGCGGGCAGGCTCCGGCGCAGGGCGGCGCGCAGGTCGTCGGCCGTCGCGGTGGCGCCGCGGTGCTCCTCGGCGCCGTCCCGGACGGCAGGCCGCAGGCCACCCTCCAGGGCGACCAGGGCGGCCACCCGCTGGCCCCACTCGGCGTCCGGCACCCCCACGACGAGCGCGTCCTGCACGCCCGGCAGCGACCGCAGCGCCGTCTCCACATCGCGCGGCTCGACCTTGTGCCCACCCGTGACGACGACGTCGTCGACCCGCCCGAGGACGGTGAGGCGGCCGGCACGGCATACCCCGCGGTCCTCGGTGAGGAACCACCGACCGGACCCGTCGGTGACGAAGGACCGGGTGGTCCGGAGCGGGTCGTCGACGTAGCCCTCGGCCAGGACCGGCCCGCCCAGCCGGACCCGGCCCTCCGCGGTCACCTCGACCCGTACCCCGGGCAGCGGCACCCCGTCGTAGACGCAGCCGCCGCAGGTCTCGGACATGCCGTAGGTCGTCACGACCCGAGCGCCGGCCGCCCTGGCCCGCTCCAGCAGCCCGTCGTCGGTGGCCGCCCCGCCCACGAGGACGGCGTCCAGCTCCCGCAGCGCGGCCACGCCCGCGGGGTCGGCGAGCGCCCGGTGCAGCTGCGTGGGGACGAGGGAGGCGTAGCGGCGGGAGCCGGGGTCCATGCGCGCCACGGCGTCGGCGAGGGCGACGGCGGTGGACGCGCGCGCCAGGTCGAGCTCGACGGGCTCGGTGCCGGCGAGCGCCGACCGGGCGAGGACCTGCAGCCCGGCGACGTGATGGGTGGGGAGGGCGAGCAGCCACTGCCCGTGCCCGCCGAGGCGCTCGGCGGTGCCGGTGCCGGAGGCGCGCAGCGCGGCCGCGGGGAGCCGCACCCGCTTGGGGGTGCCGCTGGACCCGGAGGTCGCGACGACGACCGGCCGGCCGTCGTCGCCGGTCATCAGCCGGCGCAACGACGGTCCGAGGTCGGTCCAGGTCGCGCCGGGGGGCACGACCAGGTCGTCAGCGTCCGCCGTCACCGGGGTCCGGGGTCTGCAGGAAGCGCTCGACGTCGATGAACCACGCGCCGTCGACCCGGACCAGGGTGATCGTCGACTCACCCATCGACTCGGCGAAGAGCTCGGAGTAGTTGTCCTCGTCGATGACGGCCGTGTCGCCCTCGGCGTTGATCTCGGCCCCCCGCAGCTGCATCGCGCCGAGGATGTCGCGGCCCTCCTCGCCGAGCCCCTGGGCCTCGACGGCGGCCGACATGGTCTCGGGCAGCTGCTCCTCGCAGAGCTCGAGGTCCTCCGGCACCTCGGCCATCGGCCGGCTGGTGTCGGTGAAGGAGAGCATGAGGCCGCAGGCGGCCGGGTCCGCGTCGACGAGGGCGAGGAGGAACTCCTTGGCGCGGTCGGCGGCGGCCTGGCCCTCCTCGCCGCCCTCCACGTCCTCGGGCGCGGCGCTGGTGGCGGCCGCGGCGTCACCGGGGTCGTCGGTGGCGTCGGCCGCGTCGGAGGAGTCGGTGCCGCTGGTCAGGGCCGCGTCGTCGGAGCCCTCCGAGGTCGCCCCGCCGGTGGCCTCGACCACCTCGGCGCCCCCGTCGCAGGCCCCGAGCAGCAGGGCGGGGGCAGCCAGCAGGGCCATGAGTGAGCGTCGCATCGCGGAGGTCCTCCCTGGTCGCGGCCGTGATCGGCCCGCTCATCCTCTCACGGGGGCGTGCCGGCGGGCCGGGTGCGGACGGCTCGGACGTCCTCGGCTCAGAAGTACCAGGGGTAGGCGCGCCAGTCCGGCTCGCGCTTCTCCAGGAAGGAGTCGCGGCCCTCGACGGCCTCGTCGGTCATGTAGGCGAGCCGGGTCGCCTCGCCGGCGAAGACCTGCTGGCCCATGAGGCCGTCGTCGGTGAGGTTGAGCGCGAACTTCAGCATCCGCTGCGCGGTCGGGCTCTTGCCGAGGATCTCGCGGGCCGCCTGCACCGCCTCGGTCTCGAGGTCGGCGTGGTCGGCGACGATGTTGACCGCCCCCATCCGCTGCATCTGCTCGGCGTCGTAGGCGCGGCCGAGGAAGAAGATCTCGCGGGCGTTCTTCTGCCCCACCATCTTGGCGAGGTATGCCGAGCCGTAGCCGGCGTCGAAGCTGCCGACGTCGGCGTCGGTCTGCTTGAACCGGGCGTGCTGCCGGGAGGCGATCGTCAGGTCGCAGACCACGTGCAGGCTGTGCCCGCCGCCGGCCGCCCAGCCGCCCACCACGGCCACGACGACCTTGGGCATCGTGCGGATGAGCCGCTGGACCTCGAGGATGTGCAGCCGCCCGCCCTCGGCGCGGACCCGGGCCTCGTCCACCCCGTCCCGGGTGGGGTCGGCGTCGGGGGAGGAGGAGTACTGGTAGCCGCTGCGGCCGCGGATGCGCTGGTCGCCCCCGGAGCAGAAGGCCCAGCCGCCGTCCTTGGGCGAGGGGCCGTTGCCGGTGAGCAGGACCACGCCCACGTCGGGGGACATCCGGGCGTGGTCGAGGGTGCGGTAGAGCTCGTCGACGGTGTGCGGGCGGAAGGCGTTGCGGACCTCCGGGCGGTCGAAGGCGATGCGGACGCAGCCGAGCTCGCGGTGCCGGTGGTAAGTGAGGTCGGTGAGGTCGAAGCCCTCGACCGGCTCCCACTGCGCGGGGTCGAAGGGCTGGCCTGCCTGGCTGGTCTGCTCGCTCACGTGGGTCAGCCTAGGCCGTGGGGCGCCCCGGTCCGCCGTGGCGTCAGGGGGTTCGGTTACTTTTGAGTAGTGTTTACGCGACCGAGTCGTCTCGCCCTGCCGGTCGTCGCCACCGCGCTCGTGGGCGGGTGCGTCGTCCCGTCTGGCGGCGGTCCGGGCGCCGGCGCGGATGCCGTGACGACGTGCCTGTCGCTGGGCGACGACCTGGCGCCGTCGACCGGCGTGCTGGCCGGGGTCAACCTGGACTGGGAGCGCGACCTGCTGTCGGAGTATGCGGAGCGGCTGGGGGAGCGGCCGGCCCTCGCCGTGAGCTTCGCGCGCTTTCCCCTCCAGGCGCAGGACGAGGAGCACGTCACGGCGGCCAAGGACCAGGTCCGCGACAACGGGGGGATGCTGCTCCTCACGCTGGAGCCGCACGACGGGCTCGCCACCGTCACCGACGAGGCGGTGGGTGCGCTCGCCACCCTCCTGGACGGCTACAACGAGGACGGTGTGCCCGTCGTCGTCCGCTTCGCCCATGAGATGAACGGGTCCTGGTACCCCTGGGGTCAGCAGCCCGAGGCCTACCGGGAGGCGTTCCGCCGGGTCGCCGACGCGGTCCACCGCGAGGCTCCGGGCAGCGCCATGATGTGGGCGCCGAACTACGGAGGTGGGTACCCCTTCACCGGTGGCGCCCATGCCGCGTCTCCGGGGTCGGACGCCTATCAGGCGCTGGACACCTCCGTGGATGGGACGGTCGACGAGAGCGACGACCCGTACGCTCCCTACTACCCGGGCGACGACGCCGTCGACTGGGTCGGTATGTCGCTCTACCACTGGGGCGACGCGCATCCGTGGGGTGAGAACGAGGTGCCCGAGGAGAACAAGTTCGTGGACCAGCTCACCGGCAACTACGACGGTGCCGCCGGGGACGAGACGGCCGTCCCCGACTTCTACGCCGAGTACGCGCAGGAGCGCGGCAAGCCCGTCGGCATACCGGAGACGGCGGCGTTCTTCCGTCCGGGTGGTGGCGGCGCGGACGAGCTGACGGTCAAGCGTGCCTGGTGGTCCCAGCTCGTCGACCCCGCACTGCACCGCGACTTCCCGCAGCTGCACATGGTCAACTGGTTCGAGTGGCGCAAGCACGAGCCCGAGGTCGACGCCGTCGTCGACTGGCGCGCCACCAGGACCCCGGGGGTCGCGCAGGCGTATGCCGAGGACCTGCCGGAGTGGTACGTCCACGCCGGCGACGGCTGCTGAGCGGTCCGCCCGGCGGGCGGCTCAGCCGTCGCGGGTGGACAGGACGCAGAACTCGTTGCCCTCGGGGTCGGCCAGCACCGTCCAGCTGTGCTCCGGCGTCTGACCGACGTCCACCTGGGTGGCGCCGAGGTCGAGCAGCCGCCGGATCTCCGCGTCGCGGTCCTGGCTGGTGTGCGGCGCGAGGTCGAGGTGCAGGCGGTTCTTGACCTCCTTGCCCTCCGGCACGGGCACGAAGACCAGGCCCTGGCCGCGGCGCATCCACGCGTCCAGGTCGGGCTCGTGCTGCGGTGCCTCCATGGCGTGGCGCGGGACCGCCACCGCCTCGTCGGGGGTGTCGTAGACCACCAGCCAGTCCAGGGCCTCCGCCCACCAGCGGGCCTGCGCCTGCGGGTCGCGGCAGTCGACGACGACGGTGTACCACTTCAGTGCCATGGGGCGTCCTTCCTCGGTCGAGGAGCCCAGTGTGCTCCAGGTCCCGGTCAGGTGCTGTCCATGAACGAGCCGGGCCGCGCGCCTACCCTGGGGGCGTGCCGACCACCCCGACGCCGACCCCCGACCTCGACCAGCTGCTGGCCGCCGCGCACGTGGTGAGCCTGCCGCTGCGGGTGCGCTTCCGTGGCGTGACCGAGCGCGAGGCGCTCCTGCTCCGGGGGCCGCAGGGGTGGGCCGAGTGGGCGCCGTTCACCGAGTACGCCGACGGGGACGCCGCGCGCTGGCTCGGCGCGGCCGTGGAGGCCGGGTGGGGGGTGCTGCCGCCCCCGGTACGCGCGGGGGTGGGGGTCAACGCCACGGTGCCGGCGGTGGCCGCGCCGGAGGTCGAGCAGGTGCTCGCCCGCTACGACGCGCGCCGGACCGCCAAGGTCAAGGTGGCGGAGGAGGGCCAGGGCCTGGCCGACGACGTCGCCCGGGTCCGCGAGGTGCGGCGCGTCCTCGGCCCCGCCGCCCGGATCCGGGTGGACGCCAACGGCGCCTGGTCGGTGGACGACGCCGTGCGGGCGCTCGCGGCCCTCGCCCCGGTGGGCCTGGAGTATGCCGAGCAGCCCTGCGCCACCGTCGCCGAGCTGGCCGCCCTCCGGCTGGCGCTGGCGCGGGCCGGGGTCGACGTGCCCGTCGCGGCGGACGAGTCGGTCCGTCGGGCCGAGGACCCGCTGGAGGTCGCCCGCCGGGGCGCCGCCGACCTGGTCGTGGTCAAGGCGGCGCCGCTCGGCGGCATCGCGCGGGCGCTGGAGATCATCGAGCAGGCCGGGCTCCCCGCCGTCGTCTCCTCCGCCCTGGACACCTCGGTGGGCCTGGCCCTGGGCGTGCGGCTCGCCGCCGCCCTGCCGGTCCTCGAGCACGACTGCGGCCTGGGCACCGGCGCCCTGCTCGCCGAGGACGTCGTCGCCGAGCCGCTCGTGCCGGTGGGGGGCGGGCTCACCGTCGCCCGGGCCGACGCGACCCGGGACGCGGTCGACCCGGCCGCGCTCGCGGCATACCGCGTGGACGGCGCGCGCGAGGCCTGGTGGCGGGCCCGGCTGACCCGCGCGCACGCCCTCCTCTGATCCGCGGGGCCGGGGCGGACGCGGCTGGCGGCAAAGATTTACGCGACGGAAACATCGGCAACACAGTTGTTACGCGGATGCGCGGGGTCCTGAAACATCGCGGGTCTTGACTGGTGCCCACAGCGACGTGGCCCTCCCACCCCGACGACGTGACCCCTGGGAGGCCGCTCGTCCGCACCACTCACTGGAGGCACAACGATGGAACTCTCGACAAGTGATGTCTGGGTCATGGTGTCCGCGGCGCTCGTGCTGCTCATGACTCCCGGTCTCGCGTTCTTCTACGGCGGCATGGCCCGGGCCAAGGCCGCGCTCAACATGGTGATGATGTCCTTCATCTCCATCGGCCTGGTCGGCGTCATCTGGGTCCTGTGGGGCTACGGCATGAGCTCGGCCCCGCCGCTGCTCGGGGGCATCGTCGGCAACCCGGCCGGTGACTTCGGGCTCATGAGCTACGTGGGCACCGGCGACCTCATCGGGATCGGCTTCGGCGCCACCTTCGCGATCATCACGGTCGCCCTCATCTCCGGCGCGATCGCCGACCGCACGCGCTTCGTGTCCTGGACGGTCTTCGTGCCGGTCTGGGTCACCCTCGTCTACTGCCCCCTGGCGTTCATGGTCTGGGGCGGCGGCCTGCTGTCCGCCGACGGCTGGATCGGCAGCACCTTCGGTGAGGCCATCGACTTCGCCGGCGGCCTCGTCGTCCACATCAACGCCGGGCTGGCGGCGCTCGTCCTCGTCTACATCATCGGCTCGCGCACCGGCTTCGCCAAGGGCTTCCACAAGCCGCACAACATCCCGCTCGTCATGATCGGCACCGCCCTGCTGTGGTTCGGCTGGTTCGGGTTCAACGGCGGCGCCGCCGGCTCGGCCGAGGAGGCCGGCCTGATCTGGGTCAACACCATGGTCGCCCCGGCCGCCGCGATGCTCGCCTGGCTGGTCACCGAGAAGCTGCGCGACGGCCACGCGACCTCGATCGGCGCCGCCTCCGGTGTCGTGGCCGGTCTGGTCGCCATCACCCCGGCCTGCGCCAGCGTCTCCCCGCTGGGCGCCCTGCTCCTCGGCGTCGTCGCCGGCATCTGCTCGGCGCTCGCCATCGGCCTGAAGTACAAGTTCGGCTACGACGACGCGCTGGACGTCGTCGGCGTGCACCTCGTCGCGGGCATCGTCGGCACCGTCATGCTCGGCTTCCTGGCGCTGCCCGTGGAGGGCGAGGGTGGCGGCCTGTTCTACGGCGGCGGCATGGACCAGATGGTCGCCCAGCTCGTGGCCACCGTGTTCACCCTCCTCTACACCGGCGTCATGACGACGGTCATCGCCCTGGTCATCGCCCGGACCATCGGCTTCCGGGTCAGCCCGGAGGACGAGGAGCGCGGGATCGACCTGTCCGAGCACAGCGAGTCCGCCTATGCCTTCAGTGAGGGGGATGCCTCCTACGACCCCATCGCTGAGGAGGCCCGCGTCTAGTCGCTCGGGGCGACACGCGAGTCGCCTCACCCCCGGTGCCGTCCATCTGGCACCGGGGGTGAGGTCTGCCCGGAGGAAGCCATTCGACCCGCGCGGTCCTGCGGGATATCCTCGGACGAACCCGTACATCCCCCCACACCCTTCGTGAGGTGCTCCGTGCCCACCGGCAAGGTCAGGTTCTTCGACGAGGACAAGGGCTTCGGCTTCCTGTCCAGCGACGAGGGCAACGACGTCTACGTACCCCGCTCCGCGCTGCCCGACGGCGTCGGTGCCCTGGAGCGCGGCAGCAAGGTCGAGTTCGACATCGTCGCCGGCAAGCGCGGTGACCAGGCGCTGCACGTGCGGCTCATGGAGCCGGCGCCCTCGGTCTCCCGAGGCCTGTCGATGCGGGACCGCAAGCCGGCCGAGGAGATGGTGGTCGTCGTCGAGGACCTCATCACCCTGCTGGACCAGGCCTCCACCTCGCTGCGCCGGGGGCACTACCCCGACCGGCCGCACGGCATGGCCATGGCGAAGGCGCTGCGCGCGGTCGCCGACCAGTTCGAGGCGGGGAAGTAACCCGTATGCCGACCGCCAGGAGCCCGAGGACCCCGCGCACCGACGCCGTGCTGACCGGTGCCGTCGAGGTGGCGCGCGCCGCCGCGCTCGAGGTCGCCGAGCCCGGGACCGTGGGCGAGCACCTCGAGGTGGTGCTCGAGGCCGAGCGGCTGGCGACGCACTACTTCGCCTGCTCCGCGACCGCCTACCCGGGCTGGCGCTGGGCGGTCACCCTGTCCCGGGTCCCGCGGGCGCGCAAGGCCACCGTCAGCGAGGTGCACCTGCTGCCCGGCGAGGGTGCCCTGCTCGCTCCTGAGTGGGTGCCCTACGCCGAGCGTCTCGCGCCCGGTGACATCGGCCCCGGGGACCGCACCGCGTTCGTCGAGGACGACCCGCGGCTGGAGGCCGGCTTCGAGGCCACCGGCGAGGAGGACGTCGACGCCGTGGCGCTGTGGGAGCTCGGCCTCGGCCGCCCGCGGGTGCTCTCGCCCGAGGGCCGCGACGCGGCCGCGACCCGCTGGTACGACGGCGAGCGCGGTCCCGGCAGCGAGGGCGCCCGCAAGGCGCCCGCGCCGTGCCGCACCTGCGGCTACTTCGTCCCCATGTCCGGCGCGCTGCGCTCGGTCTTCGGCGTCTGCGCCAACGAGTGGTCGCCGGCCGACGGCGACGTCGTGGCCCTGGACTTCGGCTGCGGTGCCCACAGCGAGGTCGACGTCGAGCAGCGGCCCAGCGAGAAGATCGACCCGCCCGTGCTCGACGACGAGTCAGAGATCGTCTTCACCGAGCGCTGAGTCACGCGTCGGCGGCGTTGCCCTTGCCGCGGCGCAGGTAGGCATACCCGAGCAGGCCACCGACGACCCCGGCCACGGGGACCCAGACCCACCAGTCGCGCTCGCCGCTGCGCAGCGCCGGGACGGCGAGCAGCAGGAGGAGCACGACCGCCCAGGCGAGGATGCCCCAGCGGACCAGCGTGATCGTCCGCAGCGGCACCTCGGGCGGCTGCAGGGGGTCGACGCGCTCGCCCCGACCGGCCGCTGCGTGGTCGTGGTCGGCGTGCTGGGGACCGGTGCTCACCCGACTACGCTAACGCGCATGTCGACCACCGCGCCGGACACGCGCTCCACGGGCTCCCTCGACGGCTTCTTCCAGATCTCGCAGCGCGGCTCCACGCTGGCGCGCGAGCTCCGGGGAGGGCTCGCGACCTTCTTCACGATGGCCTACATCGTCGTCCTCAACCCACTCATCATCGGCACCGTGCCCGACGGCACCGGCGAGCTGCTCGCGGGCGGCGACCTGGCCGTCATCGCCGCGTGCACGGCGCTCGTGGCGGGGGTGCTGTCGGTGCTCATGGGGGTCGTGGCCAACTACCCGCTGGCGCTCGCGACCGGGCTGGGCCTCAACGCCTTCGTCGCCTACGGGATCGCCAGCCTGGACGGGATGACCTGGGCCGACGCCATGGGGCTGGTGGTGCTGGAGGGCATCATCATCCTGGTGCTCGTGCTCACCGGCTTCCGGGAGGCGGTCTTCCGGGCCGTGCCGACCCAGCTGAAGACGGCGATCAGCGTCGGCATCGGGCTCTTCATCACCATCATCGGCCTGGTCGACGCCGGGATCGTCCGCCGGCCGGCCAGCGGCCCGGTGCCCGTCGAGCTGGGCGTCGGCGGCTTCCTGGCCGGGTGGCCCACGGTCGTCTTCCTCGTCGGGCTCTTCGCGATCGCCGCGCTCATGGCGCTGCGGGTGCAGGGGGCGATCCTCTACGGCATCGTCGGCGGGACGCTGCTGGCGATCCTCGTCGAGGCGGTCTTCGAGATCGGGCCGCAGACCCCCGACGGCAGCAACCCCACCGGGTGGGGGCTGGGGGTGCCCGCCCTCCCGGACAGCGTCGTGGCCGCGCCGGACTTCTCGCTGCTGGGGCAGTTCAGCCTGCTGGGCTCGGTCGAGGCCATCGGGTTCACCGCGCTGTTCCTGCTCGTCTTCACGCTCATGCTGGCCGACTTCTTCGACACGATGGGCACCATGGTCGCGGTGGGCGCGGAGGCCGGGCTGCTGGACGAGGAGGGCAACCCGCCCCGGACCCGGCAGATCCTCGTCGTCGACTCCCTCGGCGCCATCGCCGGTGGCGCCGGCGGGGTGAGCAGCAACACGTCATACATCGAGAGCGCCTCGGGGGTCGGCGAGGGCGCCCGCACCGGGCTGGCCTCGGTGGTCACCGGCGTGCTCTTCCTGCTGACGACCTTCCTGTCCCCGCTGGTCGCGATCGTGCCGCACGAGGCGGCGACGCCCGCGCTGGTCGTCGTCGGCTTCCTCATGATGCAGCAGGTGGTCGGGATCGACTGGGACGACCTGGAGATCGCCTTCCCGGCGTTCCTGACCATCGTCTTCATGCCGTTCACCTACTCCATCACCGCGGGCATCGGCGCCGGCTTCGTCACCTGGGTCCTGCTCAAGGTGGTGCGGGGCAAGGCCCGGCAGGTGCACCCGCTCATGTGGCTGGTCGCCGTGCTCTTCCTGGTCTACTTCGGCATCGACCCGATCCGGGGGCTGCTCGGGGTGTAGCTGTGTGCCGTCGTGGCCCTGTGAGGGCCACGACCGCGCACGGTGGGGCGGTGCCGGGGCCCGGGGGGGCGCCTCGTGGCCCGGGCTGTGTGCGCTGGTAGCCCTCCAGGGGCCATGACCGCGCACGGTGGGGCTGTGCCGGGGCCCGGGGGTGTCCCGTGGTCGGGACTGTGTGCGCGCCGGTGGCCCCCTGGGGGCCATGACCGCGCACGGTGGGAGGGCCTGTGGACGACGGGCCCAGGGGCGTCGTCGCGCTGCCAGGCTGGTCCCGTGCCGGGGGTCGTGACGCGGAAGCAGGCGCTGGCCGACGGGTGGTCGGCCAAGCAGGTCCGCGGCCTGCTCGCCCGCGGGCAGTGGCAGCTGATGCACCGGGGGGTCTATCTCACCCATTCCGGACCGGTCGCCTGGCAGGAGCGCGTGGCCGCTGCGGTGCTGGCCGCCGGCGCGGGAGCGGTCGCGAGCGAGGAGTGCTCCCTGGCCCTGTGGGGCCTCACCGACCGGAGACCACCCGTGGTCACCGTCGCGATCCCCGCCGCCCGCACCCTGCGCGCAGACCTGCGGGGCGTCCGGGTACGCCGTCGACGGCGGCTCACCCGGGCGGTCCGCTCCGGCATCCCCGTGACCGGCCTGCACCAGAGCGTCCTCGACGTCCTGGCCCTGCCCCGGCTCGGCGACGACGAGGTGGTGGCCCTGCTGCTGCGGGCGTGCCGGCCTGGCCGCTCCAGCCCGGCAGGGCTGCGGGCCGAGCTGGCCCACCACCCGCGCCACCCCCGGCGGGCCGAGCTCGACACCGTGCTGGAGGCGGCCGAGCTCGGACTGGGGAGCGTCGCCGAGTGGCGCTACGTCCGTGACGTCGAGCGGGCGCACGGCCTCCCGGCGATGACGCCGCAGGTGGCGGTGGACCCGTCGGGGGAGCTGCGGGGGCGCCGGGAGGCCACGCCGGCCCGGGGCGAGCAGTACCTCGACCTGCTGGACCGGGAGCGCGACGTCGGGGTCGAGATCGACGGGGCGCTGTTCCACCAGGACCGCATCCACCTCGACCGGGCCCGCGACCGCTCGGGGCTGACCCACGGCCGGCTGACCCTCCGGGCCGGCTGGAGCGACGTCGTCCTCCGCCCGTGCGAGCTCGCGGTCGAGGTGGGGCTGGTGCAGATGCGGCAGGGCTGGCGCGGTCGGCCCCGGCCCTGCTCGCCCGGCTGCCCCGTCGGCACCGACCCGCGCCTGGCGCCGGCGCCGTGAGCCGCCGGTGCCGCGAGGGGCGCCGGCTGTAGCACCGTGTGCGCCCATGGCCCTCCGGGGGCCACGCCCGCGCACGGTCGGGCCGTGCTGGGGCTCGGGGGCACCTCGTGGCCGGGGCTGTGTGCGCCCATGGCCCTCCGGGGGCCACGCCCGCGCACGGTCGGGCCGTGCTGGGGCTCGGGGGCACCTCGTGGCCGGGGCTGTGTGCGCCCATGGCCCTGCAGGGGCCATCCCCGCGCACGGCATACCTCCCCGCGCGACCGCCCTGCGCTGTCCCAGGGACGGGCGGGGCATACCCCCACCGAGATCGTTAGTTGAGGTAATGAGCTAGACTAACGACCGTATGCCTGACCTCACGCCGGACCCCGCTACCGCGGCCCTGGCGCACGACCTGCGGATCGCCTGCATGCGGGTGGCGCGGCGGGTGCGCTTCGACGCCGACAACACCATCGCCCCGCACCACTTCAGCGTGCTGGTGCGCCTGCACGAGCAGCCGCGCACCCTCGGGGAGCTGGCCGCGATCGAGCAGGTGAGCGCGCCGAGCATGAGCCGCAGCGTCGCCCAGCTCGCCGACCAGGGGTATGTCGTCCGCTCGCCCGACCCCGACGACGGCCGCCTCGTGCGGCTGTCGCTGACGGCGGACGGCCGGGAGGTCGTCGAGCGCGAGCGCGAGCACCGGGACGCCTGGATGGCCGCCCGGCTCGAGGGGTTGAGCGGGCAGGACCGGGCCCTGCTGAGGAAGGCCACCGACCTCGTCGAGCAGATCCTCGAGGCCGACCGGGCCGGCGAGCGCACGGTCCGCCGGGGGGAGGGCCGATGAGCGCGATGTTCTCCGCGCTGTCGGTGCGCAACTACCGGATCTACGCCACCGGCGCCATCATCTCCAACACCGGCACCTGGATGGGCCGGGTGGCCCAGGACTGGGTGGTGCTGACCGAGCTCACCGACAACTCCGCCCAGGCGCTGGGCATCGTCACCGGCCTGCAGTTCCTGCCCATCCTGCTCTTCACCCCGCTCGCAGGGGCCATCAGCGACAACTTCTCCAAGCGCAACGTCATGCTCGTCAGCCAGTCGGCCATGGCCTTCTTCGCGGTCGTCATGGGGGTCGCGGTGCTGACGGGGCACATGCAGCTGTGGCACATGTTCGTCCTGGCCTTCCTGTCCGGCACGGCCGCGGCCGTGGACGCCCCCGCCCGGCAGTCCTTCGTCTCCGAGATGGTGCCCAAGGCGCAGCTGACCAACGCCGTCGGTCTCAACTCCGCCTCCTTCCACTCCGGGCGGCTGCTCGGCCCGGGCGTGGCCGGCCTGCTCATCGCCGCGTTCGGCACCGGCCCGACGCTGCTCCTCAACGCGCTCACCTTCGTGGCCGTCATCGTGGCGCTGCTGGCGATGGACCCGAGCCAGCTCACGAGCAAGCCGCGCACCGGCCCGCGCGGGCGGGTCCGCGAGGGCATCGCCTACGTGCGCGGGCGACCGGACATCCAGCTGATCCTCGTCGTCGCCTTCATGCACGGCACCTTCGGGATGAACTTCCAGATCTTCAACGCGCTCATGTCCACCCAGGTCTTCGGCAAGGGCGTCACCGACTTCGGGATCACCGGGTCGGTCATGGCCATCGGCTCCCTCGCCGGCGCCCTCATGGCCGCGAGGCGCGAGCGTCCGCGGTGGCGGCTCCTGCTCGGCTCGCTCTTCGCCTTCGCCCTGCTCACCGGCGCGCTGGCGTTCGCACCGACCTTCACGGCATACACGGTCCTGCTCGTCCCGACCGGACTCTGCGCGCTCACCGTCATGGTCAGCGCCAACGCCATGGTGCAGCTCACCGTGGACCAGGCGGTCCGCGGCCGGGTCATGGCGCTCTACATGGCGGTCTTCATGGGGGGCACCCCGGTGGGCTCGCCGTTCCTCGGCTGGTTCGCCGAGCAGTTCGGCGCCCGCCCGACCGTGCTCATCGCCACCCTCATGTGCGGGGGGACGGCGGTGCTGGCGACCCTCTACCTCATGCGCCACGACCAGCTGCGGCTGCGCTTCCGCGCCTCGTGGCCGCGCCCGGTCTACCTGGTGCGCATGACCGAGCCCCTCCCTGAGAAGGTGGTCTGATGAGCGCCCGAACCCGTCGCGTCGTCGTCCTGGTGGCCCTGGCCGCCCTCATCCTCGTCCCCGTCCTCGCGACGCTGGGCTGAGCGACCATGACGACGTTCACCACGCGCCCCACCCTCACCGGCACCTTCGGCATGGTGTCGAGCACGCACTGGATCGCGTCCTCGGCCGGTATGCGGATGCTCGAGCTCGGTGGCAACGCCGCCGACGGGGCGGTCGCCGCCGGCTTCGTGCTGCAGGTCGTCGAGCCGCACCTCAACGGCCCCGGGGGTGACCTCCCGCTCATCGTGTCCTCGGTCGACGACCCCACGCCGCGGGTGCTCTGCGGGCAGGGGCCGGCCCCCGCCGGGGCCACCCCGGAGCACTTCACCCGGGCCGGCCTGGACCGTGTGCCGGGGTCCGGGCCGCTGGCCACCGCCGTGCCCGGCGCGGTCGACGCCTGGCTGACGCTGCTGCGCGACCGCGGGACGACCAGCGCGCGTCAGGCCCTCGAGCCCGCCCTCCACTACGCCCGCCACGGCCACCCGGTCCTGGCGCGGGTGAGCGCGACCATCTCCTCGGTCGCCGAGCTCTTCACCTCCGACTGGCACCCGTCCGCCGACCAGTGGCTCGTCGACGGCGCCGCCCCCGAGCCGGGCAGCGTCGTGACCAACCCGGCGTGGGCCGACACCCTGGAGCGGCTGCTGGCCGAGGAGCAGGCGGCCGTGCGGGGCGGGGCCACCCGGGAGGGCGGCATCGACGCGGTGCTGCGGGCCTGGCGCCAAGGCTTCGTCGCGGAGGCCGTCGGGGCCTTCGCCGAGCGCGCCTACCGGCACAGCGGCGGCGCCGTGCTGCCGGGCGTCATCACCGCGGAGGACGTCGCGTCCTTCGAGGCGACCTGGGAGGACGCCGTCACCGCGCAGTGGCGCGGGCACACCATCGCCAAGACCGGCCCGTGGGGGCAGGGGCCGGCGCTGCTGCAGGTGCTGGCCATGGTGGACGAGGCCTCCGGCGGCCCGGCGTCCGACGTCGACCTCGACACCGTCGAGGGCGTGCACACCCTCGTCGAGGCGTGGAAGCTGGCGATGGCCGACCGGGAGGCGTGGCTCGGGGACAGCGCCGACGAGGGCTCCGAGGTCCACGTGCCCGTGGCCGAGCTGCTCGCGGCGGACTACCTCGCCCAGCGGGCCTCGCTCATCTCCGCGCAGGCCTCCCGCGAGCTGCGCCCGGGGTCGCCCGGCGGCCGCACCCCGCGGGTCGCGGCCCAGGCCCGGCAGACCGAGGGGGCCGAGGTGGAGCCCGGCGACGCGACGGCCGGCGAGCCCACGGTGCAGCGCGACGGCGCCACCCGCGGGGACACCTGCCACGTCGACGTCGTCGACCGCTGGGGCATGCTCGTCTCGGCGACCCCCAGCGGAGGCTGGCTGCAGTCCAGCCCGTTCATCCCCGGGCTGGGGTTCGCGCTCGGCAGCCGGCTGCAGATGATGTGGCTGGAGCAGGGCCTGCCCAGCTCGCTGGTCCCCGGTCGGCGCCCCCGGACCACCCTCACACCGACCATGGTCCTGCGCGACGGCATACCCGTGCTCGCCTGCGGCACCCCCGGCGGCGACCAGCAGGACCAGTGGCAGAGCGTCTTCCTGCTGCGCCACCTCGTCGGCGGCCTCGGGCTGCAGGAGGCGGTGGACGCCCCCAACGTGCACACGACGAGCTTCCCCGGCTCCTTCCACCCGCGCGCCAGCGAGCCCGGCGTCCTCGTCGCCGAGTCCCGCCTCGGCGCGGAGGTGCTCGACGGCCTGCGGGCCCGCGGCCACGAGGTGCTCGACCAGGGGCCGTGGAGCCTGGGGCGGATGTGCGCCGTCAGCCGCGACCCGGACACCGGGGTGCTCGGCGCCGCGGCCAACCCCCGCGGGATGCAGGGGTACGCCGTCGGGCGTTGACCTATCGACACCGGTGCAGCGCCTAGGCTGGCGGTGCACCCCGAGACCCGCAGGAGGACCCGTGGCTGGCAAGACGCGGTTGGCCAAGCAGGCGATCAAGTACGGTCCGGTCGTCTACGCCCTGGCACAGAAGTACGGCCCCCAGGTGGTGGACCAGATCCTCAAGCGGCGCGAGCCGGCGACGAAGTTCGTGCAGGACCAGGCCTCCCGTGCGCGCACCAACCCGCGCAAGCACGCGATGGCGCACGCCGACACGGTGGTGGACGGCTCCCTGCAGCAGGTCTTCCACCGCGGCCACCCCTACTGGGTGGTGTTCTCGCGCAACGAGCCGGTGGGCGTCCACCCGCACACCGACGCCGCCTTCGACACGCTGCTGCTCAACGCCGACCCGGGCAAGCGGCAGACCCCGGACGCGCTGCGCCGCACCGTGCACCTGCCGCGACGGGGCAAGAAGTGAGCGGCGGGCAGGCCCTGGGTGGGCGCACCGACTACAGCGGTGAGGGCATCACCGAGGCGGACGCCCCGGACGCGCCGCTGGACCTGGTGCAGGCGTGGCTGGACGCCGCGATCGCGCGGCAGCAGGAGCAGGGCGACGTCCCGGAGCCGTCGGCCATCTCGGTGGCCACCGTCGACGGCGAGGGCATGCCGGACGTCCGGACCGTGCTCATGCGCTTCCTGGACGCCCGGGGTCCCGGCTTCCTCACCAGCACGGCCTCGGCCAAGGGTCGGCAGCTGCGGGAGAACGACGCCGTCGCAGTCTCGCTGACGTGGCCCTCGATGTACCGCGCGGTGCGGTTCCGGGGGTATGCCGAGGCGCTCGAGCACGACCTCGTCGTCGAGTACTTCCGCGGCCGCCCCTACGGCTCGCGGATCAGCGCCCACGCCTCGGCCCAGAGCGACCCGGTGGCCGACCGCGCGGCCCTGGAGGAGGCATACCGTCGCTGCGAGGAGCGCTGGCCGGACACCGGGGACCCTGACGACGTGCCCCTGCCGGCCCACTGGGGCGGCTACCGGGTGCGGGCCGAGCAGGTGGAGGTCTGGGGCGGCCGGCGCAACCGCCTGCACGACCGGCTGGTCTGGACGCGGGTGGCGCCCGGCGGGCTGGACGACCCCGACGCCTGGCGGCGGGGACGGGTGCAGCCGTGACCCTCGCCGAGCGGGACGAGATGTCGGGCCCCGACCGTAGGATGGCGCCGTGAGCGGCGATCTGATCGACACGACGGAGATGTACCTCAAGACCGTCTTCGAGCTGGAGGAGGACGGCGTCCTGCCCATGCGGGCGCGCATCGCGGAGCGGCTGGGCCAGTCGGGTCCGACCGTCTCCCAGACCGTGGCGCGGATGGAGCGCGACGGCCTGCTCGAGCTGGCCGAGGACCGCCACCTCGTGCTCACCGACGCGGGACGGACCGCCGCCGTGCGGGTCATGCGCAAGCACCGGCTCGCCGAGCGCCTGCTCACCGATGTCATCGGCCTCGACCCCGCCTTCGTCCACGAGGAGGCGTGCCGCTGGGAGCACGTCATGAGCGAGCAGGTCGAACGACGCATCCTCGAGCTGGTCGAGGACGGCACCTGCTCGCCCTACGGCAACCCGGTGCCCGGCCTCGCCGAGCTCGGCCGCGACGACGCCCCCGCGGCCGACGGCGAGCCCAGCAGCGACATCGCGGAGCGGGGCGGACGCACCGGCGCCCGCGTCGCGCGGCTCGGCGAACCGGTCCAGGTGGACCCCGAGGTGCTCGGTCTGCTGCTCGACTCCGGTATCCGGCCAGGAGCCCGGGTGGAGGTCTGGGGGGAGGACGGACGGACCATCGTCGGCGCCGTCGACGGCGAGGCCGTGTCCCTGCCCCAGGACGTGGCAGGACACGTCTTCTGTGTCGTGAACGGTGACTCTGCTGCTGTGAGATGACTCACTCCACTGCTGGGAGAATGGTCAAGTCGGCCGGCATCTGTGCAGGTCAGAGGCTCTGCGGCGGTTGATCATGTCACGAGCCGGCCACGCCGTCGTTACCTGAGCGTGACATTTGGCGAGGGCCCTGTGTAACCTCGAAGAGTCCTCCTCCCTGGGGGGACCCCCGAGCGCGATCGCCTAGTCCTGTCCGCGCGCCTATCGGGGCCGTGGCACGTACGACCGCTTGACAGGAGCGGGGGAACCACCTCTGGAGCCGCCCCTGCGGCTCCTCGGGGCGAAGGACCGACTTGTGCGGTCCAGGGGCACTCCAGCCCGAAGCCCGACAGCTCACCCCGTAGGCACTGGAGGATCTACATGACGCAGCGCACCACCGGCCGCCACCGTCGGCCCGGTCGTCTCCGCACGACCAGCACCACCCTGACCCGCACGGCGGCCGTGGCCGCGACGTCGACCGGCCTGCTGGCCGGCCCGGCGCTCAGCGCCAACGCAGCACCCGAGGTGCCCCAGGACCGTGACGGCCTGCTCCGCCTCGGCGCGGACGTCAGCGCCGACCGCACGGTCACCGTGGACCGGCCGGTCGAGGCCGTCGCGGCCCCGTCCGACATCGAGCTCGACTCCTTCGGCATCGGTGGCTTCTCCGCCTACACCCCCCAGGTCGAGGTCGAGGAGCCGGTCCAGGCCGCGCCCGCCCAGCAGGAGCAGGAGCAGGCCGCCCCCGCGCAGCCGCAGCAGGAGCAGGTCACCGAGCAGGTCTCCGCCCGTGAGGAGACCAGCGCGAGCCGCACCAACGAGCGCGCCGCCACCCCGGAGCCCGCCGCCCCCGCGGAGCCGGCCGCCCAGTCCCAGCCGGAGCCCGCCGCGGCGCCGGCCCCGACCGGGGGCATCACCGGGATCGCCGCCAACTACGTCGGCTACCCCTACGCCCACGGCGGGGCCAGCCCGTCGACCGGCTTCGACTGCTCCGGCTTCACCAGCTACATCTTCGCGCAGGCCGGGATCTCCCTGCCCCGCACCGCTGCCGCGCAGCAGTCGTTCGCCACCCCGGTGAGCAGCCCGCAGCCCGGCGACCTGGTGTTCTTCGGCTACCCGGCCTACCACGTGGGCATCTACGCCGGCAACGGCATGATGTACGACTCGGGCCGCCCGGGCATCCCCACCCAGTACCGCGCCGTCTTCGGCGGCGTCTCCGGCTACGGTCGGGTCGGCTGACCCGACCCCGCCACGGCGAGCACGCTCTCGCCCTCGACGACGGCCCCGGCCGCACCCCGTGTGCGGACCGGGGCTTCGTCGTCCCGGAGGAGGCTTGGCGCGCGCGCGGGGCGGTGGCTGACTACCGTGGGGACGGCCGCGGCAGCGGTGTCGTCGATCCCCTACCAGGAGGTGCCCGTGCAGGTCGAGGGTGCGCGGTGCTGGCTCGTCGGGGCCTCCAGCGGTCTGGGGGCGGCGCTCGCGCGTGCCCTGGACGAGGCCGGGGCCGAGGTCGTCGTCAGCGCCCGTCGGGAGGAGCGGCTGCGCGAGCTGTCCGACGGCACGGGGATGCGCCCGGTCGTCGTGGACGTGACCGACCCCGCGAGCGTGCGCACGGCCTACGAGAGGGTGCTCGCCGAGCTCGGCGGCCTCGACCTCGTCGTCTACTGCGCCGGGACGTGGCAGGTGTCGGACGTGGGGGACTGGGACCAGGAGTCCTTCGAGCAGCACGTGCGCACCAACCTGCTCGGCCTCGGCCAGTGCCTGGACGTCACCCTGCCGACGCTGCGGGCCCAGGGCAGCGGCACCGTCGTCGGGATCGCGTCGGTGGCCGCCTACCGCGGCGTCCCGGGGGCCGACTACTACGGGCCGACCAAGGCGGCTGCCGTCAACCTGCTCGAGGCGCTGCGGGCCTCCCTGCGACCGGACGGTGTGCGGGTCATGTCGGTGCTGCCCGGGTTCGTGCGCAGCGAGATGACGGACTCGGCCGACTTCCCCCAGCCCTTCAAGATCACCGCCGAGGACGCCGCCGCCCGGATCTTGGACGGTCTGGCCCGGGACCGGTCCGTGCTCGTCTTCCCGCGCCGGATGCGCGCCCTCATGACGGGCGCCCGCCTCGTGCCGGCGGGCCTGTGGCCGCACCTCACCCCGGTGCTGCGCCAGCCCTGGGTGAGGCGCCTGTGACGGCGGCGACGCCCCAGCCGGCAGCGCGGGACCTGGCCGCCGCGGGGCGCGGCACCGTGCTGGTGACCGGCGGGTCCAGCGGCATCGGGCTGGCCACCGCCCTGGTGCTCGCCGAGCGACGCACCCCGCTCGTGCTCCTGGCGCGCTCGGCACCGGCCCTCGCGGAGGCCGCCCGGCAGTGCCGTGCCGCGGGCTCGCCGGCGGTCGGCACCGTCGTGTGCGACGTCACGGACCGCGCCGCGGTGGAGCGGGCGTTCGAGCAGGCGGGACCGGTCGAGGCCGTCGTCCAGGCGGCCGGGGTCATCGCCTACGCCGAGTTCCGCGAGCTGCCCGACGAGCACCTGGACCGGGTGCTGGAGGTGACCCTGCTCGGCGCCGCCAACGTCGTCCGGACGGCCCTGCAGCACTTCCACGCGCGCGGCTCCCGCGGCGACCTGGTGGTGGTCGGCTCGCTGCTGGGCCGGGTCGTGACGCCCTACATGTCGAGCTACATCACGGCCAAGTGGGCCCTGCACGGGCTGGTGCGGACCGTGCAGGTGGAGCAGCGTCGGCACCGCGCCGTCAGGGTCAGCCTGGTGGCGCCCGGTCCGGTGGACACCCCCATCTACGAGCACGCCGCCAGCCGGCTGCCGCTCGGGCGCCGCCCCCCGCTCCCGGTCGACAGCCCGGAGTCCGTGGCCGAGGCCGTGATGTCCTGCCTGGACCGCCCCCGCCGGATGCGGATGGTGGGCACGCTGGGCCCGTGGGTCGCCTTCGGCTTCACGGTGCTCCCCGGCCTCTACGACGCCATCGTCACCCGGGTCTTCCACGCCGTCGCCATGACCCGCACCCCGGCCGAGCGCAGCGAGGGCAACCTCTTCGCGCCCGTCGAGGGGGAGCAGGTGCACGGCGGGTGGGTCCGGCCCGGGAGGCCCCTGGACCGGGTCCGCGCCGGTCGCGTGCCACCCCGTCACGGCCGGGCGGCCCGGCACCTGGAGGACGAGTGCGCGCCCTGATCACCGGGGCGTCCAGCGGGGTGGGCCGGGCCACCGCGCACCGGCTCGCGTCCGCGGGCTGGGACCTGCACCTGGCCTCCCGCAGCCGGGGCCCGCTCGAGGATGCCGCCGCCGAGTGCCGGGACCGCGGCGCCGGCGAGGTGTCCGTGCACGTCTGCGACGTCTCGGACCGGTCGGCGGTCGCCGGGCTCCTGGAGGGTATGCCGCCCCCCGACGCCGTCGTCCACGCGCCGGCCGTCCTGGCCTACGGCAGGTTCGAGGACGTCCCGGCCGAGGTCTTCGACGCCGCCGTCCGCACCACCCTCCACGGCACCGCGCACGTGGCGCAGGAGGCGCTGCGGGCCTTCGCCCGGGCGGGGGACGTCGGGCACCTGCTGCTGGTGGGATCGCTCCTCGGCGAGGTCCCGGTGCCCACGATGTCCTCCTACTGCACCGCCAAGTGGGGGGTGCACGGGCTGGCACGGTGCCTGCAGGTCGAGACCCGGTCGCTGCCGGACGTGCACGTGAGCCTCGTCGGGCTGGGCGCCGTCCGCACCCCGGTCTACCGGCAGGCCGGCACCTACCAGGGGCGGCGCGGTCGCCCCGCCCCGCCCTCGGTGTCCTCGGACCACGCCGCCCGTCAGGTGGTGCGGGTCCTCGCGCGACCGCGCCGGCTCCGACGCGTCGGTGTGCTGTCGGCGCCGACGGCCTGGGGGCACCGCTGGGCTCCCTGGGCCTACGACGCGATGATCACGCCGCTCTTCGACGCCCTCGGCCTCGAGCCGGACGTCGACCACCGACGCGACGGGTCGGGCAACGTGCTCGCGCCGACGCCCGAGGGCGAGTCCGTCGACCACCGGTACCGCTGAGAACGCCGAGGAGGCGCCGAGGAGGCGCCGGTGCTCAGGCGTTCCCGGTCCGGGCGCCCACCGCGTCCGGCTCGGCGGCGGCGTCGGTGTCCGACTCGTCGTCGAACTCGCCGAGGATCTGCTCGAGGATGTCCTCCATCGAGGCCATGCCCACGGCCCGCCCCTGCTCGTCCCGCACGAGGGCGAGCTGCCCGCGCTGCTGCCGCAGGCTGGAGACGGCGTCGATGAGCGGCATCGACGCCGGCAGGGAGGCGACCGGCTGGAGGAAGTCGCCGAGGGGCCGGTCGCCACGCCCCTGCGCCGAGGCGAGGATGGCGTCGCGCACGTGGACCAGGCCGCGGATGCGCTGCTGGCCCTCCCGGCCGGTGGGCTCGACGACGAACAGCCGGGAGCGCCCGCTCCGGTGGCTGATCCGCTCGACGTCCGCCGCCGTCGCGGTCCGCAGGATCGTCACCGCCCGGGTGGTCGGGAACATCACCGACTCCACCGTCTCCTCCTCGAGCCGGAGGGCACCGGTGAGGATCTGGTGGTCGGCGTCCTCGAGCACGCCGTGCTCGTGCGACTGGGCCAGGAGCAGCTGCAGGTCGGCGGGGGTCTGGGCGTTGCCGAGCGCGTCGACCGGGTCGATCCCGCCGAGGCGGAGCAGCTGGTTGGCGAGGGCGTTCATCAGCCACAGCACGGGCCGTGCCACCCAGGTGAAGGCGCGGAAGGGCAGGGCCAGCATCATGGCCGAGCTCTCCGGGTGCGAGATGGCCCACGACTTGGGCGCCATCTCCCCGACCACCATGTGCAGGAAGACCACGAGGGAGACGGCGATGGCCACCGCGATGGCGTGCACCGCCACGTCGGGCACGCCGAGGGCGTGGATGACCGGCTCGAGGAGGTAGGCGACCGCCGGCTTGGCCAGCGCGCCGAGGGCCAGGGTGCACAGGGTGATGCCCAGCTGGGCGCCGGCCAGCATGAGCGACAGCTCCCGGGAGGCGTCCACGGCGGCCCGGGCGGCGCGGCTGCCGGCCTCCGCGCGCTCCTCCAGCCGGTGCCGCTTGGCCGCGACGACCGCGAACTCGGCCCCGACGAAGAAGCCGTTGGCGACGAGGAGCAGCACGCTGACGAGGAGGGCCTGGGTGGTGCTCACCGGGTCACCTCCACGCCGTCCGCGCCGGAGGGCGCGGCGATGACGAGCCCGTCACCGAGGTGCTCGCGCTCCTCCTCGGCGAGCTCGTGCCACTCGTCCAGGGTCCGCGTCACCAGGGGGCTGAGGGTCACGACCTCGGGGACGTAGCGCCGCGTCCGCACGACGTCCAGGCGGGCGAGGTGGACGTACTCCTCACCCTCGCCGTCGCGGCTGGTCCACGTGACCACGACGCTGTCCCCGTCCTCGGCCGTGCGCCCCAGCTGGTCCAGGACGAGCCCGGACAGGGTGTCGTAGTGCTCGTGCGTGGGCAGCTCGACCCCCGTGAGCTGAGCGACCTCGTCGATGCGCAGCCGCGCCGAGAGGTCCCAGACGCCCCCGGCGCGCGCGGCGCTCGTCGCCTCGTCGTCGTCGTCCTCGTCCCAGATCTCGCCGACGACCTCCTCAGCCACGTCCTCGAAGGTGACGATGCCGGCGAAGCCGCCGTACTCGTCGACCACGACGGCCAGCTGCTGGTGCCCGGCGCGCAGCGCCTCCAGCACCTTCGGCAGGGGCAGCGACTCGGGCAGGATGAGCGCGTCGTCCGTGAGGTCGCGCACGAGGGTGGTGTGCCGGGCCTGCGGCTCGACGGCCAGCAGGTCGTGCAGGCCGATGACGCCGACGATGTCGTCGATGTCGCGGCCCACGACGGGGAAGCGGGAGTGCCCGCTCTCGAGCGCCTCGAGCACCACCCCGGCCGGCTCGTCGGCCTGGATGGTCTGCACCGAGGTCCGCGGTGTCATGACCTCCTCGGCCACCCGGTCGCGGAAGGCGAGGCCGCGGCCCAGCAGGGTCGAGAGCTCCTCGTCGAGGGTGCCGCCGCTGTGCGACTCGGCGATGATCCGGGTGAGGTCCTCCGGGGTCGCCCCCTGGGGCAGCTCCTCGACCGGCTCGATGCCCACCGAGCGCAGCAGCGCGTTCGAGGCCCGGTCGAAGAGGGCGATGACCGGGCCGAGGACGGTGAGGTAGACCAGGGTGCTGCGCGAGAGCGCCCTGGCCAGCGGCACCGGACGGGCGATCGCCCAGTTCTTGGGGCCCAGCTCGCCGATGACCATCTGCAGCACCGTGGAGAAGGTGAGGGTGGCCACGGAGAAGAGCGAGATCATGGCGGCGCGCGCGAGCCAGCCGGAGTCGGCATACGACTCGGTCAACCCCCGCACCAGCAGCGCCTCGCCGAGGTAGCCGACCATGAGCGCCGTGACGGTGATCCCGAACTGCGCCCCGGAGAGGGTGAACGAGAGTCGCGAGGTGACCTTGAGCGCCCGCTGCGCCGGGGCGTCCCCCTGGTCCGCGAGCTGGCGCAGCCGACCACGGTCGACGCTGACGTAGGCGAACTCCTGGGCGACGAAGTAGCCCGTCATGAGGGTGAGGACGATGATGACGGCGATGCCGCCGACGATCAGCACGTGATGTCCCCCGCATCACAGGTCAGCCGGACGGCGGTGCCGCCCGGCCCGGGACTCGGAGGTTGCGCGTCGGGGCCCGATCGATCCATGACGACCAGTGTACGACCGCCGGTAGGGTCGCACCGTGTCCTCGTCCCCAGGGTCCGTCCGGCACCCGCTGCACCCGCAGACCCTGGTCGCCGTCGCGGCCGGCGGAGCGGTGGGGTCCCTCCTGAGGTGGGCGGTGGAGGTGGCGCTCGTGCCCCAGGCCGGGCCCGGCGGGTGGCCGTGGGCGACGATGCTGGCCAACGTGCTGGGCAGCGCCGCGCTGGCGTGGCTGGTGGTGCACGACGACCACGTCGGCCACGCCTGGTGGGTGAGGCCCGGTGTCGGCACCGGGCTGCTCGGGGGGTTCACGACCTTCTCCACGTATGCCGTGCAGGTGGCCGTCCTCGGGACGGCCGGCCCGGTGACCGCCCTGCTCTACCTGGTCCTCACCGTGCTCCTCTGCGTCGGGGCGGCCGCGCTGGCCGGGGGAGCGGCGCTGCGGCGGGTGCGGCGGTGACCGGGGGGGTGCCCGCCCTGGTGGCGGTCCTGTGCGTCGCCGTCGGCGGCGCCGTGGGTGCGGTGCTGCGGCACCTCGTCTCGCGACCCCCGCTCGGCCCGGTGCGCGGGGTGCTCCTCGTCAACGTCGTGGGGGCGGCGGCGCTGGGCGTGCTGGTCGGCCTCTCCGGGACCCTCGCCCCCTGGCTGCTCCTGCTGCTGGGCACCGGGCTGTGCGGGGCGCTGACCACGTGGAGCACCCTGGCGGTGCACACCTGGCAGATCGGGCGCCGCGCGCGGGGCCGGGCGGCGGCCTACCTCGGCCTGACGCTGGCGCTCGGCGTCCCCGCCGCGCTGCTCGCCCGGGCCGCGACCGCCGCCGTCGTGGGGTCGTGAGGCGGCCGCACGGGGGCCGGATCGCCGACACGGCCGGCGCCTGCCCGGGTCTGTCGGTGCCCTCTCCTACCGTGGGACCGACACCCCGGCCGGAGACGAGAGGAGGGCGGACGCGATGGTGCGGCTCCTGCACACCGCCGACTGGCAGATCGGGCTGACCCGCCGTTTCCTCGAGCCGGAGGCCCAGGCCCGGTTCAGCGCGGCCCGCGTCGAGGCGATCCGGGCCCTGGGGCGGGTGGCCCAGGAGCAGGGGTGCGGGTTCGTCGTGGTCAGCGGGGACGTCTTCGAGAGCAACCACCTCACCGGGCAGACGGTGCGCCGCGCCCTGGAGGCCCTGCGCGAGGTGCCGGTGCCGGTCTACCTCCTGCCCGGCAACCACGACCCCCTCGACGCCGCCTCCGTCTACCGCTCCGACGTCTTCGTCCGCGAGTGCCCCCCGCACGTGCACGTCCTGCACACCGCCGGGGTGCACGAGGTGGCACCAGGGGTGGAGCTCGTGGCCGCCCCCTGGGAGAGCAAGCACCCGGGCCGTGACCTCGTGGGCGAGGCGGTCGACCTGCTGCCCGAGGGCCCGGCCCCGGCCGGTGTCGTGCGGGTGGTCGTCGGGCACGGCGGGGTCGACGACTTCGACCCGCAGTGGCGCCACGCGGCGACGATCCGCACGGCGCCGCTGGCGTCCGCGCTGGACGAGGGCCGGGTCCACTACGTGGCGCTGGGCGACCGGCACTCCCGCACCCCGGTGGCCGGGCGCGAGGACCTCCACTACCCCGGCGCCCCGGAGCCCACCCGGGAGACCGAGGTCGACCCCGGGCAGGTGCTCGTCGTGGACATCGACCCCGGCCTGGCCGCGACAGAGCGCGTGCAGGTGACGCCGCACCCCGTCGCGACGTGGCGCTTCCTCGTCCTCGAGCGGGAGGTCGACACCGACGCGGACCTGGACGCGCTGGACGCCGAGCTGCACGGCCTGGCCGACAAGGACCGCACGGTCCTCTTCCTCAACCTGCGCGGCACCCTGACCGTCGCGCAGCACGCCCGGCTCGAGGAGCTGCGGGAGCGGCACGGCGACCGCCTCGGCGCGCTGGTCGAGCGGGAGCAGCACCATGAGGTCGTGGTCGTCTCCGATGACGACGTGTGGCGCGAGCTCGGCCTCGGGGGCTACCTCGCGGCCGCGGTCGACGAGATGCAGACGCAGGCGCAGACGCCGACCTCGCGGGCCGAGGCTCCCTCGGCGACCCGGCACGACGAGGGGGGCGGGGGCGAGGTCACCCCCCGCGGCGGTCTCGTCGTGGGTCGGGCCGACGACGACGAGAGCGCCCGGGACGCGCTCTCGCTGCTCTACCGGCTGACCAGGAGCCGGTCATGAGGCTGCACCGGATCACCCTGCGGGACGTGCGCGGCGTCTCCCAGCGCACGGTCCTTCTCCCCGACAGCGGCGTGGTCGTGGTGGAGGGGCCCAACGAGGTCGGCAAGTCGACGCTCCTGGAGGCCTTCGACCGGCTGCTGGACCTCAAGGCCACCTCCCGCAGCGCGAAGGCCCAGGCGCTGCAGCCGATCGGTCGCGACGTGGGCCCCTTCGTCGAGGCCGAGTTCACCATCGGGGGGACCCGGGTGCGGCTGGCCAAGCAGTGGCTGCGCAGCCCGCGCACCGAGCTGGAGATCCTCGGCGAGCGTCCCGAGCAGCTGGCCGGGTCCGCCGCGCAGGCACGTCTGGAGCAGCTCGTCGCCCACCTCGACACCACCTTGTGGGACGCGCTGCGGCTGGCGCAGTCCGACGACGGCACCCTCGTGCCGCTGATGTCCAGCGGTGTCCTGCAGCAGGCGCTGGACGCCGCGGCGGATGCGCACCTGCACGACGGTGACGGCGAGCAGGTGCTGGGGATGGTCGAGGACGAGTACCTCCGCTACTTCACAGGGCGGACCGGTCGGCCCACCGGCGACTACCGGGGGGCGATCGAGGCCTACCACGCCGCGTCGACCGAGGTCGCCGAGGCGCACCGTCGCCTGGTCGAGGCCGAGGACCTCCTGGAGCGCCAGCAGCAGGCCCGGGAGGCGGTCGGGCGTGCGGTGGAGCAGGTGGCCGGTCGCGAGGGAGACCTGCGCGGCGCGCAGCAGGAGGCCGACGCGGTGGCCGAGGTCGTGGCCCGGCACGAGAAGGCCGCGGACCGGTGCGACCGGGCTCGGAGCGCCGCCGAGTCGGCCCGCCAGGCCCACGCCCGTCGCCTCGAGCAGGTCGAGGGCCTCACCCGCCTGGACGAGGCGGTGGTGGCGCTCGAGCAGCAGCTCGCCGACCTCGCCGACCGGGGCGGGTCGTCGCGGTCGCGGGTCACCACCGCGCAGGAGGAGCTCTCGACGGCCGAGGCCGCGGTGGAGGAGGCCGAGGACCTCCTGGAGCGGGCCCGGGAGACCCGCGAGGTGGCCGATCGACGCGTCGAGCGCGCCCGGTGCCACCGGGAGCTGGCCGGCCTGGAGCAGGTGGTGACCGTCCTCGACCAGCAGCTGCGGGTCGTGCTGCGGGAGCGGGAGTCCGGCCCCCGGGCGCCGGTCACCGAGACCCAGCGGCGGGAGGTCGACCGGCTGGAGCGGGACGTCGAGCTGCTCCGGGCGCGCCACGAGGCGGCCAGCGCCGCCGTGCAGGTGGAGGCCTGGGCCGACGGGGTGAGCGTGGGCGCCCTGGAGGGGTCCGGCGACGGCCCGGTCGGCCTCCGCGCCGGGCAGGTGCGGGAGCTCGCGGCGACCGACGACCTCGAGGTGCTCGTGCCGGGGGCCGCCCGCGTCGTGGTGCGCTCGCCGGCCGCGGCCGCCCGCAGGGAGGAGCTGGACCGCGCGTGCGCGGCGCTCGCCCGCCTGCTCGAGGAGCTGGGCTGCGCGAGCGTCGACGAGGTCGCGACCCGGGCCGACGCCACGGCGCAGGCGGCCGACCGGCTGCGCGAGTCCGAGCGCGACCTGACCTCCCTGCTCGCCGCCCAGGGCGTCCCGGCAGCCCTCCAGCGCGAGGCCCTGGCGACGGCGCGCGTGCCGGCGGCCCTGCAGGACCGCCTGCGGGTCTGCCGCGAGCGCGCGGCGGCCCTCGCGGCACCCGCGCCCGGACCGGGCGGCGACGCGTCCACGGGCCCCGAGGGGCAGCAGGCCGACGGGCCGGCCACGGGCGGCCGGGAGGCCACCGAGGAGCAGGCCCGGCGGGCCGCGGCGACGGCCGCCGAGGCCGAGCGGGCCGCCGGCCGCCGCGTGCGGCAGGCGCGCGAGGCCCGCCGGGAGGCTGCCGTCGCCGCCGCGTCCGCGCGAGACGAGGCCGCCGCGCTGACCGCCGCCCTGGACCGCCTGCACGGGCGCCTCGCGAGCGAGCGCACCCGCCTGGAGCACGAGCGGCAGCTGCTCGAGCGTGAGCGGGTGGAGCAGGCCGACGGTGTGCTGCTCGACCTCGCCCGGGACCACGCGGAGGCGCTCGCCGCCGCCCAGGGGGAGCTCCGGCTCGCCGAGGAGGCCGTGCGCGCCGCGGACGTCCCGAGCCTGGCCGCGCGGGTGCAGACCGCGCAGGCGGCCCTGGCGAGCGCCCGGGACGACCTGGGCCGGACCCGGGAGCTGCTGCACGGCCTCACCGGCCAGGTCGAGCTGGCGGCCAGCGAGGGCCGTCAGGAGCTCTACGCCCTCGCCGAGTCCGCGCTCGACGACGCCGAGCGGCGCCTGGCCGTCCTGGACCGCCGGGCCCGTGCGGTGCGACACCTGCGCGGCACCCTGCGCGAGCACCGCGAGTCGGCGCACCGCGCCTACGTCCGGCCGTTCACCGACGCGCTCGAGCGCCTCGGCCGTCAGGTCTACGGCCCCACCTTCGCCGTGACCGTCGACGAGCAGCTGAGCGTGCGCGCCCGCACGCTCGACGGGCTGACGGTGCCCTTCGAGGAGCTCTCCGGCGGCGCCAAGGAACAGCTCGGCATCCTCGCCCGGATCGCGGTGGCCCACCTCGTGGACCCGGCCCACGGGGTGCCCGTGGTCATCGACGACGCGCTGGGCTACTCCGACCCGCGACGGCTGGAGCAGATGGGCCGGGTGTTCTCCTTCGCCCGCGGCACGTCCGGGGAGGACGTCCAGGTGATCCTGCTCACCTGCACCCCGGACCGCTACGCCGCGATCCCCGACGCCCACACGGTCCGGCTGGCCGCGTCCTGAGGGACCTCACCCCGACACCCGGGTCGTCGGCTCGTGGTGCACCGGGAAGCTGACCGACGCCGCGATGAAACAGGCCTCCCCCGCCTCGACGTGCAGCTGGGGCACCAGGTCCACGTGGGAGGGGTCGGCCACCGTGACCACCGGCCGCAGCACCACCTGGGTGAAGCGGCCCCCGAGACCGGACTGCTCCAGCGTGCCGACGGGGGCGTCCTCGTAGTCCACGACCGTGACGCCCCGGGTGACGGCGACGTGCAGGAAGGACAGGAGGTGGCACTCGCTCAGGGCCGCCACGAGCAGGACCTCGGGGTTCCACCGGGACCGGTCCCCACGGAAGGCGCGGTCGGCGGACAGCTCGAGGTCCGGCATACCGCTGCTGCGGGCCAGCACGGCCCGGTCGTAGTCGCGGTACCCGGACGTCCCCGTGCCCCGGTTGCCCGTCCACGTCAGCTCCAGCTCGAAGGTGTGCGTCGCCATGCGGCCAGCGTGCCACGCGGGACCGGCGGGGGGCACGGTCTCGGGTCGCGCGAGACCCGCCCGCTCGTTAGCGTCGGGGTATGACTGATCAGACGAGTGTCACCGTCAGCCGCACCATCGACGCCCCGGCCAAGGACGTCTTCGAGGTGCTCACCCTGCCGGACAACCATGTCGCCATCGACGGCTCCGGCTTCGTGCTGTCCGTCGACCACGGCGACCGCATCACCTCGACCGGGCAGACTTTCCGGATGAACATGACCGGCGACCACATGGGCGGTGACTACCAGACGGACAACCACGTCACCGGCTACGACAAGGACAAGCTGGTGGCGTGGCAGACCGCCCCGGCCGACACGGACCCGCCCGGGTGGGAGTGGGTCTGGGAGCTGACCCCGCAGGGCCCGGACCACACCGAGGTCCGGCTGACCTACGACTGGGGCAAGGTCACCGACCAGGCGCTGCTCCAGAAGATCAGCTTCCCGCTCGTCTCGCAGGAGGAGTTGGAGACCAGCCTGGGCAACCTCGCCGCCGCGACCACCGGCTGAGCCTCTGCACCATCCCCGACGCCCGCCGTGCCCCCCGTGGTGCGGCGGGCGTCCGTCGTCCCGCGCCGCCGCCGGTCAGCCGTCGGCCCCGGCACCCGGCAGGCCCGCGGGCGTGGTGACCTGGCCATGCCCGCCACGGTCGGCGTGAGACGATGGGCCGGTTCCGGCCCCACCGGGCCGGTCCGCCCTCGTAGCTCAGGGGATAGAGCACCGCTCTCCTAAAGCGGGTGTCGCAGGTTCGAATCCTGCCGGGGGCACGTGCTGACGCATCCCGGAGGCACCCGGTGACCGAGGACCGGGAGGCGGAGTGGGAGGAGCGCCTGGCGCTGCCCGTGCTGGTCGCGGCCCTCGCCTCCGTGCCCGCGGTCTTCCTGACCCTCCTGGACGACCCTTACGCCACCGTGGGAGCCGTCACCAACGGGCTCACCGGGGCCGTCCTGCTCGCCGAGACCGTCATCCTCTTCCTCGTCACGACGGACAGGCGCTCCTGGGTCCGGCGGAACTGGTGGCTGATCCTGCTCACCGTGGCCGTGGTGCTGGCGGTGGTCCTGGCCGTCGGCCCGGTCCAGCTGCTCCGGCTGCTGCGGGTCGTCGGGGCGCTGCGGCTCATCCGGGCCGGACGGATCCTCAGGGCCGGCCGGCTGCTCCGGCGGCGGCTGGGGCTGACCGGCCGGTGGCAGCGGGTGCCCGGCATCCTCGCGACGCTCCTCGTCGCGCTGTTCGTCACCGTGGTCCTGGCCGACCCCACGTCCCAGAGCCGGGTGCTCCTCGACCGGCTGCTCGGCAGCACGGCCACGACCATCGCCACCGTGGTGGCCGGCCTGCTCCTGGGCCTCGCGACCTTCGTCGTGGTGCGGCAGCGCCGGCAGGACGCAGGCACCGGGAGGGCCGGGTGAGCCGGGTCACTCCTGCCGGGTGATGAAGCAGCTCAGCCGGGTCCGCATCCCGTCCGCGTCGACGTCCGGGCCGGGCTCGGTGAGGTACTCCTCGAGCATGCCTCCGTGGGCGTCCAGGCCCTGCTCGCGGACCCACTCGACGAGCCGCTGCCACGCGGGGCCGAGGCCGTCGTAGGAGCCCTCGTGGACGAGCTGGGCCGCCTGCCCACCGGGCAGCTGGAGGGTGTCCACCGGGGCAGCAGGGACGAAGGACAGGTCGATCTCGTGCCCGACCTGGACGTCGGTGGTGTCCCCGGGCGGGCTGAGGAACCAGGCGAACGCCGGCCCGCCCGGTGCCAGGTGCTGGCCCTCGAGCTGGCGGTGGAGGGTCCGGAAGGCGCTGTCGAAGAAGGACCGCACGTCCTCGGCCGGCAGGCCGAGGCCGGAGACGACGGCGACGTGCCGCGGGTCGATGGTCACCAGGGCGGGTGTCTGCTCGGTCATGCTGCATCTTCTCGCGTCGCCGGTGACCACGGCGGCCGGGGTGGGCGACCGTGCTGGTGCGCCCCTCGGTGCGATGCCATAGTCGGTCCCATGCCCACCCGTCTCCAGCGCGTGCGAGGCTGGCTCAGCCGGCCCGACGTGCGCAGCGACCTGGTCCAGATCCTCAAGAGCGTGCTCGCCGCGGTGGCGGCCTGGTGGGTCGCCGACGCGCTGCTCGACCTCGACCAGGCCTTCCTCGCCCCGTGGACCGCGCTCCTGACGGTGCACGCGACGGTCTACCGGACCCTGTCCCGGGGGACGCAGGCGGTGCTCGCCACCTCCGTCGGGGTCGTGCTCGCCTTCGCCGCGGTGCAGGTGGGCGGCCACGGCACGCTGACGCTGGCGCTCGCCCTGCTGCTCGCCATGGGCTTCGCCCGGGTGGGGCTGCTGCGCCACGAGGGGACCACCGTCGCGACCACCGTGCTCTTCGTCATCACCGCCTCGACCGACACCAGCTGGACCGGCCTCGTCGACCGGCTGGCCGCGACCGCCATCGGCGTCGTGCTGGCCCTCCTCGTCAACACCGTGCTCGCGGCACCGTTGCGCGACGAGAGCGCGCGGCAGCAGGTGGAGGAGATCGACCGCGGGCTGGGCCGGCTGCTCCAGGACATGGCCACCGGGCTGCGGGACCAGGCCGACGACGCGCCCACCGGGGACTGGGTGGACCGGACCAGGACCCTGGACCGGCGGCTGGACAGCGCCTGGCAGCTGGTCTACGAGGCGCAGGAGAGCACCTGGGGCAACCCGCGCCGTCGCCGCGCCTCCAGCAGCGAGGAGCTCTCCCGGGTGCTCATCCGGCTGGAGGAGGGCATCGCCCAGGTGCGGGGCATGTCCCGGCTGGTCCACGAGTCGGCGGTGGCGGCGGAGGAGTGGGACGGCGCCTTCCGGGAGCCCTTCATCGAGCTGCTCGACGAGCTGGGGCGGCGCATCGAGGACCCCGAGGCCGACGTCCAGGAGCTGCGTGGATGGACCGACAGGCTGGCCTCGGACCTCTCCGACGGGGGGCTGCCGGACCTGCGCTGGCCGCTCTACGGCGGGCTCATCGAGATGACGCGCGCCGTCATCACCATCGTGGACGACGTCGCGACCTCCGAGGTCGTCCGGCCCGGCTGAGCCCGGCGGCCGTGGGCTGACAGGCCTACGCTGGGGCACCAGGGATGGTCGAGCCACGACAGGGAGGTCGACATGAGCAGCGAGGCGATCGACACCGGGGTGCCGCCCAGCGGCACGGGGTGCGTGGAGTGCCTGGAGGGCGGCGGGTGGTGGGTCCACCTGCGGCGGTGCGCGCGCTGCGGGCACGTCGGGTGCTGCGACTCCTCCCCGGCGCAGCACGCCACCGCCCACGCCCGGGCCACCGGGCACGCCGTCGTGCAGAGCTTCGAGCCGGGGGAGGACTGGTTCTGGGACTACGACCGCGGCGAGCTGGTGGCCGGCCCGGAGCTGGCGGGCCCCACGAGCAGGCCCGTGGACCAGCCGGTCCCCGGCCCGGCCGGGGCCGTCCCGCCGAACTGGCGCCGGCAGGTCCGCTGAGCGCGACGCGGTGCGGGCGGGGTCGGCCGGTGCTGGGATAGTGCTCGCATGAGCGAGCCCGTGAGCCACACCACGGCGGTGCAGTCACGCACCGTGCTGACCCTCATGGGCAGCCAGACGCTCGGGGGCATCGGGGTGGCCAGCGGCATCGCCGTCGGCGCGATCGTGGCCGCGGACGTCAGCGGCCGCGACGCGCTGTCCGGACTGGCCACGACCACCCAGGTGCTGGGGGGAGCGCTGTTCACCATCCCCGTCGCAGCGCTCATGGGGCGGCGGGGTCGTCGCGCGGGCCTGGCGACGGCATACCTCGTCGGTGCGCTGGGTGCCGCGCTCGCCATCACCGCGACGGCCACCGGCGCCTTCTGGATGCTGCTGGTCGGCACCACCCTCTTCGGCGCCTCGACCACGGCCAACAGCCAGGCGAGGTATGCCGCGACCGACCTCGCCGTGCCCGAGCGCCGCGGGCGGCAGCTGAGCTGGGTGGTGTGGGCGACGACCATCGGCTCGGTCCTCGGGCCCAACATGGTGGGACCCGGCAAGGCGGTGGCCGGGGTGCTCGGGCTGCCGCCGCTGGCCGGCGCCTGGGTCTTCTCCTGCCTCGGCTTCCTGCTGGCCGCGGTGCTCCTGCACCTCGCGCTGCGACCCGACCCGTTGCTCACCGCCCGCCGGCTGGCCGGCGCGGAGACCGACCGCCCGCCGGGGCGGGAGGGCAACGTGGCCGACGGGCTGCGGACCATCGCGGCCACGCCCACCGCGCTCTGGGCGACCAGCGCGGTCACCGTCGGGCACGTCGTCATGGTGGCGGTCATGGTCATGACCCCCCTGCACATGCGGCACGGGCAGGCGGAGATCGAGCTCATCGGGCTGGTCATCAGCCTGCACATCCTCGGGATGTACGGCCTCGCGCCCGTCACGGGCCAGCTCACCGACCGTCTGGGGGCGCGCCCGGTCGTCCTGCTCGGCGTCGGGCTGCTGGTGCTGGCCTGCCTCCTGGCGGCGCTCAGCCAGGCCGGCTTCTCGGCCGGGCTCACCGCCGGGCTGGTGCTGCTCGGGCTCGGGTGGTCCTGCACCTTCGTGGCCGGCTCCGGCACGGTGGCGGGTTCGGTGCCGGTGGGTCAGCGGGCCTCGGTGCAGGGCGCTGCCGACCTGGTCATGGGCCTGACCGCCGCGGTCGGGGGTGCGCTGGCCGGGGTCGTCATGGACGTCTTCGGGTATGCCGTGCTCTGCGCGGTCGCCGCCCTCGCCGCCGCCGGGCTCGCGGCCTACACCGTGACGCGCGGCGAGCACGAGCGGCGCCCGGTCGGGGTGTAGGCCGGGACGGCCCCCGTACGCGGGCCGTCGGCAGCCCGGGTGGGGCCCGGTGGGTGTGGCGGAGGACGGCGTTGCCTCCCGGAGTCGTTAGCCTGGGTCGGTGAGTTCGCTGCGTCCCCCGAACACCCTCGACGAGGCCCGCGTCGAGGCGGTCCAGCGTGCCCGCACGCGCTGGCGCCACGAGGTCGCCGAGCTCGGGGGTGCCAACACCCTGCTCTGGCACCGCACCTCCCTCACCGGGACCTTCGACCTCAACCTCGCGCACCCCGGCGGGGTGGCCAAGCTGCTGTCGGGTCGGCCGACGCCGCTCTCGGACCTGGTGCGCGAGCAGGTGGCGTTCACCGACGCGGCCCGCCGGCTGGGGGGCATCCGCGACAAGGTCACCGAGATGCGCCGGGAGCACGGCCTGGAGACCAGCTTCCTCGCCATCGGCCTCGCGACCTGGACGCTCCACCGCGTGCCGGTGCCCCCGCGCGCCCCGGTGCTGCTGCGCGCCTGCACCATCACGCCGACCGACGCGGCCCACTCCGACTTCGTGCTCGAGCTGCACGAGGACGTCGTCTTCAACCCCGTCCTCGAGCACTACCTGCGCAGCGAGGCCCACCTCCAGCCGGACCCCGCGCTGCTGGCCGGGCTGTCGGCGCAGAGCCACGGCTTCGACCCCCGGCTGACCTACCGCGCGCTGGAGGACATCTGCGTCGAGATGGCCGGCTTCGCCATCGGGCCGCAGATGGTCATCAGCACCTTCCCCTGGGCCAAGCTGCCCCTGGTGACGTCGTACACCGGCGACCCGGAGCCGCTCGCCACCCACGACGTCGTCGCGGCGCTCGCGGGCGCCGACGTGCAGCTGCCCTCCACGTCCCCCGACCAGCAGCGGGCCGACGACCCGGCCCGGGAGCTGAGCGCCCTGGACGCGGACGCCTCCCAGCGGCTCGTGGTGGACGAGGTCTCCCACGGCGGCGACCTCGTCCTCGACACCCCGGCGGGCACCGGCGCCACCCAGACCATCGCCAACGTCGTCGTCGGTGCGCTCTCCGAGGGCCGCACCGTCATGGTCTGCTCGGAGGACCGCACGTCGCTGGAGGCGCTGCGCCGGCGCCTGGAGCACGTCGGGCTGGGCGACCTGTGCCTGGACCTGGCCGAGGACCCGGCCTCCATGCGGCAGACGCTGGCGCGGGTGCGGCACACCCTCGACCGGGCTGCCCGCCGAGGACGAGCCGGATCTCGGTCCGGACCCGCTCCCGGCCCGCGCCGACGCCCTCTCCGTGCTCCGCCGCGAGCAGGAGGTGCTGCACCGTGAGCACGCCCCCTGGGCGCTCAGCCTGGCCCGGACCGAGGACGACCTCGCGGCGCTGGCGACCCTCGCGCACCCGCCGGCGTCCCGGGTCCGGCTGCCGCTGGACGTCCTCGGCGAGCTCACCGAGGAGGAGCTGTCCGCCGTCACCGACGCCCTCATCGAGGCGGCCGACTGCGGTGCCTGGTCCGCCGCGCGCACCGAGGACCCCTGGTATGCCGCCCGCCTGGCCACCGAGGACGAGGCCGCCCGCGCCACCGAGGTCGTCGGGCGCCTGGTCGCCGGTGAGTTCAGCACGGCGCGCGAGCAGGCCGACGCGGTGTGCCGCGCCGCCGGGATGCCGGCGCCGGCGACGCTCGCGCAGTGGGCGCACCGGCTCGGGCTGATCGCCCGGGCGAGCGAGACCCTCGACCACTTCTCCCCGGGGATCTACGACGCGCCGCTGGACGACATGGTCGCCGCGACCGCGGACCGGGACGACGTGGAGCAGCGCCCCGGGGCGGTGGCCCGCGCCCGGCTGCGGCGCCAGGTGCGTCAGCAGCTGCGCCCCGGCACGCCCCCGCCCGAGCTCGCCCACCGGGTCCGCATGGCCCGCGACGAGCGTCGGGAGTGGGAGGAGGTGGCCGGCAAGGCCGCCCGCCCGACGGCCCCGGAGGGCTGGGAGGAGGCGCTGGCCGCGCACGCCCCCCTCGGGGAGGACCTCGCCTGGCTGGAGCAGGTCCTCACCGGCACCTCCGCCGGGCACGAGCTGTCGACCACCCATCTCGACACGGTGCTCGAGCGGCTCGTGCGGCTCGACGCCCGCTCCGAGCGCGCGGCCGTCGCCGCGCAGGCGCACCCGCTGCTGGCGCCGCTGCGGGAGCGGGGTCTCGGCGAGCTCGTCGACGACCTCGCCCGCCGCGGGGTCCCCGCCGACCGGGTCGCGCCCGAGGTGCGCTTCGTGCACCGCAGCTCGGTGCTCGACCATCTGACCTCCGACTCCGTCCCGCAGCAGGTCGGCGGCGAGGCGGTGCGCGAGGCCGAGCGGGCCTTCCGGGCCGCCGACCGCGCGCACCTGCACCGCAACGCCCTGCGAGCGCGGCGAGCCGTGCTCCGGCGGCTGCGGCGGACCCTCACCGGGCACGCCTCCCAGCTCGGTGCCTGGCAGCGGGCCCTGGACGCCAGCCGCGTGGGTGCCGTCGACTCGCGCGACATCATCAGCCGGGCGCCCGACGTCGTGCTCGCGGCGGCCCCGGTGCTGCTCACCAGCCCGCTCGCGGTGCCGGCGGTGCTGCCCCCGGACCTCACCGTCGACCTCGTGGTCGTCGACCACGCCGGGCGCACGACGACCGCACGCTCGGCCCCCGCGCTGGCCCGCGGACGCCGGGTGCTCGTCGTCGGTGACAGCGGCGGCCCCGGGCCCCGCGACTTCTCCGTCGTGGCCGATCCCCGGGCCGAGGTGGCCCCGGGTGCCGCCTCGATGCCGTCCCTGCTGCGCGATGCGTCGGCGGTGCTGCCGGTGCGCCACCTGGCCGTGCACTACCGCGCCCTCGACCAGGGGCTGGTGGCGCCCCTGGCCCCGCTCATGCCGCGGCCCGTCCACTCCTTCCCCGGTGTCGAGCGGGTCCCGAGCGTGCGCGAGCACGTGGTGCAGGGGCACGTGAGCATCCGGGTGGAGGCCGCGGTCCGCCTCGTGCTCAAGCACGCCCGGTCGGGGCCGGACAGCCTGCTGCTGGTCACCGAGGACGAGGCCGGCGCGGAGGACGCGGGCATCGCGCTGCGCCAGGCCATGCGCGGCGGTGACCTCCCCGCCTCGCTCTCCGACGACGAGCAGGACAGCGAGGCCTTCCTCGTGCTGCCGGTGCACCGCGTCGCGGGGCAGACGAGGGACAGGGTGGTCTGGCTCGGCTCGCCGGAGAGCGTCGCGACGCCGGAGAGCGCCGGGGCGGTGCTCGCCGCGGCCCGGCGCAGCGTCGACCTGGTGACCGAGACCCCGGTCGACACCTGGCCCGAGGCGGCCACCCACGGCGCCCGCATCGTGGCCCGCGCGCTCGTGCCCGACGCGGAGGAGCACGGCCACGGATCGGCCGTGCTGGCCGAGCTCGTCCGCCGCCTGCGCGCCGAGGGCCTGGACGTGCGCGAGGGCGTCGGCCACGGCCCGCACGCCGTCGACCTCGCGGTGGTCGCCGAGGAGGACCCGGACCGCTACGCCGTCGCCGTCGACGGTGACGGGCGGTCCGCGGCGGGCGCACCCGGTCGGGACGACGTGCGGCTGCGGCACGAGCAGCTGACCCGGATGGGGTGGACCCCCGTGCGGGTGCGCACCACCGACGTCTTCACCGACCCGGCCCGCGAGGTGGCCCGGGTCCTGCACGCCCTGCGCGGGCGGTCGGGGTGAGCCGACCGGGCGGAGAAAAGCGCCGTCGCGCCCCCCGGCGTGCCGTGGCCGCACCGACCAACCCGGCGGCCGACCAGTCCGACGAGGTCCCCGCCTCTCATGACGGCCGGTCCGTCCCCGGACAGCCCGAACGCGGCCGGGAGGCCGGGCGCGTGCCGCGCCGCCTCGACCCGCGGGACGACTGGATCCTCGAGCAGCGCCCGCCGCACTGGGACTGACGCCGCGTCGGGACATCCCCAGTGACATGCAGGACGCCCCGGCACAGGACGACGTGTCCGTGCCGGGGCGTCCCGGTGCGCGGTGAGCAGGTGCCCGCGGCTGCTCAGGTCAGAGCGAGCCGTCCGCGCGGCGCTGGGCCAGAAGGTCGCGGATCTCGCGGAGCGTGGCCACCTCGTCGGTGACGATCTCCTCCTCGACCGGCTTGTTGCGATTCATGCGCTCGCTCACCTTGTTCATCGGGGCGACGAGCACGAAGTACACAACGGCCGCGGTGAGCAGGAAGACGATGAGGGCGTTGATGATGGCCGCGAAGTCCATCGCGGTGTCGGCGCGACCGTTGATGATCTCGAACTTGAGACCGCCGACCTCGGCGCCGCCCGCCGCGTTGAGCAGCGGGGTGATGATGCTGGAGACGATGGTGTCGACGACCGCGGCGAAGGCCGAGCCGATGACGACCGCGACCGCCAGCTCGACCACGTTGCCGCGCATGATGAAGTCCTTGAAGCCGCTGAGCATGGCCTCTCCTTTCGTACGAGCGCAGGGCAGGGGCAGATCGCTCGTGGTGGTGGTGGTGGTGGTGGGTGGCCCGACCTCGGGACACGCCCCTCGGGCCAGTCGAGAAGTGTATACCGCCACCCGCGCTCTCGATCACCCTTTCGGGTGAGTCGGGAGTGTGAGGTTACTCACGCGCGTCAACCACCGGTCGCGCGGACCGCGACGAGCAGTGCAGCGCCGAGCGGGTCGGCGCCCCGGGCCGCGGCCAGGTCGCCGGCCGTGCCCTCGTCGACGGCCACCCACAGGCCGGGCTCCTCTCCCGTGCCGGGCCGTAGCACGAGCGCACCCCGGGCCACCCGGTCCCCGTCCACGGGGGAGTGGACGTCGATCCGGTCGCCGGCGACCGTGGCCGTCGCCACCGCCGCGTCGGTCACGGGCAGCCAGACCGCCACCTCACCCTCGAGCCCGTCGAGCAGCGCGCTGGCGCGCAGGTCCGCGGTCGTCAGCACCTCCCCGGCCTGCACCGGCACCGCGAGGGAGGCGCCGACCTCAGGGGCGGCGGAGAGGAACCCCTCGGGCAGCAGGTCCGGCGGCACGTGGCGCAGCTCGGTGTCGCGCGCGGACAGAGTGGTGCCGACGGCGAGCTGCCGGGCGGCGACGACCACCGGGACCTCGTCGGGCTGCGGGCGGGTCAGCACCAGGTGCAGGCTGCCGCCCACCGTGATCGCCGCGAGGGCCGCCGCCAGCCAGCGCCGCAGCACCGGATGTCGCAGCACACGGGCCAGCTCACGTCGGGAGGAGGTGCCGGATCGGGCTGCTCGTCGGGTCACCCTGGCGACGCTAGGCCCCGGTGCCGGGCCCGGCCAGCGGTCAGGCGGAGCCTGTGGACGACGAGCCCGAACCGCCGGAGGATGTGGACGCCGTCGTGGAGCCGGAGCCGCCCGTCGAGGAGGACCCGGACCCGCCGGACGAGCCCGCCCCCGACGTGCCGGACCCGCCGGTCGCCTCGCCGGACCCGCCGGACGAGCCGCCGGATTCCGAGCCGCCCGAGCCACCCTTGTCGCCCGAGCTCCGCTCGGAACCCCCGGAGGACGAGCTGCTGCCCGACCCCGACCCCCGCGAGTCGGTGCGGTAGAACCCGGACCCCTTGAAGACGACCCCGACCGCGCTGAAGACCTTGCGCAGCCGCCCCTCGCACTCGGGGCAGGTGGTCAGGGCGTCGTCGGTGAACGCCTGCTGGATGTCGAAGGCGTGGCCGCAGTCCTTGCAGGCGTATGAATACGTGGGCACGAGCCCGGATTCTACGTCGCCTCCTGACCTCGCCGTGCACCGTCACCTAGGCTGGGGGCCGTGCCCCGTCCCCTCTGGCAGCGTCTGGCCGTGCCGATCGCCGCGATCCTCGTGGTCGTGGTGGTGGCCACCGCCGTCATCGCGGTCGGTCTGACGCGGCGCGGGTTCCCGCAGGTGTCGGGCGAGCAGGAGCTGGCCGGCCTGGGCGCCCAGGTGGAGGTGGTGCGGGACGACCTGGGGGTGGCGCACATCTACGCCGACACCGCCGAGGACCTCTTCCGGGCGCAGGGCTTCGTGGCCGCCCAGGACCGCTTCTTCCAGATGGACCTGCGGCGGCACATCGTCAGCGGCCGGCTCAGCGAGCTCGTGGGAGAGGGAGGTCTGGAGACCGACCGCGTCATCCGCACCCTGGGCTGGCGCCGGGTCGCCGAGCAGGAGCTCTCGCTGCTCTCGCCGGAGGCCCGCACCTACCTCGCCGCCTACGCCGCCGGGGTCAACGCCTACATCGACAGCCGCAGCGGTCCCTCGGCCATGGGCATCGAGTACGTCCTGCTCTCCTCCAACGCCCCGGGCTACATGGTCCGTCCGTGGGACGAGGTGGACTCGCTCGCGTGGCTGAAGGCCATGGCCTGGGACCTGCGCGGCAACTACGCCGACGAGCTCGCGCGCGGTCGCCTCGTGGGCCAGGTGTCCCTGGACCAGCTCGAGACCCTCTACCCCGACTACCCCTTCGACGAGCACCCGCCCATCCTCGACCGCAGCGAGTGGACGCCGCCGCAGACCTCGCCGAGGGGCGTCACCGACAGCCGGAGCGGGACCAGGGGCACGGTGCTCGCCCCGGTCCCGGGGCAGTCCGACGCGGCCGACCTCGTGGGTCGCGGCGACCCGGTGGCCCCGGACGGCCCGATCTCGGACGAGACGCGGCAGTGGCTCGCCGGCCCGGCGCAGGACGCCTTCGACGGCACCGCGACCGCCCTCGCGGCGGTGCCCGAGCTCATGGGCTCCGGTGAGGGGATCGGCTCCAACTCGTGGGTCGTCTCCGGCGACCACACCGAGACGGGTATGCCGTTGCTCGCCAACGACCCGCACCTCGCGATCTCCCAGCCCGGGATCTGGATGCAGAGCGGTCTGCACTGCCGGGAGCTGAGCGAGGAGTGCCCCTTCGACGTCACCGGCTTCACCTTCGCCGGCCTGCCGGGGGTGGTCATCGGCCACAACCAGTCCATCGCCTGGGGCTTCACCAACCTCGACCCCGACGTCACCGACTTCTACCTCGAGGACACCGTGGACGACACGGTGCTGCGGGACGAGGACTACGTCCCCATGGACGTCCGCACCGAGACCATCCGGGTGGCCGGCGGGGACGACGTCGAGATCACCGTGCGGGAGACCTCCCACGGTCCCATCGTGTCCGACGTCCTGGAGGACACCGCCCGGATGGGCGACAACGGTCCGCTCGACGGGGTCGCCACCTCCCGGGACTTCGAGGTGGCGCTGCGCTGGACCGGTCTGGAGCCGGCGCGCACCGCCGACGCCGTCTTCGCCCTCAACGCGGCGAGCGACTGGGAGGACTTCCGCTCCGCGGCCCAGCTCTTCGCCGTGCCCTCGCAGAACCTCCTCTACGCCGACACCGAGGGCAACATCGGCTACCAGGCCCCGGGGCTGGTCCCCGTCCGCCGCAGCGCGACGTACTCCACCCCTCCCGGCTACTACCCGGCCCCCGGCTGGGACGACCAGTACGCCTGGCGCGGGTGGGTCGACTTCGAGGACCTGCCCACGGCCTACAACCCCGAGGACGGCATCGTCGTCGCGGCCAACCAGGCGGTCGTGCGCGGGTCCACGCCGTTCCTCACCACCGAGTACGACAAGGGCTACCGCTCCACCCGCATCCTCGAGCTCCTGCGCGCCCGGCTGGAGGAGGGACCGCTCACCAGCGCCGACATGAGCGAGATCCAGCTCGACGACGTCAGCACCTTCGCGCTCGACATGGTGCCGTACCTCACCGCGGTCGACCTGGAGGGCGCCTTCTACACCGAGCCCCAGGACCTGCTGCGCGACTGGGACGGCAGCTCCCCGGCGGACGGCGAGCAGACGGCCGCCGCGGCCTACTTCTACGCCGTCTACGACAACCTGCTCGAGGCGGTCTTCGACGACGAGCTGCCGCCGGACCTCGGCGCGACGGGCAACTCGCGCTCCATGCTGATCATGGCCGACCTGCTGGCCTCCCCGGAGAGCGTGTGGTGGGACGACCAGCGCACCCCCGGCGTCATCGAGTCGCGCGACGAGGTGCTGCGCACCGCGCTGGTGGACGCCCGCCTGGACCTCACCCGGCAGATCTCCAAGGACCCCGCGGACTGGAGCTGGGGGCAGCTGCACCAGGCCCACCTCCGGCACCAGGTGCTGGGTGAGGAGGGGGTCCCCGGGGTGGTCCAGGACCTGGTCAACCGCGGCCCCTTCCCGGTCCCGGGCAGCAGCGCCATGGTCAACGCCATGAACTGGGACGCCGCGACGGACAGCTTCGACGTCACCTCGGCCCCGTCCATGCGCATGGTCGTCGACCTCGCCGACCTCGACGCCTCCACCTGGGTCAACCAGACGGGCACCTCCGGCCATCCCTTCCACCCCAACTACGACGACCAGACGCGGGCCTGGATCGAGGGCGACACCTACCCGTGGGCCTTCACCCGGGCCGCGGTGGACGAGGCCGCGACGCAGACGCTGACCCTGGTGCCCGACGAGCGCTGATCAGGCCAGGGGCAGCCGCCGCACCCCCGTCGCGGGTCGCAGCACCGCGTCGACGACCGCGTCGTGGCCGTCCGCGGGCACCTGCGGCACGACCTCGTGGTCGTGCAGGACGAGGACAACCGGGGCGCCGCCGGAGAGCTCCCGCAGCCGGGGGAGCACGGTGTCGTAGTAGCCCCCGCCCTGCCCGAGCCGCACCCCGGCCCGGGAGACGGCCAGGCCCGGCACGAACGCCAGGTCGACCTCGCGCAGCGCCTCCTCGCCCAGCGGGGTGCGGCCCGGGTCGTCCAGGTCCGCCCAGTCGAGCCGGGGCCGCTCCAGGGTGAGGGGGACCAGCACCCGCACCCCCGCCCGCCGCAGCGCGTCGGTGAGCCCCCGGACCGGTGGTTCGGTGCGCATCGGCTCGTAGGCGGTGACGGTCACCCCGGCGAGCCCGTCGCGACCGCGCGCGACGGCATACCCCCGCAGGTGCTCGAGCCCGGCCGTCGCGAGCGCCTGCGCCGCCGCGTCGCGCTCCGCCTCGGACCACCCGTCGACGAGCTCACGACGGGCGGCGCGCACCGCAGTGCGCCAGGTGGCCTTGTCGGCGGCCACGTCACCCGTGGGACGGTCGTCGGGCAGCGGACCACTCATACGGCCCGATTGTGGCGCATGCTCCTAGGGTGGGGCCATGAGATCCGTCGACGAGCACCTCGACGCCGTGCTGGCCCAGATCGACCCGGTCGCCGCCGTCACCCTGCCGGTCCGCCGCACGCTGGGCCTGGTCACCACGGCGGACGTCCGCAGCCTGGCCGACCTGCCCCGCTTCGACAACTCCTCGATGGACGGGTATGCCGTGCGTCGCGCCGACCTCGAGGGCGCCTCCCCCGAGAGCCCGGTCGTGCTGCCGGTCACCGGGGACGTGGCGGCGGGCGACCAGGCACGCCACGAGATGGTGCCCGGCCAGGTGTGGCGCATCATGACCGGCGCCCAGATGCCGGAGGGCGCCGACGCCGTCGTCAAGGTCGAGGACACCGACGGGCACCCCAGGGAGCCGCAGCTGCGGGTGCAGCCCGAGGAGGGCGCCCACGTCCGGCGGGCGGGCGAGGACATCCGCAGCGGCGACCTGGTGCTGCCGGCGGGCAGCCGCATCGGTGCCGGGGAGATCGCGGCGCTGCTCTCGGCGGGGGTGCAGGAGGTCGAGGTGGTCGGCCCGGTCCGGGTGGCGATCCTGTCCACCGGCGACGAGCTGGTGCGCCCCGGCGAGCCGGTCGGCCCCGGGCAGATCGTGGACTCCAACGGCCCGATGCTGGAGGCCCTGGTCCGCGGGGCCGGGGCCCACGTGGTGCACCTCGGGCACCTCCCGGACGAGGAGGGCGCGACCCGCCGACAGCTGCACCGGCAGCTCGACCACGCCGACGTGGTCATCACCACCGGCGGGGTGAGCAAGGGCGAGTTCGACATCGTCAAGAAGGTGCTCTCCGGGCAGGGCACGATGGAGTTCGTCGAGGTGGCGATGCAGCCGGGCAAGCCGCAGGGCTTCGGGGTGCTGGGGCGGCGCGACGTGCCGGTCTTCACGCTGCCGGGCAACCCGGTGAGCACCCTGGTCAGCTTCGAGGTCTTCGTGCGCCCGGCGCTGCAGCGGCGGGCGGGCCGCCGCGAGGGGGGCCGGCGGACCACGGGCCTGGCGACGACGGGGTGGCGCAGCTCGCCGAACCGGCAGACCTACACCCGGGTCCGGGTGGACCGCGACCCCACCGGGGCGTATGCCGTCTCCCCGGCGGGCGGCGCCGGCTCGCACCTCGTGGCGGCGCTCGCCCGGGCCGACGCGCTCGCGATCTCCGACGCCGAGACCACCGAGGTCGCGGCCGGGTCCGAGGTGGAGCTGCTGCTGCTGCGCCCCCGCGCCGAGATCGACGCGCGGCTGGAGTCGCAGCTCGAGCAGGAGCAGGCCGGGGGCGACCGGGGCGCCGGCGATGACTGACCCGCTCACCCACCTGCGGGCCGACGGCACGGCCCACATGGTCGACGTCAGCGGCAAGGAGGTCACCGCGCGCACCGCGACCGCGCGCGGACGCGTCGACCTCTCGGGCGAGGCCGTCGCGGCGCTGCGGGGCGGGACGGTGCCCAAGGGGGACGCCCTCGGTGTCGCGCGCGTCGCGGGCATCCAGGCCGCGAAGCGCACCCCTGACCTGGTGCCGCTGTGCCACCCGGTGGCGATCCACGGCGTCACGGTCGACCTCGAGGTCGACGACGGCGGGGTGGAGATCACCGCCACCGTGCGCACCGCGGACCGGACCGGCATCGAGATGGAGGCCTTGACCTGCGTCAGCGTCGCCGCGCTCGCGCTCGTCGACATGGTCAAGGCGGTCGACCGGCTCGCCGTCGTCACCGGCGTCCGGGTGGTCGCGAAGTCCGGCGGGCGCTCCGGGGACTGGGTGCGCGAGGAGTGAGCTGGGCGTGGCCGGTGCGGGTGCGCCAGGAGCTCCCGGACGGGCGGCAGCTCACCCTGCGCGGGCTGGTCCGCGCCGACCGGGCGGAGTGGGAGGACCTGCGTCGCCGCAACGCCGCCTGGCTGCAGCCCTGGGAGTCGACGGCCCCGGAGGACCGGCCGGGGGGCCTGCCCTTCCACCAGATGCGCCGGGTCATGGACCGCGGTGCCCGCGACGGGCTGACCCTGCCCTTCGTCATCGAGGTGGACGGCCGCCTCCTGGGCCAGATGCAGCTCTTCGACGTGCTCTGGGGCGCCCGGCGCTCGGGGTGGGCGGGCTACTGGCTGGACCGCGGGGCCACCGGCCGGGGGGTGGCGACCTGGGCGCTGGCCACCCTGGTCGACCACGCGCTGCTCGAGGTGGGCCTGCACCGCGTCGAGGTCGCCATCCGCCCCGAGAACGCCGCGTCACTGGCCGTCGTGGCCCGGCTGGGCATCCCCGAGGAGGGGCGGCAGCGCGGGCTCATGCACGTCGACGGCGGCTGGGCCGACCACCGCTCCTTCGCGGTCCTCGCCGAGGACCTGCGCCCCGGCGGGTATGCCCCGGGGGGCCTGGTCGCGAGCCTGCGCGGCCGCGCGGGCTGAGTCCCACCCACCGGGCGCAGGAGAAACTCCTGCGACACTCCGGCGGCCTCAGCGGATCGTCCGGCCAGGACGCCTACCGTGATCTCGTGCCCCCGGTCAGCAGTCTCATCTTCGTCGTCATCCTGGCGGTGTGGGCTGTCTACCTGGTCCAGCACTGGGTGCGTCGGCGCGAGCACCTCGCGACCGCCCGCTCGGTCGACCGCTTCTCCGAGGCCATGCGGGTCCTGGAGCGGCGACGCGCGCTGCCGCGCCCGGACGTGGCTGACCAGGCCCCCGCCGCCTACACCGTCTCGCCCCTGCGCCCGGCCCGTCCCGAGGTCACGGTCAAGCGGGGCGGGAGCCCGGGCCCCGCACGCCAGCCCGCCGGCGCGACCGCCGTGGGCCTGAGCCCGGCCGTGCGTCGCGCCCGCCGCGCCGCACGGACGCGTGCCGTCGCCCTGCTCACCGCCTCCGTCGTCATGGTCGCCCTGGTCTCGCTGGGCGTCAGCCCGCTGCTGGGGTGGTGGTGGAGCTTCGTCGGGGTCGGGGTGCTCGGCGTGACCCTCCTGCTCGTGCGCCGCTCGGCGCGCGTCGGCCGCGCCCGCCGCGCCGCCCGCCCGGCACCTCGGGCCGCCCGCCCGACCGCCGCCCCCGCCAGCGCCGAGGACGGCCCCGCGCCGGTCAGCACCACGGCCCAGGCGGAGGACTCACCGCTCGCGGCCCAGGCCAAGGCCGCGGCCGGGACGGTGGCCGCCGCCCGTCCGGCCCGCCGGGCGACCAACCTCGACCTCGCCGTCGAGCCGGCCCGCCCCGCCCTCTTCGACATCGACGAGGTGGAGGCCGGGCTGGCCCCCGCGCCGCAGACCGCGGTGGAGGGGGCCACGCCCGCCGACCCCGGCGCAGGCTCGTGGAGCCCGACCCCGGTGCCGCCGCCGACCTACACGCTCAAGGCCCGCGCCTACCGCGGTGTCCCGCAGCCCAGCGCCGGGTCTGCCCAGCTCCCGGCGGACGGCACCGAGATGGCGCTGGAGGAGGAGTTCGAGGACCTCCCGCGCGTCGACCGGGTGGGCTGACCAGGACCGCCGGCGGTTTGGGTCGGTGCCGGGCTGGTCTGTATAGTCTGGTCACGCACACGGGGCTGTGGCGCAGTTGGTAGCGCGTCTCGTTCGCAATGAGAAGGTCAGGGGTTCGATTCCCCTCAGCTCCACCCGGTGACCGAGAAACGGCCCCGCCCGACGGCGGGGCCGTTTCTCGTCCCCCGGGGCCGTGCGGGCCCGCGTCCGGACTACGCTGACCCCGCACGAGCGCCACCTCGGCACGGCTGCGTGCCCGACCCACGAAGGAGCCCGTCATGGCCGTCGACCTGCGGGGACGCAGCCTGCTGTCCCTGGTCGAGGAGACTCCCGAGGAGATCCTCGCGCTGCTGGACCTCGCCGCCGAGCTCAAGGCGGCCAAGAAGGCCCGCACCGAACAGCGTCGCCTGGTCGGCCGGTCCATCGCCCTCGTCTTCGAGAAGACCTCGACCCGCACCCGCAGCGCCTTCGAGGTCGCCGCCGCCGACCAGGGCGCGGCCACGACCTTCCTCGACCCGCGGAGCAGCCAGATCGGGCACAAGGAGTCGATCAAGGACACCGCGCGCGTGCTGGGGCGCATGTACGACGCGATCCAGTACCGCGGCTCCGCCCAGGCCACGGTCGAGCAGCTGCACCGGTATGCCGGGGTGCCGGTCTACAACGGCCTCACCGACGAGTGGCACCCCACCCAGATGCTCGCCGACGCCCTCACCATGCGTGAGCACGTGGGCAAGCCGTGGTCCGAGACGTCCTTCGCCTACCTCGGTGACGCCCGCAACAACACGGGCCACTCGCTGCTGCTCCTCGGGGCCAAGCTGGGCTGCGACGTGCGGATCGGTGCCCCGGCGGGCCTGCAGCCCGCGCCGGACGTGGTCCGCCTGTGCGAGGAGGTCGCCGGCCGCACAGGGGCCCGGCTGACGGTCACCGAGGACCCCCGCGAGGCGGTCGCCGGGGTGGACGCCGTGCATACCGACGTCTGGGTCTCGATGGGGGAGCCGGCCAGCGCCTGGCAGGAGCGGATCGACCTGCTGCTGCCCTTCCGGGTGGACCGCGCGATGATGGAGGCGACCGGGAACCCGGGGGCGGTCTTCATGCACTGCCTGCCGGCGTTCCACGACACGGACACCGAGGTGGGGGAGCAGCTCATGAGCATCCATCCAGAGCTGGCGGACGGGCTGGAGGTCACCGACGAGGTGTTCGAGTCCGGTGCCAGCATCGTCTTCGACCAGGCGGAGAACCGCCTGCACACCATCAAGGCGCTCCTGGTGGCGACGCTCGCATGACGGTGACGCAGCCCTCCTCGGTGCCCGACGCCGCGCCGCTGCACGAGCCGGCGCACCAGGTGAGTCCGCGCGCGGTGCGTTACTGGGCGCTCCAGGGCTTCCTCGGCGCCGTCGTGGTGTGGGCCGTCCTGTTCACGGTCTACTGGTTCCTGCCCGACGGCGTCGCGCGGTGGCTCGGGCCGGTCTTCGTGGTCATCCTCGTCTACACGGTGGTGGAGCAGGCGCTGGAGCCGATGATCCGCTACCGCCGCACCCGGTGGGAGGTCACCGGGGAGCGGGTCTTCGCCCAGACCGGCTGGCTGTCCCGGGACCAGCGCATCGCCCCGCTCTCGCGGGTGCAGACGGTGGACACCGAGCGCGGCCCGCTCATGCGGATCTTCCGGCTCGCCAACGTCACCGTCACGACCGCCTCGGCCGCCGGGCCGATCCGGCTCACCTGCCTGGACACCGACGTCGCCGACCGGGTCACCGCCGAGCTCGCGCGGGTGACCGGGCAGACGCGCGGCGACGCGACGTGACCGCGCTGCCGCCCCCCATGGGCGAGCCCCTCGCCCCGGCCGACCCGGGCACCCCGCCGCCACCGCCGGGGGTGGGCGGGGTGCAGGACTGGCAGCGCCTGAGCCCGCGCATGCTGCTCGTGCACCCGGTGCGAGCCATCCGCTCGATGATCGTGCCGCTCGTCCTGGTCGTCTTCGGCGCGAGCCGTGGCGACGGGAACAGCTTCTGGTTCTGGGCCGCGCCGGTCTTCGCCGTCCTGGCCGTGGTCTTCGGGGTCCTCGCCTGGTTCTTCACCCGCTACCGGTTCACCGAGGAGCAGCTGCAGCTGCGCACCGGGGTGCTGAGCCGCAAGGTGGTGACCGCCCCGCTGGACCGCATCCGCAGCGTCGACCTGGAGTCCTCCCCGATCCACCGTGTCCTCGGGCTGACCAAGGCCAAGGTCGGGACCGGGGTCGACGACTCCCAGATCGAGCTCGACGGGCTCACCCGCGACCAGGCCTCCTCGTTGCGGGTCTACCTGCTGCGGCGATCCGGTGGCGCCGACGTGGACGCGGCCGACGAGCCGGCCGCGGAGGACGGGTCCGCGGACGCCGCCGGGGCGCGCGGCCCGCGCCGCGGTGAGGACACCGAGCTGGCCCGGATCGACTGGGGATGGCTGCGGTACGCGCCGTTCAGCCTGTCCAGCCTCGTCGTGGTCGCCGGCGCCGTCGGCGTGCTCGGTCAGTTCGGGGACGACCTGCCGCTGGACGAGACCGAGGTCGCGCAGGACGCGTGGGGCTGGGTGGCGGCCCAGGCCCTGCTCGTCCTCGTCGCCGGCGCGACCGTCGCGGTGGTCCTCGGGTGGGTGGTCGTGTCCACGGCCTCCTACGTGCTGAGCTGGTGGAACCTGAGCCTCGTGCGGGAGGCCGGGGGCAAGATCCGCACCACCCGGGGCCTGCTCACCACCCGCAGCCAGACCATCGAGGAGGCCAAGATCCGGGGGGTCCGGATGACCGAGCAGTTCCTCCTGCGCTTCGTGCGCGGCGCCGAGCTGACCGCGCTGGCCACCGGCGTCGGGAGCGACGGCACCACCCGCCTCCTGCCTCCGGCCCCGCGCCGGGTGGTCCAGGAGGTCGGGCACGCCCTGCTGGAGGAGGACGGGCCGCTGACGATGACCCTCACCGGCCACGGACCGCGGGCGCGCCGCCGCATCCACGTGAGCCGGCAGTGGGGGACGCTGGTCCTCGCCGGCCTGGTGGCCGTGCCGACCTGGTGGCTGGACGTCGGCTGGTTCGCGACCTGGCCCTGGTGGGTGCCGCTCGCCGTGCTCGTCGGGGTCGGCCTGCTCAACGCCGTCGTCGCCGAGAACGCCTGGCGCAACCTCGGGCACGCGCTCACCGAGCGGCACCTCGTCGTCCAGACCGGGGCGGTCATCCGCACCAGGGAGGTCCTGGAGCGCGGTGGCGTCATCGGCTGGGTGATCCACCAGGGGCTGTTCCAGCGCCGGCTCGGGCTGGCCGACCTCACCGCGACGACCGCCGCCGGAGCCGAGCGGGTCGTGGCCCCCAACATCCCCCTGGGCCTGGCCCTCGACCTCGCCGACGCCGCCACCCCGGGAATGCTGGAGGGCTGGCGGGCGTAGTGCAGGGCATGCGTGACTTCGTGGACCTGCCCGACGACGGGGCGGTGGACGACCACGCCCGCTACGACCGGGCCACCTTCGCCTTCGAGACCAAGGACTACGTCCGCGCCGCCGACCTCCTCGAGCCGCTCGCCGCGGCCGAGCCGGGCAACGCCCAGGTGCGGCTGCTGCTCGCCCGCAGCTACTACCACTCCGCCCGGCTGGGGCGCGCGGAGACCGAGCTGCGGGCCATGGTCGAGCGCTGGCCGAGCGACGCCTACGCCCACCTCGTCCTGGCCCGGACCCTCCAGCGGGCCGGGCGCGCCGAGGAGGGCGCGCCGCACCTCAAGATCGCCGAGGCGATGGGCCTGGAGGCCTGAGCCCCGGCATACCCCTCCGGGCCCGGCTCAGGTCCAGAAGTCGAACCACAGCCGCAGGTTCCACGCCTCGCGTGGGATGGTGATGGCCGTGTAGACCGGCCAGTACCACGCGAAGAAGGCGGCCGCGAGGGTGAGGTAGCCGACCACCGCCACGGCGCCCCAGCGCCGCCGCTGCGCCGGGGCGTCGGCCGGGCCCAGCACGAGCGCGAGGCAGGTGACGACCACCAGCACGAGCCACGGGACGAAGGCGACGGCGTAGAAGCTGTAGATCGTCCGCGTCTGGTAGAGGAACCACGGCAGCCAGCCGGCCGCGATCCCGGCGAGGGCCGCCCCCGCCCGCCAGTCGCGGCCCAGCAGCCACAGGAAGAGGACGACCAGGAGCCCGATCGTCGCGCCCCACCACAGCACGATGTTGCCGAGGGAGGCGATGTACTCGACGCACTCGGCGGCCGCGCACCCCTGCTCACCCCGCTCGGGCCACTCGGCGTAGAAGAGGGTGGGGCGCCACTGCACCGTCCAGCTCCACGGGTTGGAGCTCCAGGCGTGCTCGTTGGCCAGGTCGATGTGGAAGTTCCACTGCTCGACGTGGTAGGCCCACAGCGAGCGCAGCGGGTCGGGCACCAGCCCCGCGAGGGACCCGGGCGGGGCGGGGTGGTCGGCCGCCCACTGCCGCTTCCACCCGCCGCGGGTCGCGAACCACCCGGCCCAGCTCGCGACGTAGGTCAGCAGCGCCGTGGGCACCATGAGCAGGAACGCCGGTATGCCGTCGCGCACCACCGTGCCGGCGAGCCAGTCGCGCGCACCCGCGGCGCGGCGGGCCCCCAGGTCCCAGGCGACGGTCATTAGCCCGAAGACGGCGAGGAAGTACAGCCCGGACCACTTGGTGCCGATGGCCAGGCCGAGGCTGACCCCGGCGGCCAGCCGCCACCACCGGACCCCGAGCGGGGGTCCCCACCACCGGGCGGCACGGGCCCACGCCGAGCGCGGGGCCGGCACGTCGGGACCGTGCCGTGCCTGCCACCACGGGCCCCACCTGGCCGCCAGGCGGCGCCGCCCCTGCTCGCGGTCCAGCAGCAGGAAGAGGAAGGCGAGCAGCACCCACCACATGAGGAAGAGGTCGAGCAGACCGATGCGGGAGGAGGCGAAGTGGTGCCCGTCGACCGCCAGGAGCGTCGAGGCGCTGACCGCCAGCAGGGCGTTCTTCCAGATGAGCCAGGCGCACAGGCCGAGGAGCGCGATGGACAGCGTGCCGACGGTCGCCGCGGACAGCCGCCAGCCGACCGCGGACCCCGGGCCCGTGACGAGCTCGCCGAGCGCGATCATCCACTTGCCCACGGGCGGGTGGACGACGAGGTCGGGCTGGTTGCCGAAGACGTCGGGGTCACCGGCGTTCCAGAGCTCGTCCGGCTCCTCCAGGCCCGCCTTGATCTCCCGCTCGTGGCCGAAGCGGACCAGGGACCAGGCCTGCTTGACGTAGTAGGTCTCGTCGAAGACCAACCGGTCGGGGTGGCCGAGCCGCCAGAACCGCAGCGCGCCCCCGACGAGCGTCACCACGAGGATGCCGAGCGCCGCGACGCGCCGCTGCCCGGCGAGCTCCGCGGGCGCCGGGCCGAGCAGGCGCGCCCGCAGTGACTCCATACCCGTCATCGTAGGTGCTGGCTCCCGCCCCGACCGGGGACCGGCCGGAGCGGGCCGACCGGGGGACGGCGCAGGTCGGGGGCTAGAATCGGGCTCGTGGCCACCTCAACCGCTCCCGCGCCTGCGGCCCGCAAGGGGCCGCCGACCATCCTGCTGAAGACCGTCGTGGCGGCCAGCGGGGTGTTCTTCGTGCTGTTCGTGCTCGTGCACATGTACGGCAACCTGCAGATCCTCATCGGCCCCGAGGCCTTCGACGAGTACGCCCACCACCTGCGGACCTTCGGCGAGCCGATGCTCCCCGAGAAGTCCTTCCTCTGGGTGGCCCGGATCCTGCTGCTCGTCTCCGTCGCGGCGCACGTGTGGGCGTCCATGTCGCTGTGGCGCCGGGCCGGCCAGGCGCGGACGACGCGGTACGCCGGGAAGAAGAAGACCTCCTACGGCCGGTTCTACGCCAAGGCCATGCGCTGGGGCGGCCTGGCCCTGCTGGCCTTCGTCGTCTTCCACATCCTGCACTTCACGACGCAGACGATCACCGTGGCCGGGGAGTACCCGAGCCCGGCCGAGCGGGTCATCACCAGCTTCGGGGTCTGGTGGGCCGTGCTCATCTACACCGTCGCGATGGTCTTCCTGGGCATGCACCTGCTGCACGGCATCTGGGGGGCGGCCATGACCCTCGGCCTCAACACCTCGCTGCAGCGGGCCGAGCAGATCCGGTTCGTCTCCATCGCCCTGTCGACCATCATCGTCGTCGGCTTCCTCGTCCCGCCCTTCGCCATCTTCTTCGGCTTCATCGAGTGAGTGGATCCATGACTGACACTGTGACCCGCGGCAACGACCTCGTGGACGGCATCTACCGCGAGGGTGCCCCCATCACCGACACCAAGGCCCCCACCGGCGACATCGCCGACAAGTGGACCACCCGCAAGTTCGAGGCGGCCCTGGTCAACCCCGCCAACCGGCGCAAGCTGTCGGTCATCATCGTCGGCACCGGCCTGGCCGGCGCGTCGGCGGGGGCGACCCTCGGCGAGGCCGGCTACCAGGTGAAGTCCTTCTGCTACCAGGACAGCCCGCGCCGAGCCCACTCGATCGCCGCCCAGGGCGGCATCAACGCCGCCAAGAACTACAAGGGCGACGGCGACTCGGTGCACCGGCTCTTCTACGACACCGTCAAGGGTGGCGACTACCGCTCGCGGGAGACCAACGTCTACCGCCTCGCCGAGGTCAGCGCCGACATCATCGACCAGTGCGTGGCCCAGGGCGTGCCCTTCGCCCGCGAGTACGGCGGGCTGCTGGACAACCGCAGCTTCGGCGGCGTCCAGGTGTCGCGGACCTTCTACGCGCGCGGCCAGACGGGCCAGCAGCTGCTCATCGGGGCCTACCAGGCGCTGGAGCGGCAGATCGCGGCCGGGACGGTCGAGATGTTCGCCCGGCACGAGATGCTCGAGCTCGTCGTCGTGGACGGCAAGGCCCGCGGCATCATCGCCCGCGACATGGTCACCGGGGAGATCGAGACCCACCTGGCGGACGCCGTCGTCCTGGCCTCCGGCGGCTACGGCAACGTCTTCTTCCTGTCCACCAACGCCATGGGCTGCAACGTCACCGCCTCCTGGCGGGCGCACCGCAAGGGTGCCTACTTCGGCAACCCCTGCTACACGCAGATCCACCCGACCTGCATCCCGCAGACCGGCGAGCACCAGTCCAAGCTGACGCTCATGAGCGAGTCGCTGCGCAACGACGGCCGCATCTGGGTGCCCAAGAACGCCGAGGACTGCGACAAGAACCCCCGCGACATCCCCGAGGAGGACCGCGACTACTACCTGGAGCGGATCTACCCCGGCTTCGGCAACCTCGTGCCCCGCGACATCGCCTCACGGCAGGCCAAGAACATGTGCGACGAGGGTCGCGGTGTCGGGCCGGCCGTCGACGGCGTCCGACGCGGCGTCTACCTCGACTTCGCCGACGCGATCGAGCGGATGGGCGAGGACACCGTGCGGTCCAAGTACGGCAACCTCTTCGACATGTACGAGCGGATCGCGGGGGAGAACCCCTACGAGGTGCCGATGCGCATCTACCCGGCCGTGCACTACACGATGGGCGGGCTCTGGGTCGACTACGACCTGCAGTCCTCCATCCCCGGGCTCTTCGTCACCGGGGAGGCCAACTTCTCCGACCACGGGGCCAACCGGCTCGGTGCCTCGGCGCTCATGCAGGGCCTGGCCGACGGCTACTTCGTGCTCCCCAACACCATCCGGGACTACCTCGCGAAGGGCCCGTTCACCAAGATCACCGGGGACGACCCGGCGGTGGCGGAGGCCGTCCAGGGCGTGCAGGAGCGGATCGACACCTTCCTGTCGATCAACGGCACCCGCAGCGTGGACTCCTACCACAAGGCCCTCGGCAAGATCATGTGGGAGAAGTGCGGCATGGAGCGCACCGAGGAGGGCCTGCGCGAGGCGATCGAGGAGATCCGGGCCCTGCGCGCCGACTTCTGGACCAACGTCCGCGTCCTCGGCTCGGCCGAAGGGCTCAACCAGAGCCTGGAGAAGGCCGGTCGGGTCGCGGACTTCCTGGAGCTGGGCGAGCTGATGTGCATCGACGCCCTGCACCGCAACGAGTCCTGCGGCGGGCACTTCCGCGCCGAGAGCCAGACCGAGGACGGTGAGGCGCTGCGGCACGACGACGAGTACGCCTACGTGGCCGCCTGGGAGTGGGGCGGTGACGGCGAGCCGCCGGTCCTGCACAAGGAGGACCTCGTCTACGACTTCATCGAGCTGAAGCAGAGGAGCTACAAGTGAGGATCGCGCTCAAGATCTGGCGCCAGGACGGCCCCGCCGACGACGGCCGGATGGTCGACTACCAGCTGCCGGACGTCAGCGAGGACAGCTCGTTCCTGGAGATGCTGGACCTGCTCAACGAGCAGCTCATCGAGAAGGGCGAGGAGCCGGTCGCCTTCGACTCCGACTGCCGCGAGGGCATCTGCGGCATGTGCGGCGTCGTCATCAACGGCGAGGCGCACGGCCCGGAGCGGACCACGACCTGCCAGCTGCACATGCGCAGCTTCAACGACGGCGACGAGATCGTCATCGAGCCGTGGCGCGCCGACCCGTTCCCGGTCATCAAGGACCTCTGCGTCGACCGCAGCTCGTTCGACCGGATCATCCAGGCGGGCGGCTTCATCTCCGCCAACACCGGGTCCGCCCCGGACGCCCACGCCACCCCGGTGCCCAAGGCCGACGCCGACCGCGCCTTCATGGCCGCCGAGTGCATCGGCTGCGGCGCCTGCGTCGCGGCCTGCCCCAACGCCTCGGCCATGCTCTTCATGGGCTCCAAGGTCACCCACCTGGGTGAGCTGCCGCAGGGCCAGCCCGAGCGCGAGGCGCGGGTGCTGCAGATGACCGAGCAGCACGACCTCGAGGGCTTCGGCGGGTGCACCAACCTCGGCGAGTGCTCGCGGGCCTGCCCGAAGGGCATCCCGCTCAACGTCATCAGCCAGCTCAACGGCGACTACCGGCGCGCGGGCTACGGCGGACGCGACTGAGGGGTATGCCCGACGCCGCGCTCGTCCTCGCCGCCACCCCCATCGGCGACAGCCGTGACGCGAGCCCCCGGCTGCTCGCCGAGCTGGAGGAGGCGCAGGTGGTCGCGGCGGAGGACACCCGTCGGCTGCGCCGGCTGACCGACCGCCTCGGCATCGGTGTCGGCGGCGAGGTCGTCAGCTACCACGAGCACAACGAGGCCTCCCGCACCGCCGAGCTGGTGGAGCGCATCGCCGGGGGCGAGCGGGTCCTGCTGGTGACGGACGCCGGTATGCCGTCGGTCTCCGACCCGGGCTACCGGCTCGTGCAGGCCTGCGTCGCCGCCGACCTGCCGGTGACCTGCGTGCCCGGCCCGTCGGCGGTGCTCATGGCGCTGGCGGTGAGCGGGCTGCCGGTCGACCGCTTCTGCTTCGAGGGCTTCCTGCCGCGCAAGACCGGCGAGCGCGAGCGCGCCCTCGCCGGGCTGGCCGACGAGCCGCGCACGATGGTCTTCTTCGAGGCGCCGCACCGGCTCGCGGCCACCCTCGGCTCGATGGCGGCGACCCTGGGGGAGGGTCGTCCGGCCGCCGTCTGCCGGGAGCTGACCAAGACCTACGAGGAGGTCCGCCGCGGCGGGCTGGCCGAGCTGGCCGCGTGGGCCGCCGAGAGGGTCAAGGGCGAGATCACCGTCGTCGTCGCCGGCGCGACCGCCACCCCGCAGGTGGACCCGGGGGACGTCATACCCCGGGTGCTGGAGCGGGTGGCCGCGGGCGAGCGGCTCAAGGACGTCACCAAGGACGTCGCGCGGGCCACCGGGCTGTCGGCCAAGGAGCTCTACGACGAGGCGGTCCGGTCGCGCTGACCGCGGCGGTGCCGTGGTGGGCGGTGCCGTGGTGGGCGGTGTCGTGGGACCGACCTGCAGCCCCCACGGTGAGGACGCTGGAGGGTGGGGCGGGCCCGTGGTTGACTGTGCCCGGCGCCGCACCGTGGTGGCGCACCGGTGACGAAGGACGAGCGGATGACCATCAACTGGCAGGCGATCCTCGGCGGTGTGGTGGGCGGCGTGCTGGCCGGTCTCGTCGCCGCCTACGCCACCACGCAGGTGCTGCCCGCCGCGGAGCCCGCCTACGGCGTGGCGGAGATGCTGTGGGCCGCGGTGGTCGCGTGCGTCGGCGGGGTGCTGGGGGTGGCTGCCGGCTGGCTGGTCAACGCCCGCCGGGCGCGCGGTCTGGGAGGGATCGCGGCCATCACGAGCCTGCTGGGGTCGGTCATCGGCACGTATGCCTGGGCTCGGGTGGTCAGCGCGCTCGACGAGACCGGGCTCTTCCTCGTGGGGTCGATCCTCATGCTCGGCGGGGGGCTCATCATGCTGGCGGCCGTGTGCGGGCTCACGGCGGCCCTGCTGCGGGTGCAGTCACCCGCCGGCGAGGCCGGCGCCCGGCCGTAGCGTTCACGTGCGCGGCTGAGCCGGTGAGGTCGGGCGTGTCGTCGGCCCAGGCGTTCATGTGCGTGGCTGAGCCGGTGAGGCCGGGCGTGTCGTCGGCCCAGGCGTTCACGTGCGCGGCTGAGCCGGTGGGGCCGGGCGTGTCGTCGGCCCAGGCGTTCACATACGTGGCAGCGCGGTGCGGTATGCCCCCGGGGCCCGTCGCTCAGCTGTAGCCCGCGTCGGCCATGAGCTGGTCGCGCTGCGCCCGGCGGCGACGCTGACGGCGCCACAGCGAGAAGGCACCCCACAGCAGGAACAGCAGGACGAAGATCACCAGCACCGGCAGGAAGATCGCGACCAGGGACAGCGTGAGCGCGGCTCCGTCCTCGGCGGCGGAGACCACGGGGGTGCCGAGGCCGCCGGTGGTCGTGTTGACCACGGGCCGGGTCACGGCCTTGCCGGTGTGGACGATCCCGGCGGTGATGATGCCCAGGAGCACGCCCACCCAGGGGTTGTCCTGCATGAAGGTGGAGCCCTGCTCGAAGTCCTCGGCGGCCGTGCTGGCGGCGAAGATGAGCCCGCCCGTCGCGGGGCGCACGAAGGTGCCGACCGCGTCGTTGACGTGGTCGACGATGGCGACCTTGTCCAGCACGACCTCGGAGAGCAGGAGCACGGCCGCGATGCCGATGGCCCAGTTGGACTCGATCCACGCGTACTGGTGCGGCAGGTTGATGACGTCGGTGAACCGCGCGATGAGCGCGACGAGGATGAACGGGATGTAGGCGTTCAGCCCTGCCGCGGCCGACAGTCCGGCACCGGTGAGGGCAGCGAGCACGTCGTGGCCTCCTGACTCGCGCGGCGCCCGGCGGGAGCCGTCGTCACCAGTGAACCACGCGGCATACGGGCGGGTCCCCTCCTGCCGGCCGAGGACCGGTCGGGGCGAGGAGGTATCCAGGGGACCGCAGGGTCCTCCGACCGGCTGAGGCCGTCGCACCCTGCCCGGCCGGAGAGGCAGCGATCATGAATGTCGAACCGTGGAGGGACCTGTCCCCGGCGGACGCGGCCCCGCTCGTCGTGCGAGGTATGCAGTTCCTCCTGCGGGAGCGCGGCGCGTCCCTCGTCGTCGACGGGCTCTTCGGCCCCCTCACCGCGGCGGCGGTCGCGGCCGTCCAGTCCGACCAGGGGCTGCCGTCGACCGGGGACGTCGACACCGCGACCTGGGTCGCGCTCGTCGTCCCCACCGGCCCCGGGTCCAGCGGCGAGGCGGTGCGCGGCGTGCAGGGCTTCGACCCCGCGGGGCGGGTCGGCGTGCCCGCGCTCGCGGTGGACGGGGTGTACGGGCCGGCCACGACGGCGGCCGTCGCCGAGTACCAGCGGCGCTGGGGGCTGACCATCGACGGGCTAGCGGGCCAGGAGACGTGGTCCTTCCTGTCGACGACGCGCGCCGGGAGCCAGGTGTGGGGCATGGCCAAGGTCGGGCACACCCAGGAGGTGAACTGGCGGGTCCGCGCGGTGCAGCACCTGCTCGTCCACCGTGGCGCCTCGCTGGTCGTGGACGGCGCGTACGGCCCGGTCACGGGCGAGGCGGTGCGCTCCTGGCAGCAGACCCAGCGGGCGACCTTCATCTCCACGACGTGCGGGCAGCTCGACTGGCCCGGGCTCATCGCCACCGCACGGCTCGGCGACACCGGCGACCACGTGCGGGCGGCGCAGTCGATGCTGCCCGGGCTCGCCGAGGACGGCGACTTCGGGCCGCTCACCGACGCCGCGGTCCGGGAGTTCCAGGCCATGTTCGCCCCGCCGGCCGACGGGGTCGTCGGGCCCCTGACCTGGCGCGCGTTCACGGTCCCGAAGGGGGAGTAGCGGCGCGACGGCATACCGAGCGGGGCTTGGTCACAGGGATCCCGGCCGTCACGCGCGCACCGACCTGCGGGGATCTGCACAGATGACGGAGAAATAACGGCGCCATCGGTGACCTTCCCCGCATCCTGCGACGGGTGTGGCTCACGTGACCTGCGTGAGCACCGGAGGACGATTGCCGCTCACGCCCCGAACGATCGCCGCCCCGCCCCCGGCCGGTCGCCGCCCATGTCACGGACGGTCGCCGCCCGCGCCCCGAACGATCGCCGCCCCGCCCCCGGCCGACGCCGGGACACGGAGGGCGCCGCCGCGGGCCGCACCTAGACTGGTGACCCATGAGTCATGTCCTGTCCGCGGTCGCCTGGCCGTACGCCAACGGCCCGCGCCACATCGGCCACGTCGCCGGGTTCGGCGTCCCCTCCGACGTCTTCAGCCGCTACATGCGCATGGCCGGCCACGACGTGCTCATGGTGTCCGGCTCCGACGAGCACGGGACGCCGATCCTCGTGCAGGCCGATGCGGCCGGGCAGAGCCCGCAGGAGTTCATCGACACCAACCACGCGCTCATCGCCGCCGACCTCGCCGCGCTGGGGGTGTCCTACGACCTCTACACGCGCACCACCACCGCCAACCACGACGAGGTCGTCCAGCAGATGTTCCTCGCCTGCTGGCGCAACGGCTACCTGCTCGAGCAGACCCAGCAGGTGGCGATCAGCCCGTCCACGGGCCGCACCCTGCCGGACCGCTACATCGAGGGCACCTGCCCCATCTGCGGGTATGCCGAGGCGCGCGGCGACCAGTGCGACAACTGCGGCAACCAGCTCGACCCGGCGGACCTGCGGGACCCGCGCTCGAAGATCAACGGGGAGACGCCGGAGTTCCGCGACACCGAGCACTTCTTCCTCGACCTGCCGGCACTCGCCGAGGCGCTCGGCGAGTGGCTCGACGGCCGCGAGGCCAGCGGTCTGTGGCGGCCCAACGTCATCCGCTTCTCCCAGAACATCCTCGCCGAGATCCGCCCGCGGCCCATCACCCGCGACATCGACTGGGGCATCACCATCCCGCTCGAGGGCTGGGCCGAGAACCCCACGAAGAAGCTCTACGTGTGGTTCGACGCGGTCATCGGCTACCTCTCGGCCTCGGTCGAGTGGGCCCGGCGGCTGCCCGGTGAGCAGGGGGAGCGCTGGCGCGAGTGGTGGAACGGCGACGACGCGCTGACCTACTACTTCATGGGCAAGGACAACATCACCTTCCACTCCCAGATCTGGCCCGCCGAGCTGCTCGCGCACAACGGCCGCGGCAGCAGGGGCGGCGAGGTCGGGCCGTTCGGGGAGCTCGCCCTGCCGACCGAGGTGGTCTCCAGCGAGTTCCTCACCATGGAGGGCAAGCAGTTCTCCACCTCGCGGGGCGTCGTCATCTACGTGCGCGACGTGCTCGAGCGCTACCAGCCGGACGCCCTGCGCTACTTCCTCTCCGCCGCCGCGCCCGAGACGGCCGACTCGGACTTCTCCTGGCCGGAGTTCGTCAAGCGCACCAACACCGAGCTCGTCGCCGGCTGGGGCAACCTCGTCAACCGGACCGCCTCGATGATCGCCAAGAACTTCGGCGAGATCCCGCAGCCGGCCGAGGTGCAGGACGTCGACCGCGCCCTCCAGGAGCAGGTCACGGCCGGCTTCGGCACCGTCGGCCGGCTCATCGCGACGCACAAGCAGAAGGCCGCGCTCACCGAGGCGATGCGCCTGGTCGGCGAGGCCAACGCCTACGTCTCCACGACCGAGCCGTTCAAGCTCAAGGGCGAGGACCAGCGGGAGCGGCTGGCGACGGTGCTGCACACCCTGGCGCAGGCGGTGGTCGACCTCAACACGATCCTCTCGCCCTACCTGCCGCACTCCTCGACCGCGGTGCACCAGGCGCTCGGCGGCGAGGGGGACTTCCAGCCGATGCCCCGCCTGGAGACCGTCGCCGACCTCGACGACCCGGCACGGCCCGACTACCCCGTCATCACCGGGGACTACTCCACGGCACCGCGGTGGGAGCACCGCCCGGTCGTGGTGGGTGCGCCGGTCGCCAAGCCCTCGCCGATCTTCACCAAGCTCGACCCCTCGGTCGCCGAGGAGGAGCGCGCCCGCCTCGGGCTGGTGGAGGACACGGCAGGTGCAGGGGTATGACGTCGCTCGCCCGCGCCCGATGAGCGGCGCCCGCGAGGCCGGCCGCCCGCCGTCCCCCGACCCGCTGCCGATCCCCGTGGTGGACAACCACTGCCACCTCGACATCTCCCGGGACGACGCGACCGTGCAGCCCCTCGAGGAGGTCGTCGCCCAGGCCCGGTCGGTGGGGGTGGACCGGCTGGTCCAGATCGGCAGCGACCTCACCGCCGCCCGGTGGACGGCGCGGGTCGCGGTCGAGCACCCCGCCGTGCTGGGCGGGGTGGCCATCCACCCCAACGAGGCCCCGGGCCACGAGGCCGCCGGCAACCTCGACGACGTCATCGACGAGATCGGCAAGCTCGCACGGCACCCGCGCGTCCGGGTCATCGGCGAGAGCGGCCTGGACTATTTCCGCACCGGCCCCGAGGGCGTCGCGGCGCAGCACCACGCCTTCCGGCGGCACATCGCGCTGGCCAAGGAGCACGGCCTGGCGCTGCAGATCCACGACCGCGACGCCCACGACGACGTGCTGCGGATCCTCGCCGAGGAGGGCGCCCCGGAGCAGACCGTCCTGCACTGCTTCTCCGGCGACATGGAGATGGCCCGCGAGTGCGTGCGCCGCGGCTACTACCTCTCCTTCGCGGGCACGGTGACCTTCAAGAACGCGCAGGGCCTGCGCAACGCTCTGGCCGTCACCCCGCTGGAGCACCTGCTCGTCGAGACCGACGCGCCGTACCTCACGCCGACCCCGCACCGGGGGCGGGCCAACGCGCCCTACCTCGTCCCGCTCACGGTGCGCGCCATGGCGGCCACCCTCGCCACCTCCGTGCCCCAGCTGTGCGAGGCGCTCTCGGCCACCAGCGAGGCGGTCTACGGGCCCTGGTGACCGTCGACCGGTCCCCTCGGAGGTCCGGGCGCGTGGGAGGATGCCGCTCGTGAGTGCGGACCCCGACGTCGACCCGACCGACCCGCCGGGAGCCGCGCTCCTCGGGCCGGCGCAGGTCCGGGACCTCGCCGACCGGCTGGGCCTCCGCCCGACCAAGCAGTGGGGGCAGAACTTCGTCATCGACAAGGGCACCGTGCGGCGCATCGTGCGCGCCGCCGGGGTCGGGCCGCAGGACGTCGTGCTCGAGGTGGGCCCGGGCCTCGGCTCGCTCACCCTGGCCCTGCTGCCGCAGGTCCGGCACGTCACGGCCCTCGAGATCGACCCGGCGCTCGCCGCCCAGCTGCCGCGGACGGTGGCCGACCTCGCCCCGGACCTCGCCGACCGGCTGACGGTGCGGCATACCGATGCGCTGCGGGTCACCGACCTGCCCGACCCGCAGCCGACCGCCCTCGTCGCCAACCTGCCCTACAACGTGGCGGTGCCCGTCGTGCTGCACCTGCTGGCGACCGTCCCGACGCTGGGCAGCGTCCTCGTCATGGTGCAGCTGGAGGTGGCCGAGCGGCTCGCCGCGCGCCCCGGCGGCAGGGTCTACGGCGTGCCCAGCGTCAAGGCCGCCTGGTACGCCGACGTCACCGGGGCCGGGCGCATCGGCCGCACCGTCTTCTGGCCCGCGCCCAACGTCGACTCGGGTCTCGTGCGGATGGTGCGCCGCGACCCGCCGGCCTCGACGGCGACCCGGGAGCAGGTCTTCGCGGTCGTCGACGCGGCGTTCGCCCAGCGCCGCAAGACGCTGCGGGCCGCGCTCGCGGGATGGGCGGGATCGGCGGCGCAGGCCGAGGCGCTCCTCACCGCGGCCGGGGTGGACCCGCGGGCCCGCGGTGAGGTGCTGACCGTGGAGGACTTCACCCGCATCGCCGACGCCGCCGCAGGTCAGGGCCCTGGCCCGGTCGGCTGACGCCCGGGGCGCCGCTCGGTGGGCGACACCATAGGGTGAGGTCATGACCACGGGCACGCAGGCGCACTCCGTCACCGTCCGGGTGCCCGGCAAGATCAACCTCGGGCTCTCGGTCGGGCCGTTGCGTGAGGACGGCTACCACGAGCTGTCGACGATCTACCACGCCGTGAGCCTCTACGACACCGTCACCGTGCAGCCCGCGGAGCGCTGGTCGGTGCACGTCACCGGGCCCTGGGGCGAGCGCGTCCCCACCGACGAGAGCAACCTGGCCCTCGTCGCGGCCAAGACGCTGGCCAAGCGCCGCGGCCGCCGGACCAAGGTCGACCCGGTGCGCATCGACATCGACAAGCACATCCCGGTGGCCGGGGGCATGGCCGGGGGCAGCGCCGACGCCGCCGCCGCGCTGGTCGCCTGCCGCGAGCTGTGGGGCCTGGACCACGTCGAGAACGACCTGCTCGAGCTGGTCGCCGCCAGCCTGGGCTCGGACATCCCCTTCCTGCTGCACGGCGGCACCGCGATCGGCAGCGGGCGGGGCGAGCAGATCACCCCTGTGCTCGCGCGCGGCGAGCTGCACTGGGTGCTGTGGGCCGGGGAGGGGCTCTCCCTGTCCACGCCGGAGGTGTATGCCGAGTGCGACCGCCTGCGCACCGAGGCCGGCGCCGAGGTGGAGGCGCCGGAGCCGTCCGGTGCGCTCATGACCGCCCTGCGGCGCATGGACACCGACGAGGTCGCCGACGCGCTGCGCAACGACCTGCAGGAGGCGGCCGTCTCGCTGCAGCCGGCGCTGGCCGAGGCCCTCTCCACCGGGCTCGACCTGGGTGCCCGCGGGGCCCTGGTGTCCGGGTCGGGACCCACCGTCGCCTTCCTCGTCGGCTCCCAGACCGAGGCCATCGACCTGTCGGTGGGGCTGGCCGCCAACGGGCCGACCGGCGACATCGTGCGCGCCGTCGGCCCGGTGCCGGGGGCCCAGATCGTCCACCACCGCTCCGGTCCGGAGCCGACCCGCCCGCGCAGCGACCCTGACCGTCCCGGGCCGCTCGGCCCGGTGGTCGGCTGATGGCGCCGGCCCGCCCCAGCCTCGTCACCCTCGACCGCGCCCACCTCCTCGCCGGCACCCAGGTGCTGCTCGACGAGGTCTCCGTCGGGGTGCTCGACGGCGACCGCATCGGGGTGGTCGGCCGCAACGGCGGCGGCAAGACCTCGCTGCTGTCGGTCCTCACGGGTCGGCGCACCCTCGACGCCGGCCGGGTCATCCGGACCGGCGACGTCACCGTCGGCATGCTCAGCCAGACCGACGTCCTCGCGCCGGAGGCCACCGTGCGCGAGGTCGTGCTCGGCGACCTGGACGAGCACGAGTGGGCCGGGGACGCGCGGGTGCGGGAGGTGATCGACGGGCTGCTCGGCGGCACCGGGGCGCCGGCCGTCGGCGGCTGGGACGCGGTCGTCGGCCCCCTGTCCGGCGGCGAGCGACGCCGTCTGGCGCTCGCCTCGCTGCTCGTCGCCGACCCGGACCTGCTCGTCCTCGACGAGCCCACCAACCACCTGGACGTCGAGGGGGTCGCGTGGCTCGCGGCATACCTCTCGGGCCGGAGGCCGCAGCCGGGCAACGCGCTGGTCGTCGTCACCCACGACCGCTGGTTCCTCGACGCCGTCTCGACCCTGACGTGGGAGGTCGCCGACGGGGAGGTCCACGTCTACGAGGGGGGTTACGCCGCCTACGTGCTCGCCAAGGTCGAGCGGCAGCGCATCGCGAAGGTCACCGAGGAGCGCCGCGCCAACCTCGCCCGCAAGGAGCTGGCCTGGCTGCGCCGCGGGGCGCCGGCGCGGACCAGCAAGCCCAAGTTCCGCATCGACGCCGCGACCGAGCTCATCGAGGGCGAGCCGCCGCCCCGGGACAGCGTCGAGCTGGTGCGCTTCGCGACCACCCGGCTCGGCAAGGACGTCCTCGACCTGCTCGACGGCACGGTGCGGGTGGGGGAGCGCGACCTGCTGACCGACGTCACCTGGCGGATCGGGCCCGGCGACCGGTTCGGGGTGGTCGGGGTCAACGGCGCCGGCAAGTCCACGCTGCTGCGCGTGCTGCAGGGGGAGCACCCGTTGGCCGCGGGCAGGCTCAAGACGGGCAAGACGGTGCGGATGGCGTGCCTCACCCAGGAGCTGCGCGAGCTGGACCGGGTGGCCGGGTGGAGCGTCATCGACGCGGTCACCGAGGTGCGCTCGTTCACCCTCATCGGCGGCAAAGAGGTCTCGGCGAGCTCCCTGGCCAAGCGGCTCGGCTTCTCCGGCGGGCGCCAGCAGTCCCGGGTCGGCGACCTGTCCGGTGGCGAGCGGCGACGGCTGCAGTTCGTCCGGCTGCTCATGGACGAGCCCAACGTCCTCCTGCTCGACGAGCCCACCAACGACCTCGACATCGACACCCTCACCGCGATGGAGGACGTGCTCGACGGCTGGGCCGGGACGCTGCTCGTCGTCTCGCACGACCGCTACCTGCTGGAGCGGATGACCGACCGGCAGGTGGCGCTGCTCGGCGACGGCTCGCTGCGGGACCTGCCCGGCGGCGTCGAGGAGTACCTCCGGCTGCGTCGCGAGCGCCTCCGGGGCGGGGCGGCCGGCCGTGGTGGCTCGGGTATGCCGTCCGCCGCGGACCCCGGTGGCGCGGCCCCCGGTGCCGCGGCCCCGTTCGCCGGGGCGTCCGCCTACTCGCCGGCGCAGGTCCGGGAGGCGCGCAAGACGCTGGCGAGGGTAGAGAAGGCGCTGGACCGGCTGCACACCCAGCAGGCGCGGCTGCACGAGCGCATGGCCGCCGCGGCGACCGACCCGGAGGAGCTGGGCCGGCTCACGGCGCAGGACGCCGAGCTCGTCGCCCAGGAGGACGCCCTCGAGCTCGAGTGGCTCGAGGCGTCGGAGGCCGCCGAGGGCTGAGCGTCGTGCGGCGGGGGGTCAGCTGCCGTCGAAGGGGGTGAGCAGACCCTTGAGGAGCTGGGCCAGCTCGGCCTGCCGCTCGGCGGGCAGGCCGTGGAGCAGCTCGCGCTCGTCGGCCACGAGGTCGGCCAGCGCGGCGTCCACGACGTCGCGCCCGGTCGTGGTGAGCCGCACCAGCGTGGACCGGTGGTCGGCCTCGGAGGCGGCCCGCTCGACCAGCGACCGCTCGACCAGCCGGCTGATGCGGTTGGTCATGGTGCCGCTCGTGACCAGCGTCTGCCGGACCAGCTGCGTCGGCGTCAGGACGTAGGGGTCGCCGGCCCGGCGCAGGGCCGAGAGGACGTCGAACTCCCACGACTCCAGGCCGTGCGCGTCGAAGACCGCGCGTCGCGCCAGGTCGAGGTGACGGGCCAGCCGGGAGACCCGCGACAGCACCGCGAGCGGGCTGACGTCCAGGTCGGGCCGCTCGCGCCCCCAGGCGGCGACGATGCGATCGACCTCGTCGTCCGGCGCCTGGCTCATGACGACCACCCTAGGCGACCGCCCCTGGGCTCCCCGGGTAGGAATCGAACCTACGTCGCTAATCCTGATTCAAAGTCAGGCGGCCCCTACCAGCAGAGCAACCGGGGAAAGCACCGGCCAGCCTAACGGTTCGCCCCGGGCCGCCGACCCGGCTGCACAGGGCGCGGGATCAGCCCTTGGCCCGGCTGCGCAGGGTGGGGCGGGCCTCCATGCCGGCCAGCCCGTTCCACGCGAGGTTGACGAGGTGGGCGGCGACGTCCTCCTTCTTCATGCGCCGCGAGTCCAGCCACCAGCCGCCCGGGATCGCGACCATCCCCACGAGCATCTGCGCGTAGAGCGGCGCCGTCTTGGGGTCCAGCCGGCGCCGCTTGAACTCGGCCGCGAGGATGTGCTCGACCTGGGTCGCGATGTCGCTGATGAGGGAGGCGAAGGACCCCGTCGACTGTCCCGGCGGGCTGTCCCGCACGAGGATCCGGAAGCCGTCGGTCGAGGTCTCGATGTAGTCCAGCAGCGCCATGGCCGCCGCCTCCAGCAGTGCCCGCGCGTTGCCCTCGTGCTCGGTGAGGGCATCGGTGATCTGCCCGAGCAGGGCCTGGATCTCCCGGTCGACGACGACGGCGTACAGCCCCTCCTTGCCGCCGAAGTGCTCGTAGATCACCGGCTTGGACACGTCCGCCGCCTCGGAGATCTGCTCGACGCTGGTGCCCTCGAAGCCGCGCTCGGCGAACAGCGCGCGCCCGACCTCGATGAGCTGCTGGCGCCGCTGGGGGCCGGTCATCCGGTGTCGGGAGGTCTTCGCGCTGGGGGTCACGCCCCCATCATGCCAAGCGCCGGATCCGGGGCGAGCGGCGCAGAGGTACAGTCGGTGCCGTGCCGACCCACCACCCCGCTGCCGTGATCATCCTCGCCGCCGGCCAGGGCACCCGGATGAAGAGCTCGATCCCCAAGGTGCTGCACCGGATCGGTGGACGCTCCCTCGTCGGTCACGCCCTGCATGCCGCCCGCCAGGCCGGGCCGCAGCACCTCGCCGTGGTGGTGCGGCACGAGCGGGAGCGGGTCGCCTCGCACGTCGCCGAGCTGGACGCCGACGCGCTCGTCGCCGACCAGGACGAGGTGCCCGGCACGGGTCGGGCCTGCGAGTGCGGGCTGGACGCCCTGCCCGCCGACCTCACCGGCACCGTCCTCGTGACCATGGGCGACGTGCCGCTGCTGTCCGGGGAGACCCTGCTCGAGCTGACCCGGGTGCACGAGGAGCGCGGCTCGGCCGTCACCCTGCTCTCGGCGGTCGTCGACGACGCCGGCACCTACGGCCGGGTGGTCCGCGACGCCGACGGCGAGCTCGCCGAGATCATGGAGTTCAAGGACGCCCGGAAGCGGCGCGAGGAGGGTGACCCCGACTACGCGCACGTCGTCGACATCCGGGAGTTCAACTCCGGCATCTACGCCTTCGACGTGGAGGTCCTCCGGCGCGCGCTGACCCAGGTGGGCCAGGCCAACGAGCAGGGCGAGAAGTACCTCACCGACGTCATCCGCATCGCCCGCGAGGAGGGCCGCACCGTCGTCGCCCACCCGCTGGCGGACCTCATGCAGACCGAGGGCGTCAACGACAAGGTGCAGCTCGCGGCGCTCGGCAAGGAGCTCAACCGCCGGGTGGTCACCCGGCACATGCGCGACGGGGTCGTCGTCGTGGACCCGGACACGACGTGGATCGACGCCGACGTCACCATCGGGCAGGACACCGTCCTCCGCCCGGGCACCCAGCTGCTGGGCGCCACCACGGTGGGGGCCGAGGCCACCGTCGGCCCGGACTCCACGCTGACCGACTGCGAGGTCGGGGACGGAGCGAGCGTCGTCCGCACCCAGGCCGAGCACGCGCTCATCGGCCCGCGGGCCACGGTCGGCCCGTTCTCCTACCTGCGGCCCGGGACGGTGCTGGGCGAGGGCGGCAAGATCGGCGGCTTCGTCGAGACCAAGAACGCCGACATCGGCCCGGGGGCCAAGGTCCCGCACCTCACCTACTGCGGCGACGCCACGATCGGGGAGGGCGCCAACATCGGCGCCGGCACGATCTTCGCCAACTACGACGGGGTCGCCAAGCACCACACCACCGTCGGGCGGCACAGCTTCGTCGGGTCCGACTCGGTGCTCGTGGCACCGGTCGACATCGCCGACGGGGCCTACGTCGCGGCCGGCTCCACGATCGAGGGCCGGGTCGAGCCCGGTCAGATCGCGGTCGCCCGCTCGCGGCAGCGCAACGTCGACGGCTGGGTCGCGCGTCGCCGGGCCGGCACCCCGACCGCGGCCGCCGCCGAGGCGGCCACCGCCGACCGCGCGGCCGACGGCATACCGCAGCAGCACGGCGACGACCGCGTCGCCGACCCGAGCGACCAGGAGAGCTGATGGGCATCCACAAGACGACCGAGAAGAACCTCATGGTCTTCTCGGGGCGGGCGCACCCCCGGCTCGCGGAGGAGGTGGCCGACGCGCTCGAGACGCACCTCGTGCCGATGCAGTCCTACACCTTCGCCAACAGCGAGCTGTACGTCCGCTTCGACGAGTCCGTGCGCGGGTGCGACGCCTTCGTCATCCAGAGCCACACGGCGCCGGTCAACGAGTGGATCATGGAGCACCTCATCATGGTCGACGCGCTCAAGCGCGGGTCGGCCAAGCGGATCACCGTCGTGCTCCCCTTCTACGGCTACGCCCGCCAGGACAAGAAGCACCGCGGCCGCGAGCCGATCTCGGCCCGTCTCATCGCCGACATGTTCAAGACCGCGGGCGCCGACCGGCTCCTCACCGTCGATCTGCACACCGCCCAGATCCAGGGCTTCTTCGACGGCCCGGTCGACCACCTCATGGCGACGCCGATCCTCTCCGAGCACGTCCGGCAGAAGTACGGCGACCGCCAGCTCGCGGTGGTCTCGCCGGACGCCGGCCGGATCAAGGTCGCCGAGTGGTGGAGCAACAAGCTGGGCGGCGTGCCGCTGGCGTTCATCCACAAGACCCGCGACGTGGAGCGGCCCAACCAGTCGGTCGCCAACCGCGTCGTCGGTGAGGTCGAGGGACGCACCTGCATCCTCGTCGACGACATGATCGACTCCGGCGGCACCATCTGCCAGGCCGCCGAGGCGCTCATGAAGGACGGCGCCAAGGAGGTCGTCATCGCCGCGACGCACGCCATCTTCTCGGACCCGGCCATCGAGCGGCTGACCAACTCGGTCGCCACCGAGGTGGTCGTCACCAACACGCTGCCCCTGTCCGAGGAGGCCCTCGCCATGGACAAGCTCACCCAGCTGTCCATCGCGCCGCTGCTGAGCCGGGCCATCCGCGAGGTCTTCGAGGACGGGTCGGTCACCTCGATGTTCGAGGGCCGCGCCTGACCCGTCCTCCCGGACCGACCTCCCCGGGGCCCGTCCCCCGGCATCGCCGGTCCAGGACGTGACGGTGGGGGATTTCGTGACCCGCCCGCCTGGACGATAGACTGGCCGGCGTTGCCTCGGCGAGGGACGCTGCACGGTGTCCGTCATCGACGAAGAGCTCACGGTGGGCGCTGCCCCGCGCCGTGTCCCGCGTCGAGGCCTGACCCTTCCCACCGCATACCCCCCTGAACGAGGTCTCTCCCATGGCTGACCAGCTGAACCTTCCCGCCGAGAAGCGCACGGAGTTCGGCAAGGGCGCTGCCCGCCGCATCCGTCGCGCCGACAAGGTGCCCGCCGTGCTCTACGGCCACGGCACCCCGCCGCTGCACCTCTCCCTGCCCGGCCACGAGGCCATGCTCGCCCTGCGCCACTCCAACGCCGTCCTCACCCTGGACGTCGAGGGCGAGACGCACATGGCGCTCGCCAAGGACGTGCAGCGCGACCCCATCAAGCGCTTCATTGAGCACGTCGACCTCGTCGTCGTCCGCAAGGGCGAGAAGGTCACCGTCGAGGTGGGCGTCCACCTCGAGGGCGAGGCCGCGCCGGAGACCCTGGTCACCACCGACCACTCCGTGCTCGAGGTCGAGGCCCCCATCACCAGCATCCCCGAGTGGCTCATGGTGTCCGTCGAGGGCCTGGAGGCCGGCACCCAGGTGCTGGCCGGCGAGGTCGAGCTGCCCGAGGGCGTCACCCTGGTCACCGACCCGGAGGCGCTGGTGGTCAATGTCTCCCAGCAGCTGTCCGAGGAGGCCGCGGAGGCCGAGCTCGCCGAGGCCGAGGCCGAGGCCGGCATCGAGCAGGAGGAGTCCGACGACGAGGCTGCCGAGGGCGACTCCGGCGAGGACGCCGAGGCCAAGGACGAGTGATCCGTCGCGGGCTCCGGCCCGCACCCGCGTGTTCGTGGCCGCGCCCGGTGTCCTCCGGGCGCGGCCGCGCCGCGTCCGAGGAGGAACGAGGAAGCGATGACTGAGGCACCGTGGCTGGTGGTCGGCCTGGGCAACCCCGGGACGAGGTATGCCGGCAACCGGCACAACGTGGGCGCCATGGTGGTCGAGGAGCTGGCGCGGCAGGCGGGGGCCGGGATGCGTCAGCACAAGGCCGGCCGCGCGTGGGCGGCCGAGGTGCGGCTGGGCACGGCCGCGGGCGGGCTCCCGGGGCCCCGGGCGGTCCTGGCCCGGCCCATGACCTACATGAACGTCTCGGGCGGGCCGGTCGCCGGCCTGGCCTCGTTCTACAAGGTGCCGGTCGAGCGGGTGGTCGTGGTGCACGACGAGCTGGACATCGAGCCCGGCCAGGTGCGGCTCAAGCGTGGGGGCGGCGAGGGCGGGCACAACGGGCTGCGCTCGGTCAGCCAGTCGCTGGGCAGCAGGGACTACCTGCGGGTGCGCCTGGGCATCGGGCGGCCCCCGGGCCGGCAGGACCCGGCCGACTGGGTCCTGTCCGACTTCCCGGTCAAGGACCGGGTCGAGACCGAGCTGCTCGTCGGGGACGGCGCCGACGCCGTGGTCGACCTGGCCCAGCTCGGCCTGGAGGCCACCCAGCAGCGCTTCCACGCCCGCTGAGCGGACGGCACGTCGGGCGGTGGCCCGCCGGTCGAGCCTGGCCCGCACCGCCCCCGCACGACCCGTGGGTCGCACGGTGCGGGGAGGGCCCGCCCAGGCCGCTCGTCCCACCGGCACCGCCGGGCACTCCCGTCACCGGCTGCGGGGACATGCCCGTCTGCCGGCGACATACCTCGTGCCGACAAACATGTCCCCGCACGATGTGACGCCTGCGGCTGCTGTGGTGTGAGTGGACGGGACCACGGGTCGGGCGCGCGCCCGGCCGTGTTGGCGGCCCTGTCGGGAGCTCAGCCGCCCTGGTTCTTCAGCTGCGCGAGGCGGGCCTCGATCTCGGCGTCCCCGCTGCTGGTCTCCAGCTCGGCGAACTGGTCCTCCAGGCTGGTCGACCGGGCCTCGGCGCGGCCGGCGACCATCGCCTCCTGCTTGCGGATGCTGTCCTCCCACCGGGACAGGTCGCTGCTGGGGTCCATGACGTCGATGGAGGACATCGCGTCGTGGACCTTCTCCTGCGCCTCGACCGAGCGGGCGCGGGCGACGAGGGTGCTGCGCCGCGCCTTGAGGTCCTCGAGCTTGGTCTTCATGGTGACCAGGCCGGCCTTGAGCTGGTCGACCGTCTGGTTCTGCTGGGCGATGGTGGGCTCGGCGGTCCGCACGTCCTCCTCGTGCTGGATCTGCCGCCCCAGCGCCACCCGGGCGAGGTTGTCGAACTTGAAGGCGCCGTCGGGGTCACCCGCCGCGCGCATCTCCTCGGCCTTGGCCGAGGCCGCTGCCGCCTTCCGGCCCCACTCGGCGGCGGCCTCGCGGTCGGTCTGCAGGTCCCCCTCGGCCATGCGCACGTTGGCGATGGTCTGCGCGACCGCCTCCTCCGCCTCGGCGATCGAGTTGGTGTAGTCCCGGACCAGCTGGTCCAGCATCTTCTCCGGGTCCTCCGCGCGGTCCAGCAGCGCGTTGATGTTGGCCCGGGCGAGCTGCCCCACGCGGCCGAGGATCGTCTGCTTCTGGGTCATGTACTGAGTCCTTTCTCCGCCCGCGTCGTCGCGGGGTCACGCTGGTCAGATGTCGAGGGTATGACGTCCCGGCACCACCACCGGTTGCGCTCGCCCCGGTGCGTGGGCGGGGTGCCTCAGAACCGGCCTCCCGAGAACGTCCCCCCTCCTCCGCCGCCACCGAAGGAGCCGCCCCCGAAGGACCCTCCCCCGAAGCCGCCACCGCTCCCGCCGCCGAACGACCCGCCCCCGCCCCAGCCCCCGCTGTGCCGGTGCGAGCTGCCCATGCCGGAGAGGATGCCGCCCAGCACGAGCGACCAGGGGTCGATGCCCCGCTGCCCACGGCCCGAGGACGGGCCGCCGAACCCGCCCGGGCCGCCCCACTGGTCGGCGTCGCGCTGCGCCTCGGTGAGCGCCTGCTCGCCGAGCTGCTCGGCCCGGGTGAGCAGCTGCATGGCCGCGGTCGGCGACTCCGTCGCGCGGGCGACCGCGTCGTCGTAGAGCCGCAGCGCCTCCGAGATGCGGGTGCGGGCACCGCTGCTCACCGCGCCACGACGGGTCGCGACGGTCTGGTCGATGCTGCGCAGCCGTGCCCCGACCCGGCTCACCCTCGCCTCGAAGTCGCCGCGCAGCTTGGCCTGGTGGCGGTCCGACTCGCGCAGGGGCTCGAGCAGGGCGTCGAGGTCGTGCTCGGCCGCGTCGAGCTCGGCGAGGGCACGCAACGGGTCGCCGCCGTCGCGGCTGGCCTGGGCCTGCTCGATGGCGGCCCGCGCCCGGTGGACGGCCTGGGTCACCGTCGGCTCGGACCCGCCCAGCCGGCGGGCGTCCTGCAGGTCGGCCGACAGCGAGGCGATGCCGGCGCCGATGGCCTCCTCGGCCCCGCGCAGCTCGGCGTCGGCCGTGGAGACCTGGTCGAGCAGGGTCGCGGCCTGGCCGACGGACTCCTCCGCGGCGCGCGCCGCCGCGACCGCCGCGGCGCGGTCGTCGCGCTCCAGCGACTGCCGGCCGGCCGTGACGAAGCCGTCGGCGGAGTCGATCAGGTTGGTCGCCTGGGCCAGGTTGCCGCGCACCGTCGCCAGGGCCCTGGCCGGGTGGCGGGCGGCGAGACCGCGCAGCTCCTGCTCGGCGGCGGGGAGCCGCTCGCGCGTCTCCCGGGCGCGGGTGGCGAGCTCGGCGAGGAACTGCGGCGCGCGGTCCTGCAGCGAGCGCAGCCGCGCGAACTCCTGGGTCTGCGCGTCCAGCTCGGCCCGGGCGGTCCCGGTCAGCTCGAGGATGCGGGCGAGCATGCCGCGCTGGACGCTCTCCGGCTCCTCGGTGTCGTCGTCCAGCTGCTGGCGCAGGCTGAAGGCCTCCCGGGCGGACCGCCGGGCCCGCTCCAGCGCGGCGCCGAAGGCCTCGGTCCGCTGGGTGCCGAACTGGGCCCGGGCGAAGTCGAGCTCCTCGCCCGCCGAGCGCACCGCGTCGTCCATCCCCACCAGCGCCTCGGCGGCCTCGCGGTGCAGCTCGGGCAGGCTGCGCCCCTGGGCGCGGGGCGGCACGGGGGCGCCCGGGTCCGGGCGTCGCTGCCGGCTCCGGACGGCCATCGCGACCCCGCCCACCACGAGCGGGGCGAAGAACAGCAGCGGGAACGCGCCGCCCAGCCCGCCGGAGGAGGTGGGCTGGACCTGGTCGTCGTCCGCGCCGCCGGCGGCGCCGCCCGAGGAGTCGCCGGCATACTCGCGGGCGAAGCCCGCGGTGGCCCCCTCGACGGCCCCCGCCCAGTCGTCCTCGGCCAGGCGCGGCTCGATGTCCTGCAGCTGCACGGTCTCGACCTGTTCCGGGGAGAGGGTGCCACCGGCGTCGCCGACGCCGTAGGCGCGCTGGTCCACGGCGACGGCCAGCAGCAGGTCGCCGGTGCCCATCTCGGACTCCTCGGCCGTGAGGGTGGCCCACTCCTCACCGCCGACCGTGGCGCCGGAGGAGTCCTCGAAGGTGTCGACGTAGGCCACGAACAGCTGCAGCCCGGTCTCCTCGCGCAGCGCCTCGATCTGCTCCGTGGCGGCGGCCTCCTCCGCGTCGCTCAGCACGTCGGCGGGGTCGTGGACCGCGTCCTCGAGGTAGCTCGGCTGCTCCGCGGCGGCGCTGCCCGCGACCGCCGGGGCCAGGGCCAGCGCGGCCCCCACGGCGAGGAGCCCCGCCGCTCCCGGGCGCAGCGTCCTGGAGCGAGGTGTCGAGTGGCTCACACCTCCTGATCCTGCCCGATGAGGGTGCGCGCCGCCACCCTGGGGTGGTCGCCCTCCTGCGGAGTCGGGTCCGTCGGTCACCGGACCTAGACTGGGTCGTCGTTCCCCCCGACTCTCCCGTGAGGTCTCCCGGTATGCCGCTCGCCCCCCTCCTCGCCGCCCTGCGCACCCAGGCGGAGGTCGCCGCCGTGCTCGAGGCGCGGACCCGCGGCGAGCAGGCCGTGGAGGTGTCCGCCGCGCCGGGGCTGCACCCGGCGCTGGTGGCGCTGCTCGCGACGCGCGCGGACGAGGGCGCCGGCCCCACCGGGGCGGACCCCGCCCCGCCGCTGCTGGCGGTCACGGCGACCGGCCGCGAGGCCGACGACCTGGTCGGGGTGCTGGGCGAGCTGCTGCCCGGTGGGCCCGACGTGGTGGCCGGCTTCCCCAGCTGGGAGACGCTGCCGCACGAGCGGCTCAGCCCGCGCTCGGACACCGTCGGCCACCGGCTGGCCACGCTGCGCCGGCTCGCGCACCCGGACCTCTCCGGGCAGGACCCTGCCACCGGTCCGGTCCGCGTCGTGGTCGCGAGCGTCCGTGCCCTCCTGCAGCCGCTCGTCCGAGGCCTGGGCGAGCTCGTCCCCGTGGCGCTGCGCCCGGGCGAGGACCGCCCGCTCACCGACGTCGTCGAGGCGCTGGCGGCGGCGGCCTACACCCGGGTCGACATGGTCGAGCGGCGCGGCGAGTTCGCGGTGCGCGGCGGCATCCTCGACGTCTTCCCGCCCACCGAGGAGCACCCGGTCCGGGTGGAGTTCTGGGGCGACACGGTCGAGGAGGTGCGCTGGTTCAAGGTCGCCGACCAGCGCAGCCTGGAGATGGCGGGGCACGGGCTCTACGCCCCGCCGTGCCGTGAGGTGCTCATCACCGACGCGGTGCGGGCCCGCGCCGCGGAGCTCGTGGACGTCCTGCCGGGCGCCGAGGACATGCTCGCCAAGATCGCCGAGGGCATCGCGGTGGAGGGGATGGAGTCGCTCGCCCCCGCGCTCGTGGAGGGCATGGAGACCCTGGTCGACGTGCTGCCCGACGGGGCGGGCGTGGTGGTGCTCGACCCGGAGCGGGTGCGGACCCGCGCCCACGACCTGGTGCGCACGAGCGAGGAGTTCATGCAGGCCGGGTGGGCTGCCGCGGCCGGGGGCGGCGCGGCCGTCCCGATCGACCTGCAGCAGGTGCTCGGGACGGCCTCCTCCTGGTCGCTGGCCGAGATGCGCGGCCACGCGCTGGGCTCCGGCCGCCCGTGGTGGTCGTTGTCGGCCTTCGCCGCCGACGAGTCCCTCGAGGAGTTCGTGGACGCGACCTCGGGCGAGCCGTCCGGCGGCGACGGCGAGCCGGCCCTGCACACCCTGGACGTGCCCTCGGCCCCGGCGACGGCCTACCGCAGCGACGTGGACGCCATCGTCGCGGACGCCCGCGGGTGGCTCGCCCGGGGCCGCCCGGTCGTCGTCGCGCTGGACGGTCCCGGTCTGGCCCGGCGGGTCGGCGAGGTGCTGACCGAGCACGAGGTGGCCCACCAGGTGCTCGAGCGGCTCGACGCGCTGGGGGAGGGCCCCCTGCCGACCGACCGGGTCGTCGTGAGCACCGGGCGGGTGGGGCACGGCTTCCTCCTCGGCGAGGACGGGCTCGTGCTGCTGGGGGAGTCCGACCTCACCGGCCAGCAGGGCACCGGCGGCAGCACCAAGGACATGCGCCGGATGCCCTCGCGCCGTCGCCAGCAGGTCGACCCGCTGCAGCTGCGCCCGGGCGACCACGTGGTGCACGAGCAGCACGGCGTGGGCCGCTTCGTCGAGATGGCGCAGCGTCAGGTGCAGGGCGCGACCCGCGAGTACGTCGTCCTGGAGTACGCCCCGTCCAAGCGCGGTCATCCCGGGGACCGCCTCTACCTGCCGACCGACCAGCTGGACCAGCTGACGAAGTACGTCGGCGGCGAGGCGCCCACGCTGCACCGCCTGGGCGGTGCCGACTGGCAGAAGACCAAGTCCCGCGCCCGCAAGCACGTCCGGCAGATCGCCGCCGAGCTCATCCGCCTCTACTCCGCGCGCCAGGCGACGCAGGGGCACGCCTTCGGCCCGGACAGCCCCTGGCAGCGCGAGCTGGAGGACGCCTTCGCCTTCGTCGAGACCCCGGACCAGCTGGTCTCCATCGAGGAGGTGAAGGCGGACATGGAGAAGACCGTGCCCATGGACCGCCTCATCAGCGGCGACGTCGGCTACGGCAAGACCGAGATCGCGGTGCGCGCCGCCTTCAAGGCGATCCAGGACGGCAAGCAGGTCGCGGTGCTCGTGCCGACGACGCTGCTCGTCCAGCAGCACTTCCAGACCTTCTCCGAGCGGTATGCGCAGTTCCCCGTCACCGTGCGGGCGCTGTCGCGCTTCCAGAGCGACAAGCAGGCCAAGGAGGTCGTCGACGGGATCAAGGACGGCTCGGTCGACCTCGTCATCGGGACCCACCGGATCCTCGGCTCGACGGTGCGCTTCAAGGACCTCGGCCTCGTCATCATCGACGAGGAGCAGCGCTTCGGGGTCGAGCACAAGGAGCAGCTCAAGGCCCTGCGCACGGACGTCGACGTGCTCGCCATGTCGGCGACGCCGATCCCGCGCACGCTGGAGATGGCCATCACCGGGATCCGGGAGATGTCCACCCTGGCGACCCCGCCCGAGGAGCGCCACCCGGTGCTCACCTTCGTCGGGGGCTACGACGAGAAGCAGATCGCCGCGGCGGTCCGCCGGGAGCTGCTGCGCGAGGGCCAGGTGTTCTTCGTGCACAACAAGGTGAGCTCGATCGAGAAGGTCGCCTCCCGGCTGCGGGACCTCGTGCCGGAGGCGCGCGTCGAGACGGCCCACGGGCAGATGGGCGAGCACCGGCTGGAGCAGGTCGTGCTCGACTTCTGGGAGCGCCGCTTCGACGTCCTCGTATGCACGACCATCGTCGAGACCGGCCTGGACATCTCCAACGCCAACACCCTCATCGTGGACCGCGCGGACTCCTTCGGCCTCTCCCAGCTGCACCAGCTGCGCGGGCGGGTCGGCCGTGGTCGGGAGCGGGCCTACGCCTACTTCCTCTACCCCCCGGAGAAGCCGCTGACCGAGACGGCCGTGGACCGGCTGCAGACGATCGCCGCGCACACCGACCTCGGGGCCGGCATCGCGGTAGCGATGAAGGACCTCGAGATCCGCGGCGCCGGCAACCTCCTCGGTGGCGAGCAGTCCGGGCACATCGAGGGCGTCGGCTTCGACCTCTACGTCCGGCTCGTCGGCGAGGCCGTGTCGGCCTTCAAGGGCGAGGGCCAGGCGCCCCCCGCCGAGGTCAAGATCGAGCTCCCCGTCGACGCCCACCTGCCGCACGACTACGTGCCGGGGGAGCGGTTGCGGCTCGAGGCCTACCGCAAGCTCGCCCAGGTGGGCGACGAGGAAGGGCTGGAGCTCATCCGCGAGGAGCTGGTGGACCGCTACGGCGCGCCGCCGCCTCCGGTGCAGACCCTGCTCGAGGTGGCGCGGCTGCGGACGGTCGCCCGCGCCGCGGGCATCAGCGACATCGCCGTGCAGGGCCAGCTCGTCCGGTTCGCGCCCGTGGAGAACCTGCGGGACAGCCAGCAGCTGCGGCTCACCCGGGTCTACAAGGGCACGATCATCAAGCCCGCGCTGCGCCAGATCCTCGTGCCCGTGCCCAAGACCGCCCCGGTCGGCGGCAAGCCGCTGCGCGACCAGGACATCCTCGACTGGGCCTCCCAGCTGATCCACGCGGTCCTGCTCGACGACATCGCCGCCGCCAGCGCCACCTGAGGCACGGCGAGGCTGGCGGACTCCGCGCCTCCGGGCATACCTGTGCACGCCACGTGCGCCCCGGGTGAACCCTGTGCACGCCACACCCGCCCCGGGTGAACCTGTGCACGCCACACCCGCCCCGCCCGTATCTGTGCAGGGATCTGCAGCCGGTACGGAGGTTCTACCGTGTGCACAGCCTGCGTATGGCGCGCACAGGCTGGTTCGGCGTGCACAGACGGCGTATGGCGCGCACAGGCTGGTTCGGCGCGCACAGGCTGCGTACGGCATGCACAGGGTGAGGGGCCCCGCCGAGATGGTGCGACGTCGAGCAGCCGCTCCTGCCGAGGTCGCCCACGCCGACGTGCTGCGCCCGAGGCGCCCTCAGCGGACGAAGGTCTCCAGGGTGGCACCGAGCCGGGGCAGGGCCGCGACGACGTGCTCCTTCGCCTTCCCGCGGAAGGAGGCATACACCCGACCGAGGGGGTTGCCCTCGACCCGGGCGGCCGCCGAGTCGGCGACGGCCAGCAGCTCGTCGGCGACCTGGCCGGACCGCGCCGGGTCGGAGAGGTAGGTGCCGAAGGGCACCTCGCCCTTGGCCTCGTAGTGCGGGTCGAGGGCCCGGGCCATGCCCGGGAGCAGCCGGTCCACCCCCTTGCGGACGTTGCTCTCGCTGGCCCTGCGCGCCCAGGCGAAGGCGGTCTTGAGCATCGTCCCGGAGATGCCCTTCTTGGTCGAGACCTCCGCGTCGGCGAGGACGAGGAGCGCGTCGACCACGCGCGGGCGCGTGGCGGGGTCGAGGACGGCGTCGCTCAGCGTGTTCATGAGCAGGAGCATGGCACGACCGGTGGTCCGTGGGGTGCGTGCGATGATGGGCACCGTGAAGCGCGCATACTCCTTCCCCCTCGCCGCCTCGGTCACCGCGGTCGTCCTGTCCGGGTGCAGCGGGGTCGGCATGACCGAGGGTGTCGTCATCGACGGCACCGGCTACTCCGTCGGGGAGGTGCAGGAGGCGACCGAGCAGCTCAGCGAGGTGTCGCCCGAGCCGGTCGACGTGGCGACGGTGATCTACCAGGCGGGCATCGCCCCGCTCCTCGGCGGCTGGTTCGAGGGCACGAGCTACGAGGTGACCGAGAGCGAGGTCCGCAGCTCGCTCTCCGACGCCGGCCTCCAGGGGGAGGCGGGCGACCTCACCGTGCAGGCCGTGAGCGCCCAGCGCTACCTCGCCGTCATCAACGACCAGGCCGCGATGTCCGACGAGGAGCTCGCGCCGGTCGTGGCCGAGCTGCAGACCCTCACCCAGGAGGACCTCGGTGCCCTCCCGGTGGAGGTCAACCCGCGCTTCGGTGCGTGGAGCCCGGCCGGTGACGGTGTCCTGCCTCAGGTGCCCGAGTGGATCGTCCAGCCCGAGAGCTGAGCCTGCTGCTGACCTCCCCCCGGGTGGCGCCGGGGCTGCTGTCGGCGGCGGCCTGGCAGGCGCTGGGGTCGGCGGACCACGTGCTCGCCGCCGACCCGACCGCCCCCACGCCCGCCGCGCTGGGCGCGGCCGGCGTCGACATGGCCAGGGCGGAGGGGGTGAGCCCGGCGCAGCGCGCCGCGGAGCTGCTGGCTCTGCCCGGTCGCGTGGTGTGGGTCGGCTCGCCCGACGGCGACCCCGGCCTGGCCGAGGCGCTCGCGGTGCAGCTCCCCGAGGAGGACCCGCCGACGCTGGAGCTGCTCGTCGGCTCCTGGGACACCCCGGGCTCCCGGCTCCTGGACGCCGTGGCCGTCATGGACCGGCTCCGCTCGCCCGGCGGCTGCCCGTGGGACGCGCAGCAGACGCACGCCAGCCTCACCCCGTACCTGGTGGAGGAGGCGCACGAGGCCGTCGAGGCGCTCGACCACCTCGACGAGGCGACCGGCCCGGCCCGGGAGCACGCCGTCGAGGAGCTCGGGGACGTCCTGCTGCAGGTGCTCTTCCACGCGCGGGTCGGGGCCGAGCACGAGGACGAGCCGTTCGACGTCGACGACGTCGCCGCCGGGCTCGTCGCCAAGCTGGTCCGGCGTCATCCGCACGTCTTCGGCGGGACCGAGGTCGACGGGGCCGAGGACGTCGCCCGCGCCTGGGAGCAGATCAAGGCGCAGGAGCGCGCCGACGCCGGGGTCGCCGCCCGCGAGCACCCGCTGGACGGCATCCCCGCCGGTCTGCCCTCGCTCGCCCGCGCCGCCAAGGTCGCCTCGCGACTGGGGCGGGACGGTCAGGACGGCTGGCTGTCCGACGCGACGGCGGGGCTCGAGGCCGACGGCGACGCCGGCGCGGTGCTGCTGCGCGCCGTCCTCGAGCTGCGCGGGCAGGGGGTCGACGCCGACCGGGCGCTGCGGCATACCCTCCGGACGGTCGAGGCGGCCGCCCGCGACCGGAGCGGCTGACCCGGCCGCCCCGGGGCGCGAGCCTGCTGCCGCCTGCCCGCGGCGCTAGGCTGAGCCGCGACAGAGCCCGCCAGTGCTGCCGGACGACCCGAGACGCCCCACCGAAAGGAGCGCACATGGCTGCCATCGACGCCATCATCGCCCGCGAGATCCTCGACTCCCGAGGCAACCCCACCGTCGAGGTGGAGGTCGGCCTGGACGACGGCACCGTCGCCCGCGCCGCCGTCCCCTCCGGCGCCTCCACCGGCGCCTTCGAGGCGGTCGAGCGTCGCGACGGCGACGCCACCCGCTACCTCGGCAAGGGCGTCGAGAACGCCGTCGCCGCCGTGATGGACGACCTGGAGCCGCGCCTGCTGGGCTTCGACGCCTCCGAGCAGCGCCTCGTCGACAACGAGATGCTGGCCGCCGACGGCACGGCCAACAAGGGGGAGATCGGGGCCAACGCCATCCTCGGCGTCTCGCTCGCCGTGGCCAAGGCCGCCGCCGACTCCGCCGGTCTGCCGCTGTTCCGCTACGTCGGCGGGCCCAACGCGCACGTCCTGCCGGTGCCGATGATGAACATCCTCAACGGCGGCTCGCACGCCGACTCCAACGTCGACATCCAGGAGTTCATGATCGCCCCGGTCGGGGCCCCGAGCTTTCGCGAGGCGCTGCGCTGGGGGACCGAGGTCTACCACGCGCTCAAGGCCGTGCTGAAGAAGCGCGGGCTGTCGACGGGCCTCGGCGACGAGGGCGGCTTCGCGCCCGACCTCGCCTCCAACCGGGCCGCGCTCGACCTCATCGTCGAGGCCATCACGGCGGCCGGCTACACGCCCGGCTCCGACATCGCCCTGGCCCTCGACGTCGCCGCCAGCGAGTTCTTCGAGAAGGGGAAGTACACCTTCGAGGGCAAGAAGCGCAAGGCCGCCGACATGGTGAAGTACTACGCCGAGCTGGTCGACGCCTACCCCCTGGTCTCCATCGAGGACCCGCTCGACGAGGACGACTGGGAGGGCTGGGCCCAGATGACCGCGCAGCTGGGCGACCAGGTCCAGCTCGTCGGCGACGACCTCTTCGTCACCAACCCCGAGCGGCTGCAGCGCGGCATCACCGACCGCGCGGCCAACGCGCTGCTCGTCAAGGTCAACCAGATCGGCTCGCTCACCGAGACCCTGGACGCCGTCGCGCTCGCCCAGAGCAACGGCTTCCGCTGCATGATGAGCCACCGCTCCGGCGAGACCGAGGACGTCACCATCGCCGACCTGGCGGTGGCCACCAACTGCGGCCAGATCAAGACCGGCGCCCCGGCCCGCTCCGAGCGCGTCGCGAAGTACAACCAGCTCCTGCGGATCGAGGAGGAGCTCGACGACGCGGCGGTGTATGCCGGCGTCGGCGCCTTCCCGCGCTTCCGCGGCTGAGTCACCACGGCACGGCCGCCGGGCCCTCCCGGCGGCCGTGCCGCGTGGCGTCCGGCGGGCCGCCCGGCGGACGGCATACCCTGGCCTCACCCGTCCCACCCACCCCACCGAGCGTCGAGGAGCCCTGATGAGCACGGCCCGTGGCCCGCGCGACCGGCGCACCTCGCGCGCCGGCAGCCGCCCCACCGGCCCCGTGCGGCGCACCCCGGCCCGCCGGCCCGGCGGCCGCTCGCGACCGCCCGCGACGACGACGCAGCGGCAGGCGCCGGTGCACGTGCGCCGGCTCATCACCCTGGGGGTCCTGCTCGTCGTCATGGCGCTCGTCCTCGCGCCGGCGCTCTCCGGGTACCTCCGGCAGCGGGCCGACATCGGCGCCCTGCACCAGGAGATCGCCGCCGAGCAGGAGGAGATCGACGCGCTGGAGCGCGAGCTGGCCCGCTGGGAGGACCCGGACTACGTGGAGCAGCAGGCCCGCGAGCGGCTGCGCTTCGTCAAGGAGGGCGAGACGGCCTTCACCGTCATCGACGACACCGGGAGCGACTACACTGAGGCGCTGCCAGGAATGGCCCCGGTGAGCGATGACGTGATGGCCGACAGCCCGTGGTACACCCAGGTCTGGGAGTCGGTCACGATCGCGAACGAGGGGCTCCCCGAGACCACGGAGCCGTAGGAGCACGGCCCCGCAGAGAAGGACATGAGCGAACTCGACCGCACCACGCTCGACGAGACTCCCACCGAGGAGGATCTCGAGGTCATCACCCGTCAGCTCGGCCGTGAGCCGCGCGGCGTCGTCGCCATCGTGCACCGCTGCCCCTGCGGCTGCCCCACGGTGATCCGCACCGAGCCGCGTCTGCCGGACGGCACCCCCTTCCCCACCAGCTTCTACGCCACCTGTCCCAAGCTCACCGGCGCAATCTCGACGCTGGAGAGCGAGGGGCTCATGAAGTCGATGTCGAAGCGGCTCGCCGAGGACGAGGGCCTGCGCTGGGAGTACGCCCAGGCGCACGACGACTACCTGCGTCGCCGCGAGGAGCTGGCCCACGTGCCGGAGATCGCCGGCATCAGCGCCGGCGGCATGCCCAACCGGGTCAAGTGCCTGCACGTGCTCGTCGCGCACAGCCTGGCCGCCGGGCCGGGGGTCAACCCGCTGGGCGACGAGGCCGTCGCGGCCCTCCCGGACTGGTGGGAGGGCGGCTGCTGCACGGGCGTGTCCGCCGTCGACGACGAGCGCTGCGACTCCTGCCCCAAGCACCACCCGCTGCCCGAGCCCCGGACCGAGGGCGAGGCCCCCGACGGCGAGGCCCCGGAGGCGAGGCGGGCAGGCGGGTCCGCGGCATGACGCGCGTGGGTGCCGTCGACTGCGGCACCAACTCGATCCGGCTGCTCGTGGCCGACCTCGGGCCGGGCGAGGGTGACGCCCCCGTCCTGCGCGAGGTCACCCGGCAGATGCAGATCGTCCGGCTGGGCGAGGGTATCGACGCGACCGGGGCGATCGGCGCGGCGGCGATGGAGCGCACCCTCACCGCGGCGCGGGGGTATGCCGAGCAGTGCCGGGAGCTGGGCTGCGAGCGGGTCCGCTTCGTCGCCACCTCGGCGTCCCGGGACGCCTCCAACGCGGCCGACTTCGTCGCCGGGGTCCAGGAGGCCTTCGGGTCCTTCGACGTCACCCCCGAGGTGGTGAGCGGGCAGGAGGAGGCCGCGCTGTCCTTCGCGGGCGCGACCGGGCCGCTGCGCGACGCCGGGGCCCCGGGCCCCTTCCTCGTCGTCGACATCGGCGGGGGGTCGACCGAGCTCGTGCTCGGGGACCGGACGGGCACCTCGGTGGTGGCGTCCCGCTCGGTGGACATCGGGTGCGTGCGGCTGACCGAGCGCCACCTGCACGACGACCCGCCGGGCGAGGACCAGGTCTGGGCGGCCCTGTCCGACATCGTCCGCGCCGTCGACGACGTGGCCGGGACCGTCGACCTCTCCGGCGTCGGCACCCTCGTCGGTCTCGCCGGCTCGGTCACCACGGTGACCGCCCACGCGCTGGGGCTGCCGGCATACCAGCGGGACCGGATCCACGGCGCCGAGCTCGACGTCGACACCGTGGTCGACGCCTGCACCGACCTGCTGCTCAGCCCGCGCTCACGCCGCCGGGACCTTCCGTTCATGCACGAGGGTCGCGTCGACGTCATCGGCGCCGGTGCCCTCGTGTGGCGCACCGTCGTCCAGCGGGTGGCCCACGACTCCGGCCTGCGGACCGTGCGCGCCTCCGAGGCCGACATCCTCGACGGCATCGCGCTGTCCCAGGCCTGACCCGGGGCCGGCCGGTCCGGCGAGGCGGACGACCCGCCCCGGGTAAGGGTTTGGTCAAGTCCTCCTGCCTCCGGTTGTCCTACCGGGCGGTAGCCGATGGGGTGGAAACTTCCCCCACCGTCGAAGGAGACGCCCCATGAGGAAGTCCACCCCTGCCCTGACCGGCGCAGCCCTGCTCGCCCTCGTCGCCGGAGCGGCTGTCCCGCTCAGCGCCCAGGCCGTGCCCGAGAACTCGCACTGCGGCACCGAGCCCGGCGACAACAACACCGCCTTCGTCGACTACGCGCAGCTGACCCGCGAGGTCCAGAAGCTGGAGCAGACCACCCAGGGCCGGGTGGACGTCGAGGTGGCCGGGCAGAGCAACCAGGGCCGCGACATCCACGTCGCGCGGGTGGGCGAGGGCGACACCGTCGTCTACGTCCAGACCCAGATCCACGGCAACGAGAACCACGGCACCGAGGCGCTGCTCAACCTGCTGCGCGAGATGGGCGGCAACACCGCCCAGGCCCGCGAGCTGCGCGAGAACATCACCCTCGTCGGCATCCCCCGGCTCAACGTCGACGGCGGCGAGAACGACACCCGCCAGAACCAGATGTCCTGGGACGAGGTCGTCGAGGCCTTCCCGCAGCTCGCGGGGGTGGAGCCGTCGTGGAACTACCGCGACTCGGTGCCCGGCTTCGACGTGAACCGGGACTTCAACCCCGACCTCGACTACGTGCCCCAGCCGGAGGACTTCCCCGGCACCAGCGCCGACACGGGGTGGTACATCACGCCCGAGGCGCAGGCCTCCCGCGACGTCTACAGCGACCTGGAGCAGGAGTTCGGCACGGTCGACTACTTCGTCGACCTGCACAACCAGTGGTCCTGCTACAAGCAGGAGGGCACCGACAACATGTCCAGCCTGTCGATCTCCGGGCGCTTCATCGCCGACCCCTCCGAGTTCGGTGACTGGCCCGAGTACGACTACGATGCCTCCCGCCGCGCCAACGTCGCGGTCTACGACGCCCTCCAGGGCCGGGGCGAGTCGGGCTTCGGCGACCTGACCCTCTACCCGCAGGACATCAACCTGCCGGGCACCGCCCTCGGGTCGTTCGCCCTGCGCGGCAGCGCGACGGTGCTCTTCGAGACGTCGAGCCAGACGCAGTACGACGGCAACAAGCGCAACGGCTACCTCACCAAGCAGGTGGAGGTGGGTCTGCGCGGTCTGCTGACCTCGGTGGCCGACGGCAGCATCTCCTCGATCGACCCGGCCGACTACGAGCAGATCCCCAACCGGGTGTTCCTGCCCGCCGACTGAGCCCGGCGCACCACCGCCGGCCGGCTCACAGCCGGGCGATGACCTCGTCCAGCATCGCCTCGGTGAGCCGGCCGGTGAAGGTGTTCTGCTGGCTGACGTGGTAGCTGCCGAGCAGCCGCACCGATCGCCCCGTCGCGCTCCGCAGGCTCGCCTCGGCGCCGTGGCCGAACCGGGGACGGGGCCGGGGCACCTGCCACCCGGCGGACCGCGCCCCGGCCAGGAAGGCGTCCCAGCCGATGCCGCCGAGCGCGAGGACCGAGCGCAGCGTCGGCTCCACGAGGGCCAGCTCGCGCTCCAGCCACGCCCCGCAGGTATGCCGCTCGGCCGCCGTCGGGGCGTTGCCGGGCGGCGCGCAGTGGACCGCGGCGGTGATGCGCACCGAGCGCAGGGTCAGGCCGTCCCCCGCGTGCGTGGACGAGGCCTGCGAGGCGTAGCCGGCCCGGTGCAGCGCGGCGTAGATCCAGTCGCCCGACCGGTCGCCGGTGAAGATGCGCCCGGTCCGGTTGGCCCCGTGGGCGGCGGGGGCGAGACCGACGACGAGGATCTCGGGCGCGGGGTCCCCGAAGCCGGCGGCGGGCCGTCCCCAGTAGGGCTGGTCGGCGTAGGCCGCCCGACGGGTGCCCGCCACCTCCTCGCGCCAGGCCACCAGCCGCGGGCAGGCGGCGCAGACGCTGACCCGTGCGTCGAGGGTGGCCAGGCCGGGGGACCCGGCCGCCTGCCTGCGCACCCCGCCCTCGCTGCGGGCCGACCGGGTGCCGGGCGGCGCCGGGTCCTGCGGCCACCCCGACCCGGGCGGCACGGGGGAGGGGAACGGGTCACCGGTGACCGGGTGCGGTGCGTCCGGGGGGACGGGGTCCGGCGAGGGTTGGTGCGGCATACCCCCATCCTGCCCGGGCCCACCGGCTCAGCCGTGCACGTGAACGCCTGGGCCGACGACACGCTCGGGCCCACCGGCTCAGCCGTGCACGTGAACGCCTGGGCCGACGACACGCCCGGGCCCACCGGCTCAGCCGCGCACGTGAGCGCCTGGGCCGACGACACGCCGACCGGCGTCTCAGGCCGTCGTGGGTGCCCCCGGCGGGACTCGAACCCGCACTGAACCCATTTTAAGTGGGCTGCCTCTGCCGATTGGGCTACAGGGGCGGGCCGCCTAGCCGGCGTCCGACCCCACCCAGAGCAGCGCCCGCGCGACGAGGGCGAACTGCCCCTTCGGGTGGGCCCGGAAGAGCGGCTCGGTGCCGAAGAGCACGCCCCGCGAGCCGTCCGTCTCGGCGCTGACGACGACCGCCTGCCCGGCAGCCGCCCCGGGGCCGCCCTCGCCGGCCGACGTGGCCCGCCAGTGCCCGCTGACCAGGGGCTCCTCGCCCAGGCGCTGGTCCACCCGCACGTCGTCGCCGAGCCCGGTGAACCACACGGGGGAGTAGACGAAGGTCTCACGGGTCGCCGCCGCCGAGATCGGGCTCGCGGCGTCGCTCTCGACGTGCACCACGCCGTTGGCGTCGCTGCGGCCGCGGACGGCGGTGGCCTCGACGAGGTCCACGGCGTCGTTGAGGCGGGCACCGGCGACCCCGCGGCCCACGATGCCGCCGCCGTCGGCGAGGAAGTCCTGCACCTCGGCGCGGGCCTCGTCGGACAGGTCGGCCCAGTCGAGACCGGTGGAGACGTAGAGCGCGTCGAGGTCGGACAGGTCGAGCCCGTCGTTGAGCGCGGCGCTGCTGACCTCCCGCACGGTCAGGCCCATCTCGGTGAGGGCCCAGCGCTCCTCGGCGCTGCCGGAGACCCCGACCACGCGGTCGGAGGCCTCGAGGGCCTCGCCGGACGCCCCCGAGGGAGCGGCGGCCAGCTCGACACCGAAGCTGTCGACGACGTTGCTCGCCGCCCAGGGGTAGTCCGCCGGGACGAGCAGCGCACCGTCGGCCAGCAGCTCGACCGGGACGCCCTGCTCCAGCAGCAGGGTGGCGGCCTGCACGTCCGCCGGGTCCTCCATCGGCAGCAGCCACCCCGTGGAGCTGTCGGCGAGCGACCCGGTGGCGTCGGCGCCGTCGACCAGCCCGCCGCTGACGCGCAGCGGGTCGCCGTCGGGCACCGTGTCGACGCTGGCACCCCAGAGCAGGGCGTGGCTCCAGCCGGAGATGTCGTACATCGCGTCGACCCGGTCCGAGATGTCGGTGCCGCGGCCGAGGATGGTGTTGGCCATGCCGCGCTTGGCCTGGTGCATGTCCACGACGTAGCTGCCGGCGGGGTAGGACCGGCCGGCGATGAGCCGCTCCTGCTCGAGCCGGGTCACCTCGATGTCGTTGTCGACGAGGAAGTCCACGAGCCGAGCCGCGGCCGGGGCGGAGCGCTGCCCCTCGCCGACGGGGACGACGTAGGCGCGCGGGTAGGAGGTCGTGTAGACGTCCTCCGGCCCGATCACGCCGTCGAAGAGCCCCTCCTCGACCGGCGTCTGCGGCTCCCCGGCCTCACCGCGGCGGAAGATCTCGATGTGGTCGGCGAGGAGCTCGTCGCGGTGCTCCGCGGCATACTCCAGCGTCCCGGAGATCGCCGCGTGGGCGATGTCGGTGTTGATCGCGGAACGCCGCCGCAGCTCCTCGGCGGGCAGGTCGTAGGAGGCGTTGTTGACCCGCAGCGGGATCTCGATGGTGTGCGCGACAGCACCGTGCAGCGCGGCGTACTGCGGGGTGAAGATCGGCGGCCAGTCGTCCCAGCCCTCGTCCCAGTCGCGCAGCGGCACCTGGACCGGACGGACGCCGTCGCTCTCGTCGTAGCCGAGTCCGTTGATGGCCTCCTCCATGCCCAGGCCGTTGGGGTAGGCGTGCTTGATGAAGAGGTCGTACTCGTAGTTCTCCCCGTGCGGCGGCGTCGTGGGCTCGACGAGGGTGCCGTTGACGTAGCCGTGCAGGTCCAGCATGAGCAGCGGCTGGGTGGCGATGAGCGCGTCGCGGACGGCCACGGTCTCGGGCTGGGTCGCGGTGACGAAGTCGCGGTTGAGGTCGAAGCCGGCCGAGTTGCGGCGGGTGTTGTCGTGCCGGCCGTCCGGGTTCATCGAGATGACGAGGTGGATGCGCGAGCGCTTGAGCAGCTGCTTCACCGCGGCGTCGTCGCTCGTCGCGTAGTCCTCCACGAGCCGCAGCGCGGCGTCGGTGCCCTCGAACTCGTTGCCGTGGATGTTGGCGTTGACGACGATCGGCGTCTTGTACTGCTGCGCCAGCCGCTGGTCCCGCGCGGCCGCCTCCGGGTCCTCGGTGATGAGGTCGCGGTAGGCCGCCTGCCGGCGGGCCTGGTTGGCGTTCTCCTTGGCGGTCAGGGTCACGAGGTAGACCTGCCGGCCGCCCGGGGTGTCGGTGAGCACCTGCGCGGAGACGCGGTCCGAGCCGGCCATCGCGGCGTTCAGCCGACGAGCGATGTCGTGGTAGGGCGTCAGGCCCGGCTTGAGGGCGGCGTCCGTCTCGTCCACCGGGGGCTCGGGCAGCGGGTCCTGGTGCGGGTAGGCCGCGTCGCTGACCGGCTGGGTGGCCAGCGGGGTGGCGGCGACCGGCGCGGTGGTCGCGGCCGGTGCCGGCGCGGCGGCCAGGCCGGCGCTGAGGGCCAGGGTCAGGACGCCGGTGAGAGCGACCGAGCCGGTGCGGTGTGACATGCGTCTCCTCGTCGTGGGGGCGCAGGCCAGGATAGCCCGCCCCGCCGACCCGCACCAGGCTCGCCCCGTCCACCGGAATCCCCCGGTGGCCTCGCACGTTTATCCTGGTGACACCAGACACCGGGGTCGCACGGCCCCGGTGCCGACCTACTTGGAGGATCCATGGCCGTCAACCCGGTCTTCAACCGCATCGACAAGGAGGCCGCCCAGGGCGGGTATGCCGGTTTCGGCAGCCAGCAGCAGGGCGGCTACGCCCAGCAGGGCTACGCCCCTCCCCAGGGTCAGCCCACGTTCCCCGCCGGCTACCAGCCCGGGCCCAGCGAGAGCATGTCCGACCAGCAGCTGCGCGACCTCTACGACCAGCCGCCCGCCGGCCCGGCGCAGACCGGTCGGCTCACGCTGGACGACGTCGTCGTCAAGTCGCTCATGCTCTTCGGCATCGTGGTCGCGGTCGCCGCCGCCACGTGGATGTTCGTCGGGCCCCGGCCCGAGGTGGCCATGCCGATCTGGCTGGTCGGCATGTTCGGCTCGCTCGGCCTGAGCTTCGCCATCGGCTTCAGCAAGAAGGTGAACGTCGGCCTCATCCTGGTGCACGCCGTGCTGCAGGGTCTCTTCCTCGGTGCCGTCAGCGTGACCTTCAACGCGCTCTACGACGGCGTCGTGACGACCGCCGTCGTGGCGACCCTGGCGACCTTCGCAGGCATGTTCATCGGCTGGAAGGCCGGCTTCATCAAGGTGACGAGCAAGTCGCGGCGCATCTTCGGCATGGTCGCGATGGGCTACATGGTCTTCCTGCTCGTCAACATCGGCGCCTCCTTCCTGGGCTTCGGCGACGGCTGGGGCATCTACGGCGGCCCGCTCGGCATCCTCGTCTCGCTGCTGGGTGTGGGGCTCGCGTCCTACAGCCTCGCCGTCGACTTCGACTCGATCGACCGCGCGGTCAGCGGCGGCGCCCCCGAGAAGTACTCCTGGCTGCTGGGCCACGGCCTCGTCGCCAGCCTCGTGTGGCTCTACATCGAGTTCCTGCGGCTCTTCGCGATCCTGCAGAGCAGCGACTGAGCACCCCGCACGACATGAGCGGTACACGGCCCGCCGGCAGCTCGTCTGCCGGCGGGCCGTCCGCTGTCGTCGACACGGAGACCGAGCGGGTCGTCCGCCGCTGGCAGCAGCTCCCCCTGGACCGGGCGGGCACGGCATACCCGGGGGTGCGTGAGGTGGTGCAGGACCTCGCCGACGCGGTGGCCGACCGCACGGGCGAGGAGCGGGCGGGTGTGCCCGACCTCGGCCCGGGGGTGGTCGTGGACCAGCTGCGGGTCATGGTCTACGACTGGCGGCAGGCCGGCCTGCCCGAGGCCGACCTCGCGGGCAGGCTCACCGCCCTGCGCCGCAGCCTGCCCTGACCGAGGCTGCCGGTCGGCAGCTCAGTGCGCCTCGGTCCCGGCGTGGTCGTCGTGCTTCTTGCCGATCGGCAGGAGCGAGACGACGCCGACGAGGGCCAGGCCCACGGCGAGGCCGAGGACGGCCGAGAAGAAGGTGTTCGTCAGCCAGGCGAGGACGCCGGCGATGGCGGGCACGAGGCCGGCGACGACCTCCTCGGCGTGGTGGACGAACTCGTAGATCGGGTGGAAGCCGAGGTCGTCCATGCCGACGAGCAGGATGTGCCCGCCCACCCACAGCATGGCCACGACGCCGACGATCGTCAGCGTGCGCAGCACGATCGGCATGGCGGCGACCAGGCCGCGGCCGAACCGCTGGGCGCCCTCGCCCTCGCGCTGGGCCAGGCCCAGCCCGATGTCGTCCATCTTGACGATGAGCGCGACCGCGCCGTAGATGAGCGCGGTGATCCCGAGCGCCACCACGACGAGGATGATCGCGCGGCTGAGCAGCGGCTCCTCGCTCACCTCGTTGAGCGCGATGACCATGATCTCGGCGGACAGGATGAAGTCGGTCCGGATCGCGCCGGAGGTGACCTTCTTCTCCGCCTCGGGGCCCCGCTCCACCGCCGGGGCGTCGTGGGACGCGTCGTGCCCGACGCCCAGCCACTCCAGCACCTTGTGCGCGCCCTCGTAGGAGAGGTAGCACCCGCCGAGCATGAGGATCGGGGTGAGCAGCCACGGCACGAAGATGCTGAGCAGCAGGATCGCCGGGACGATGAAGAGCAGCTTGTTGCGCAGCGAGCCGATGGCGATGGTCTTGATCATCGGCAGCTCGCGGCTGGGGTCCACGCCGGTGACGTAGCGCGGGGTCACCGCCGCGTCGTCGACGATGACGCCCGCGGCCTTGGCCCCGGCGCGACCGGCGGCGCCACCGATGTCGTCGACGGACGCGGCTGCGATGCGGGCGAGCGCCGCGATGTCGTCGAGCAGGGCAGCCAGACCAGCAGCCATGGGGTCACCTCAGGGGGGTGGGGAACGGACAGATCGGCGTCAGGCTACCGGTCGATCGCCAGACGTGCGGGCCCGCGACGACGAGCCGGCCCACGTCATACCTGCACCTGAGCGGAGAAAGGTGCCCGACTCGGGGGGTGCAGCCGCTGTCTGGGGGGCCTTTCTCTGCTCAGGTCGCGACGAGGGGCCCGAGGGGGGCGCGTCCGGGCCGTCAGGAGAGCCGCTCGAGGACCATCGCCATGCCCTGGCCCCCGCCGACGCACATGGTCTCCAGGCCGAACTGGCCGTCGCGGGTCTGCAGGGCGTTGATGAGGGTGGTGGAGATGCGGGCGCCGGTCGAGCCGAACGGGTGGCCGAGGGCGATCGCGCCGCCGTGGACGTTAAGCCGGTCCTCGTCCATGCCGAGGGCGTCGGCCGAGCCGAGCACCTGCACCGCGAAGGCCTCGTTGATCTCGTAGAGGTCCATGTCCGAGATGCTCATGCCCGCCCGCGCCAGCGCCTGCCGGGAGGCCTCGACCGGGCCCAGGCCCATGATCTCGGGGGAGAGGGCCGACACCCCGGTGGAGACCACGCGGGCCAGCGGCGTCAGCCCGAGCTCGGCGGCACGGGTGTCGCTCATGACGACCAGCGCGGCGGCCCCGTCGTTGAGCGGGCAGCAGTTGCCGGCGGTGACGGTGCCGCCCTCGCGGAAGACCGGCTGCAGCTGGCTGACCTTCTCCAGGGTCACGCCGGGGCGCGGGCCGTCGTCGGTGCTGACCACGGTGCCGTCGGCGAGGGTGACCGGCGCGATCTCACGGGCGAAGACGCCGTCTGCGATGGCCTGCTCGGCGCGGTTCTGGCTGCGCACCCCCCACTCGTCCTGGCGCTCGCGGGAGATCCCGAGGGAGGTGGCGACGTTCTCGGCGGTCTGGCCCATGGCGATGTAGGCGTCCGGCAGCAGGCCGTCCTCGCGCGGGTCGGTCCAGGTCTCGTTGGAGGCGGCCCGGGCCTCGGTGCGCGCGACCGCGTCGGCGAACAGGGGGTTGCGCCAGGACTCCTTGCCGCCCCCCGCGCCGGAGAAGTCGGCATACCGGGACACGCACTCGACGCCGGCGCTGATGAAGACGTCGCCCTCACCCGCCTTGATGGCGTGCATCGCCTGGCGGGTCGTCTGCACCGAGCTGGCGCAGAAGCGGTTCACCGTCGAGCCGGGCACGGTGTCCAGCCCGAGCAGCACCCCGACCACCCGGGCCATGTTGAAGCCGTGCTCGCCCCAGGGCTCGGCGCACCCGAGGTAGAGGTCGTCCACCGTGGTCGGGTCCAGACCGGGCACCTGCTCGAGGGCCGCGCGGATGACGCCGGCGGCCAGGTCGTCCGGGCGCACGGTGGTCAGCGACCCCTTGAACGCGCGGCCGATGGGGGTGCGGGCGGCGGCGACGATGACGGCCTCGGCCATGGTGTCCTCCTTGACGTGAGCGGTATGCCGTGAGTCTAGGTGAGCGCTGCGCCGCCGCCGGGGGAGAGGTCCGGCCCGGGCCGCTCCCCGAGCAGCGCGGGTGCACCGGGTGCGCCCTCAGGACGGCCGGTGGGGCGGCACGACCGCTGCGGTCGCGCGCGGCTCAGAGGCGGGTGAGGCCCTCGTCGATGGTCACGGACGGCCGCCAGTCCAGGACCTCCCGGGTGTGCCGCTGGTCGAACCAGTGCGCCGTGGACAGCTGCTCGGCCAGGAAGCGCGTCATCGGCGGCTGGGTGATGGTCGGGACCCCGGGGAGGCGTCCGGACAGCGCGGTCGCTCCCTCCACGGCGGCACCGAGCCCCCACGCGAGGGGCGTGGGCAGGTGCAGGCGGGGGGCGGGGGCTCCCACTGCGCGGCAGATGTCACCGACGAGCTCGCCGATCGGCCGCGGCTCGCCGTTGGTCACCACGAGGGCCTGGCCGTGGGCGACCTCGATCCGCTCCAGCGCGGCGACGAGGGCGGAGGCGGCGTTGTCGACGTAGGTCGTGTCCACCAGCGCCGTGCCCGCGCCGACCAGCGCCAGCCGACCCTGCCGGGCGCGCTCGGCGATCCGGCCGACGAGCTGGGTGTCGCCCGGTCCCCACACGAGGTGCGGCCGGACCGCCGTCGTCCGCAGCTGCCCGGAGTCCGCCTCGAGGGCGAAGAGCTCGGCGGCCGCCTTGGTGCGGGCGTAGTGACCGCGCGCCCGCATCGGCGTGGCGGGCCCGGCCCCGGCGCCGCTGAGGGAGCGGCCGGTGTGGGCCACCGAGGGCGAGCTGACCTGCACCAGCCGGCCACCGCCCTGGGCGCGCAGGGCCTCGATGACACGTCGTGTGCCGCGCACGTTGACGTCCACGAAGTCGCGCCACGGACCGACGACGTCGACCTTGGCGGCCAGGTGCACCACGGCGTCCTGCCCGGCCACCGCCCGGTGCACGGCGTCGGCGTCGCGGATGTCGCCGAGCAGCTCGCGGTGCGGCCCGCCGGCGGGCCGCCGCTGCATGACGGTCACGTCCCAGCCGCGCTCGGCGAGCAGGTCGGCCACGGCCCCGCCGAGCATCCCGCTCGCGCCGGTGACGAGCACCCGCCCGGTCATCAGCGGCTCCTCGTGCGGGGTGCCCCGCCCCGGCGGGTCCGGCGCTGCCCGTGCAGGACGGCCTCGGCCCAGTGGGCCAGCGCGGTGCGGTCCACCTTGCTCGCGTGCCGGACGTCCACCGGCAGCCAGTCCCGCACGAGCACCGCCGCCACCGGCACCCCGGCCGACGCGCGGGCCCGGGCCGCGAGCTCCGGGTCGGCCAGCGCCCGGGCCCCCCGGGGCGCGCCGGTGGCGCGGGCGAGGGGGCCGGCCCGCCGGGTGGGCACGAGCACGAGGACGACCAGCCGGGTCCCGGCCGGGCCGACGCCGACCACCGCCACGTCGGCCAGCCCGTCCAGGCCCCGCACCCGGTCCTCGACGGGGTAGGGGGTGACCGGCCCGTCGGCCGTCGCCACGACGTGCGTCAGCCGGCCCTCCACCCAGAGCCGACCCTGCTCGTCCAGCCGGCCCACGTCACCGGTCCGGTGCCACCCCGCCGGGCGGGCGCTGGCCCGCTGCGCGCCCCAGCGCCGGTCGTAGCGGTCCTTGACGTGCGGCCCCCGCACGACGATCTCGCCGACCACGTCCGGGTCGCTGCGCAGCTCCTGCGCCGGCTCCCCGAGGTCGTCCAGCGGGGCGATGCCGACCTCGACGCCGGGCACCGGCGCCCCGACGCACACCCCCGCGCCGGGTGGCGCCGCACCCGGGCCGGAGGCCGACGCGGTCGGGTCGTGGGTGGCCACCGGCAGGGCCTCGGTCATGCCGTAGGGCGTCTGCGTCTGCGCGCCCGGCAGCACGGCGCGCACCTCGTGCAGCAGGGAGGTCGGCACCGGGGCGCCGGCGGAGAGCACCAGCCGCGGTCCGGCGAGCACCTCCCGCTGGTGCGCGGTCAGCGACCCCGCGGTCGCGACGACGTTGCGCAGCGCGGCGGGCGCGGCGAAGACCATGGTCGCCCCGACCGCGTCGACCGCCCGGGCGAGCGCGTCGGCGGTGAGGGTGTGCGGGGCGGTCACGTCCATGTCCGGCACGGCGCTCGTCAGGCCCAGCGCCGGGCCGTAGAGCGCGAAGGGGGCGAAGGCCGCCACGAAGCGCTCGCCGGGCCCGAAGCCGAAGGTGTCGCGCAGCAGGGCCACCTGGGCGCCGAGGCCGCGGCGGGTGTAGACCACCCCCTTGGGTGGTCCGGTGGCGCCGGAGGTGAACAGGACCGCGCCGTCGGCGTCCTCGTCCAGGTCCTCCGGCAACGGGGTGTCGTGCCGGAGCCCCTTGGCGGCGAGGTCGGCCAGCGTCGACCCGGAGCGGTCCACCCGGATCCGCCGGCCGGGCACCCGGGTCAGCGCGGCGAGGGCCAGCGCCGGGGTGATCCCGATGACGTGCCGGGGGCCGGCGCCCCGCAGCGCCGCCCCCAGGCGGCCGAGGCCGAGGCCGGCGTCGGCGATGACGACGACCGCACCGAGGCGCCAGACGGCATACACGACCGTGGTCAGGTCGATGCCGGGCGGCACGAGCACCGCGACCCGGTCACCGGGTCGCACGCCCCGGCCGGCCAGGCCGCGGGCGAGGGCGTCCACCCTCCGGCCGAGCTCGCCGAAGGTTACCTGCCGCGGTCGCGGGCCCCCGAGCTCCACCACCGCCGTCTCGTCCGGCCGGCGGAGGTCCACGGCCACCGGTACGGTCGTCGCCCCGCGGTGCTCGACGGGCGCCCCGTCACCCGGCCCGTCCGGGGCGGCCGCGCCACCCGGGACCTGCTGCTGCACCCAGTCCCAGACGACGCCGACCGCCTCCGGGCTGTCCTCGAGCACGAGGTGGGAGGCGCCGGGGCAGACGTGAACGTCGGCCTGCGGCAGGCGACCCACCAGGTCCTCGAGGTAGCGCTGGGAGAACACCGGGTCCCGGGGGCCCCAGACGAGCAGCGCGGGCACGTCGAGCCCGCGCACCCCGTCGGCGATGGCGTCGAGGGCGGGCCGGCTGGGGTGGTCGTCCTCGAAGGGGATGTCGCGCACGAAGTCCGCGACGGCGTCCCGGCGGCGCGCGCTCGCGTAGGGCGCCGCGAAGGCGTCGCGCACCTCCCGGGGCAGCGCGGGCCGGGACAGGGCGGTGGTCGCCCGCACGAAGGCCGGCGTGGTGCGGCACACCCGCGCCAGCAGCATCGGGGCCCGGGCGAGGCGGATGACCGCCGGCGCGGCGTGCTCGACCGGCTGGTGCACGGCGGTGTTGGTGAGCACCACCGCGGCCAGCAGGTCGGGGTGCGCGAGCGCCCACCCCAGCGCGACCGGGCCGCCCCAGTCGTGCGCGAGGGCGACGACGGGGCCGCGGAGGTCGAGCGCCTCGGTGAGACCGGCGAGGTCGTCCACCCGCTGGGCCAGCGTGCGCGGCCGGCCCGGGCGCTCGGACCAGCCCATCCCGAGCTGGTCGACCGCCACCACCCGCCACCCGGTCGGTGCCTGCTCGAGCACGCGGCGCCACAGATAGGACCAGGTGGGGTTGCCGTGGACGGCGAGCACGGTGCCGCGCACCGGGACGCCGGCCGCCTGCAGCTGCGGGCCGTTGTCGAGCAGGTGCCACCGACGGGTCAGCCCGTCGGCGTCCGGCGCGAGGACCACCCGGGACCAGCCCGGGTCCACCCCCGGGACGCCGGTCGGCGGCAGCCCCACCTCCTCGTGCGCGGACCGGCGGGCGGGGTCGTGGACGGACTGGCGCGGGGTGCGGGCAGCGGTGGGCACGACGGTGTCGCTCAGCTCACCAGTCGATCTCGAGACAGGTCATGTTGAGCCCGGAGCCGATGCCCATCATGAGGACGCGGTCACCGCGCTCCAGCGAGCCGGTCTCCTTGGCGAGGGTGATCGCCACCGCGGCGGGTCCCACGTTGCCGTAGGTCGGGAAGGTCAGCGGGATGCGCGACTGGTCCAGCCCCAGCGACTCCGCCGTCTTGCTCGTGTGCACCTGGGAGACCTGGTGGACGATGTAGCGGTCCATGTCGCTCCAGTCGAACTCCTGGGCGGCGTCCGCCCACAGCTGCTTGGCCAGCCCCATGCCGGCGACGAGCAGCCCCTGGGCGTCGGTCCGCATCTCGGTGAAGTCCCCGATGCACAGCTCGTGGTGCTCGGTGGCCGCGCGGGTCACGCCCCCGACGACGCGGTGGCCCTCGGGGTGCTCGCTGGCCCGGCCGAGCAGCATCGCGGCCGCGCCCGAGCCCAGCGTGAGGGTGGCGAACTGGCTGACGATGTCCTGCGCCGTGGCGTCCTCCCCGGAGAGCCGCTCCAGGGTCCGCTCCTGCGGGGTGCGCGAGCCCTCGCCGCACACGACCAGGGCGTAGTCGATCTGGCCGGCGTCGATCATCGTGGCGGCGAGCTGCATACCGTTGACAAAGCCGAGGCAGGCGTTGGTGAGGTCGAAGTTCAGGCAGGCCGTGGGCAGCCCGAGCGCCTGGTGGATGGACACCGCGATCGAGGGCTCGAGGTGCTCCCGGCTGACCGAGGTGTTGATGAGCAGACCGACCCGACCGGCGTCGACCCCCGCCTCCGCGAGCGCCTCCTGCGCCGCCTGGACGGCGCCGTCGACGAAGGTCTGGTCCTCGCGCCACCACCGGCGCTCCGAGATGCCGGCGAGCTTGGCCAGCATGCCCGGGCGCAGCCCGTTGCGGGTGTAGGAGTCACCGATCACCTCGTCGAACTCGGCCGAGGTCTTGACGACCGGGGCGTCGACAGCGGTGACGGACAGCACGGCGGTGTCGCGGTGCCGGAAGGTGGCGTTGCCGGTCACGTGGTGGTTCCTGCGTTCTGCTGGAGGGATGGTTTCAGACGACCCATTCGACCACAGCACCGCAGGCTGGGCAGAACCGACAGGTGCGTTGTGCCACGATGGTTCCACCACGACGGCCGTCGGGCCGGCACCGTAGGGAAGGGCACGGACACATGAGCACCACGAGGATGCGCCTCGGCGCGGTCGTCAGCGCAGGGATCCTGGGCCTCGGGCTCACCGGGTGCGGCGGGGGCTCCGAGGGGGACGCCGCGAGCCCGACCGAGGCCGCGACCCAGGAGAGCACGCCGGACGGCGAGGAGGAGAGCGCCGAGGACACCGCCGCCGAGGACACCGCCGAGGAGTCCGAGTCGGACTCCGGCGGTGAGGCCGCCGAGGGCGAGGAGATCCCGGTCGAGGAGTTCCTGGCGATGCTGCAGGAGCCGGGTGAGGAGACGCTCTCGAGCTACACGCTCACCATGGACATGCAGGCCGACGGCCAGTCCATCCAGGCCGACGGGGCGGTCGATCTCAGCGGGGACGAGGCCGCCATGCAGATGATGATGACGATGCCGGAGATGGGGGAGCTGGAGATGATCACCACCGACGGCCAGCTCTACCTCGCCATGCCCGGCGTCACGCCGGAGGGGATGTACATGCAGGCCGGCGAGGACGTCCTCGGCCAGGCCGCGGCGATGGAGGACATCGACGTCTCCACCCAGTGGGAGGCGTGGGAGGAGGGCGCCCAGCAGGTCCTCTTCCTGGGCGACGAGGACGTCGACGGCACCGAGATGGGCCACTACCAGGTCACCGTCGACCCGCAGGCGATCGCCGAGGCCGGTGGCGAGGACGCGGCGGCCATGACCGCCGCGGTCGGCGACGAGCCGGTGACCTACGACGTCTGGCTGGACGACGACAACCTCATGCGGCAGCTGAGCTTCGAGCTCGAGGGGATGACCGCGGAGATGATGATGGACAACTGGGGCGAGCCCCAGGAGATCGAGGCTCCCCCGGCCGACCAGGTCATGGAGATGGGCGACCTCGGCACCACGCCGGGCAGCGACGGCTGACCCGCACCGCTCCGGACGACGGGCCGCTCCCTCCAGGGAGCGGCCCGTCGTCACGTGCGGAGGCGCCTGCGCGACGGGTCGGGGACGGGCGCGTGAACGTGCCGTGAACCCTTGCCGATCCGGGCCGATCTGGCGCTCGGTGCCCCTGGCGTCGGGGCAGACTGGCGGTGTCCGCACGTCGAGATGAAGGAGCGGCCGTGACCACTGGCTGGGTTCCCGTGCGGGTCGTCCGTTGGCCCGCGCAGCAGCAGGACCGGGCGTGGTGCGCCCAGCGGTCCCTGCCCTGCCTCCTGCTGGTCGCCGGGGGAGCACCGCTGCCGCAGGCGGGGCCGGCGGAGACCGTCCTGCCCGACACGGCGGGGGAGGAGTCGGTCGCCGCGGCGGTCGACGAGCTGGCCTGGCGCAGGGCCGAGGACCGGCGCCCGCACCTGGGCGCGGCACCCAGCCGGGGCCGCAGCACGGTCCGGCGGCCCGTCCGACGTCCCCGCTCGCTGGCGGGCACCCTCGCCGCGCTGCTCTGACCGAGCGGCGTCAGCCCTCGCCGAAGAGACGCCGCACGACCCGCTCGGCGCTGCGCCCGTCGTCGAGGTGGTTGAACCGCTCGACCCAGTCGTCGTACCGCTCCGCGTAGCGGTCGGTGTCGTCCATCGTCCGGATGGCGTCGACCACCGCGTCCTGGGTGCTCACCACGGGGCCGGGCGCCTCCTCGGCGAGGTCGAAGTAGACCCCCCGGACGTCGTCGCGGTACTCGTCGAGGTCCGGGACGTAGAAGATCATCGGCCGGCGGGTGACGGAGAAGTCGAACATCACCGAGGAGTAGTCGGTGATCATCGCGTCCGCGGCGAGGAAGAGCTCGGTGATGCTGGGGTAGGTGGTGACGTCGATGACGCCGGGCAGCTCCACGCTGCGCCCGTGCCCGACCGTGCGGGAGTGGCCGCGCAGCAGCACGACGTAGTCCTCGCCGAGCTCGGCGGTGAGCCGCTCCAGGTCGAGGAAGAGCACCATGCCGGCGGTGTTGTCCCGCCAGGTCGGCGCGTAGAGGACCGCCTTCTGGTCGGGGCGGATGCCGAGCCGCTCGCGGACGTGCTCCCCGGACCCGTCCACCAGGGCGTCGTTGCGCGGGTAGCCCTCCTCGTAGAAGGTGCCCTCCCAGGCGTAGGCGCTGCGGAAGATCCGCGTGCTGTGGTGGTTCTGGCTCAGCAGGACGTCCCACTTGTCCCGCTCGACCAGGAGCGCGGCGCGGGTGGAGGCGCCTGCGGTCGGGCGGTCCAGGCCGATGCGCTTGAACATCGAGCCGTGCCAGGTCTGCAGGACCGTCTGGAAGGGCTGCCGCACGAACCTGCTGCGCAGCCAGTCGTTGACGACGACGTAGCGCGACGTCGCCCGCGCGTCGAACCACGCCTGCGTGCCCTCCACGACGGCGATCGCGCCCTCGGGCACCGGCACGGACAGGTCCGTGACCCCCCAGTAGCGCACCCAGTCGGGGTGCTCCCGGGCGATCACCGCGTCGATCGCGAACGGGTTGCACGTGGCGAGCCGCCCGTAGAACGACTCGAGGTAGACCGACTGCTGAGGCTCGTGGGGACCGTGCAGGTAGGCGGCGTCCATGCGCCGCTGGTGGTAGGACCCGAGCTCGTCGGGACCGCGGGTCAGCCCCACCCGCAGCCGCAACGACCGGCCGCGGCCGGTCTCCCAGCGCAGGCGGGCCTCGTCGAACGGCAGCTTCTCGGGCGTCCGGGCGATGAGGGAGGGGGCCGTCATGACCCGCACCGTCCCGCCGGTGGGGTCCACCGCCCGCAGCACGTAGCTGCCGGTGCGGGGCAGCCGGGCGGGTCCGCCCCACTGCCCCTGGAGCAGGTCCGTCGAGGCCGACCAGGTGCCGTCGTCCGCCAGGTCCAGGTGGGCGGACAGCGTCTGCCGGCGACCGACCAGGCTCAGTGACAGCTGGTCCCCGGGCCCGCCCCAGGTGCCGCGGAAGACCAGCCGGGGGTCGGGGCCGGGCTCCAGGGTCGCCTCGCTCACCACGAGCTGGGAGCGGGTCTCCCCGAGGAGCAGGCTGCCGCCGTCGCCGGAGTACGCCAGCAGCCCGGAACGCGGGTCCTGCACGGGGTCGGACTGGTCGAGCGGCGTGGCGGCCACGTGCTCGACGCCCTGCTCGTCGACGACGACCAGGCGGTAGGTCTGCGCGACCAGACGCTGGCCCTCGTGCTCGTCCCCCTCGGGCGCCGGAGCCGTGGGGGCCGACTGCTCGGCGGTGACCTCCTCCAGGCCGCCGTCGGCGCTGCTCTCCCGCGCCCCCTGCGTCGAGGTCTCGTCGGTGTCCGACACCAGCAGGTCGCTCTCCAGCCACGTCGTGGTCCAGGTCTCGGGCACCGGCGCGGACACCAGGACCGTGCCCGGCGTGCCGTCCACCCGCTCGAGCGTCAGGGGACGACGGGCGTCGCGCGACACCAGCTCGGCGCGCACGGCGCGGACTCCGCGCAGCTCGACCCGGGCCCGGACCTCGCGGCCCTGGACCTCGACGTGGGCGGCCGTGGCGCCGGGCACGCGGCGCTCGAGCGACAGGCCGCGGCGGCGCACCCAGCGCGGGACGAGCTGGACCCCGCCGGGGAAGGTGCGGGCGCCCAGGACCCGGGCCGATCCCGCGCGATGACGTGCCTTCAGCGTGCCGGAGGAGGACCGGCCGTCCGCCCCGGTCACCCGCAGGTGCACCCGCCAGGGCCGCGGGTCCGTGCCGGCCAGGAGGGGCGCCAGGTCGAACCGCGCGACGAAGGCGGTGTTGGCGTAGTCGAACTCCGCGCGACGGGCCAGTCCGTTGATCTCCATCTCGGTGACCGGCTCCACCCGGGCCCGGACCGGGGCCGAGCCCCGCCGGCGCAGCTCGACCTCGATCTGCGGGGGCTGCTGGTGGCCGTAGCCGCGCTCGTAGGCCCACCCGGTGAGCTCGTACGTGGTGCCGTCGAGCCAGCGGGCCGACCAGAGCGTCGCCACCCAGCCGACCTGCCGGTCGGTCACCGTGTTGAGGGTGCGGCGGGCCGTCTGCCGCCCCAGCACGTAGGCCCGCTGCAGCACGGCGTTGTCGGACCGGCGGGCGGCGACGAGCCGGCGGCGCAGCACGCGCCGGGCGTGCCGGGTGAGGTGGAAGCGCGCGTCGCGGACGGTGGCGCGCACCCGCGCGCCGTTCGACACCGAGGGGGGTCCCTCCGGCGGGGGCGCGGAGGTCATCAGCGGATCACCCGGGCGTCTGCCCGCCCCCGCTCGATGATGTCGGCGATCGCCACGGACTCGGCCGCCCGCAGCTTGTAGGACTCGGCCGTCTCGTTGCGGATGAGCCAGGCGAACTCCGCGAGCTCGTACCGCAGGCCGTCGCCGTCGAACTTGTAGTAGTACTTCTTGTTCTCCCGGCTGTCCTCGAAGCGGGCCTCGAAGTACTCCGTCTTCCACCACGGCGCGGGCACGTAGAGGTATCCCGCACTCCCCGCCACCACGAGGTCGCCCTCGGCCTTGACGCCCAGACCCGTCCGCGCGGTGGCCTCGCCGTGCCGGAAGGTCAGGTCGATCTTGGAGTAGACCTCGACGTCCGACCCCTCCGGGCGCAACGAGGTGGTCCGGACGTCCGTGACCTCCGTGCCCAGGAGCTTGACCACCGCCACGAGGGGGTAGCTGGCCAGCTCGCTGATGCTGCCGCCGGCCGGTGCCTCCAGCTCGCGGCCCTCGTCGACCAGCTTGGTGAAGGTGGCGTCGACCGAGCGGACCTGGCCGATCGCCCCGCTGCGGGCCAGGGCGACCATCCGCTGGAACCCCGGCGCGAAGGCGGTCTTGATCGCCTCGACGAGCACCAGCCCGCGCTCTCGTGCCTGGGCGAAGAGCGCCTCCGTGTCGGCCCGGTCCAGGGTCATCGGCTTCTCGCAGAGCACGTGGACGCCCGCGTCGAGGGCGCGCCGGGTGAAGTCGGCGTGGGTGTCGTGCGGGGTGGCGACGTAGACCGCGTCCACCGCCTCGAGCAGGGCGTCGTAGTCCTCGAAGGCCTGGTTGAGCTCGTGCTCGGCCGCGAAGGCCTCAGCCGTGCGGTGCGTGCGGTTGTGCACCCCCTCGACGCTGATCCCGCTGACGAAGCGGGCCTCCTGGACGAAGCGGTGGGCGATCCGGCCGGCGCCGACGACGCCGAGCTTGATGACGCCTGCCTCGTTGCGCAGCTGGGTGCTGGACACCCCCTTGGTGCGCTCGAGGTAGACGACGTCGCAGTAGTCCTTGAGGTAGTCGAACCGGCCGAGCCAGTCGGACCCGATCGCGAAGACGTCGACCTGGTGCTTCTGGATGTCCTGGACCTTCTGGCCCTCGTACTCCTCGATGATGATCTTGTCGGCGAGGCCGCTGTCCTCGACGTTCTTGATCCGGGTCATGAGGCTCTGCTGCACGTTGAGCTTGCCGCGGGCGTCGTCGTAGTTCTCCGTCGTGACACCGACGATGAGGTAGTCGCCGAGCGCCTTGGCGCGCTCCAGGAGACGGCGGTGCCCCTCGTGGAACAGGTCGTAGGTGCCGTAGGTGATGACACGCACTCTCGGTAACCTCCTCGTGATGGACTCATGCGAGTATGCCTGCTGATGGCAGGAAGACCGAGATCCACGCCGCGCCGGGTCCTCGACCGGCTGCGTCGATCGCTGCGGCCCGGTGACCGTGACCGCGGTGCGACCACGCCGGCCCCGGCACCGGCCGTCCCCACGAGGCGTCGCGACCCCGTGCCCGAGCTGCTGCCGCCGCCGGACGTCCTGCACGTCGTCCTGGTGGAGGGGATCCCCATGGAGTTCGGGGGCCGCACGGCCTCCATCCTCGCCAAGTGCCGCACCCTCTACGAGCAGGGCGGCGTCCGCTCCGTCGTCCTGGTCCGCAACCACGCGCACACCCTTCCGAGGGCCGTGGAGGGCATGCGGCGACGGGGCCAGCTCGGTGAGGGCGTGGAGATCCGGTGGCTCATGGACGCCTACCCGGACACCACCGAGCCGGTCGACCCGCCGCCGCCGACCCGCGAGACCCCCGCCGACCTCGAGGCCCGGGGGTGGGTCAGGGCTGGCCGCGGCCTCGTCCACCGGGTGGAGGGCGTGCCGCACGAGCTGCGCCGCTTCCGGGACGGTGCGCTGGAGCACGTGGACCATTACGACGCCGACGGGCACCGGGTCCGCCGGGAGGAGTACGACGCCACGGGTCGCCTGCGTCGCACGCTGCGGTGGGAACCGGCCGGCAGCGCCCCGGTGGAGCACGTGTACCACCGCCGCAACGGCCTCCCCCTGTACGCCCTCGCCTTCGACCCACCGCGCGGCGAGGGGGAGCGGCCCCGGCTGGCCACGGTGACGCTCTTCGACGAGGCCGGGGAGGTGGAGACGACGCAGGCGGGCTCCCTGGCGCCGGTGGTCCACCGCGCCCTGGACGCGCTCACCGACCACCGTCCCACGGTGCTCGCGGTCGAGGCCCGGCAGGTGGACCGCGACGTCGTGGGCTACCGCCGCGACCACGTGCGCACGTGCTTCGTGGCGCACAACTCCCACCTCCGGACGGCCTCCAGCGAGCTGGACGACCTCCGCGGGTCCTTCCGCCGGCTGTTCACGCACCTCGACGCCGTCGACGCGATGGTCTTCCTCACCGACAGCCAGCGTGCCGACGCCGAGGCGCTGCTCGGTCGGCGGGACACCTTCTGGGTCATGCCGCACGCCGCGCCCGGCAGCGCCACGCACACCGACGTCGAGCGGGACCCCCGGCTGGTCATCATGATGGGCCGGCTGGCCGGGCAGAAGCGCACCGACCACGGCATCCGGGCCTTCGCCCAGGTCCTCGAGCAGGTGCCCGACGCCCGCCTGTCGATCTACGGCGAGGGCTCCCGCCGGACCGAGCTGCAGCAGCTCATCGACGACCTCGGGGTGACCGGCTCGGTGACGCTCGAGGGCTTCACCCAGCAGCCGGGGCGGGAGTACCGCCGCGCCACCCTGTGCCTGCAGTCCAGCCGGTTCGAGGGCGCACCCATGGTCTTCGTCGAGGCCCTGAGGCAGGCGTGCCCGATCATCAGCTACGACATCCGCTACGGCCCGGCCGACATCATCGACAACGGGACCAACGGCTTCCTCGTCCCCGACGGCGACATCGACGGGCTGGCGGCCCGGACGGTGCAGGTGCTCCAGGACCCCGAGCTGGCGCGGGCCCTGAGCCAGGGCTGCGCCGGGGTGGAGGAGAGGTTCGGGCAGGAGGCCTTCGCCGCCCGGTGGTTCCACCTGTTCCGCACGCTCTACGAGGACATGCCGGCCTCGGCCCGGCGGTGACCGTCGAGCCCCGCGCCGGGCTCAGCGTCGGGTGAGGGAGCTGGTGATGGCTCGGCGCATCGGTCCGTGGGACGGCCGCTCGACGAACCGGTGGATGGCCCAGGCCAGGAGCAGGGACAGCGACGCCGCGAGGGCCAGGACGAGGTGGCTGTCGACCCGGCCGCTGAGACCGGTGATGACGAAGAACCCGAACTGCCCGTGGACCAGGTAGAGGGGGTAGGTGAGCGCGCCGGCCGCCGTGCACCACTCCCGGTCCACGCGGGACAGGGGACCGGTGGAGCAGGCGTAGACGACGGCGAAGAGGAGCAGGACGAGCACCGCGAGCACCGCCTGCGAGACGGGCGCGTCGCTGTGCCTCGGCGCGACCGCGTCGCCGTAGCGGGTCGCCTGCTGGAGGGCGAGGACGACGTTCATCCCCAGCCCGAGCAGGACCAGCAGGTCGGGTCCCTCCCGGTGGAGGAGGTAGAGCAGCATCCCCCCGGCGAAGTAGGGGGCCCAGCTCGTGATGAGCAGGGACTCCAGCAGGTCGGCGTCGGTGGCCCGCGCCAGCTGGGCCAGCGGTGGCCACAGGATCGCGAAGGCGATGGCCCGGCCCCGGGTGACTCCCCCCAGGGCCAGCATCACCCCGATGAGGAGGTAGAACTTCAGCTCGACCCAGAGCGTCCAGAAGGCGCCTTGCACGCTGGTGACGTCCCAGGCCTCCTGCAGCATCGTGAGGTTGACCAGCGCCTCGACCGGCTCCACGCTGCGTCCGCCGTCCCAGAAGGCCTGCAGCAGGACGGTGAGGATCACGGCCGCCCAGTACGCCGGGTAGAGACGCGAGATCCGGGACGCGACGAAGGCGGGGAGGCTGCGTCCGTAGGCCGTCATGAGGATGACGAAACCGGAGATGATGAAGAACAGCTCCACGCCGAGGTACCCGTAGCGGGTGAGCAGGCTGAGCTGGGGGAACTCCTGGGTGGCCGGGTGACCCCAGAACTCCTGGTCGATGGCCGTGTAGTGGTAGGAGAGGACGGCCAGCGCCGCGAGCAGGCGGAGCGCGTCGAGCGCCGCGAGCCGGGGCCGGGCGCGCTCGGGGCTCGCGGACATGGTGGGGTTCCTCGTCATTCGATGGGCAGGTGAGAAGATCGGTGGTCATGATAGGCAGGGTGACCGGGGCCGCCCGGCGTGCGCTCGGAGCAGGTCGTGGACCGGCGGGCGGTCGCCGGCCCTCCGACGAGGGTCGGGGCGCGGGTCAGAGCTCGGCGCAGGACGTCCCCGCACCGGACGTCGCGGAGGAGGAGACCGCTCCGCTGGTGGTCCGGCACGACCCGCTGCCCGAGCTCGGGCCGGCCCCTGACGTGCTCCACGTGGTGGCCGTGGAGGGGATACCGGTGGAGTACGGCGGGCGCACCTCGTCGATCCTCGCCAAGTGCCGTCTCCTCTACGAGGTGGCCGGCGTGCACTCGGTGGTGCTCGTCCGCAACCACTCACCCTTCCTCCCCCGTGCGGTGGCGTCCATGCGCCGGCGCGGGCACCTCTCCGAGGGGGTGCGGGTCCTGAGCGTCCTCGAGGCGCTCCCCGACGACAGCGCACCCGGGCCGGCGGACGAACGGGCGGGTGTCCCGGAGGAGGAGCTGCCGTCGCGGGGATGGGTCGCGACGGGCGGGTCGGGTGCGGTGTACTCGTGGTTCGAGCAGGGCCGCCTCGTCGCGAGACGGCGGTACTCCGGGGGCACGCTGCTCCTCGAGGACCGGTTCGACACGCTGCGGGCCCGCGTGCGGCGCGACGAGTTCGCCGGCGACGGCCGGCTGGTGAGGTCGACCTTCGGCGACGACGGCCCCGGTGAGCGCAAGCAGCACGTGGCCTTCCGACGGGACGGACGGCCCCTGTTCGCGCACGTCCTGCGTCAGCCCGACACCGGGAAGGGGTGGGCCGAGGACCTCGGCGCCACCACCTTCGACGAGACGGGTGTGCCCGACGGCGAGCACGAGTCCTTCGCGCCGGTGCTGCACCGGGCCCTGGACGCGGTGACGCAGGGCCGAGACACCGTCCTGTCCGTCGAGGCCCGCAGCCTGGACCGGGAGCTGGACGGCTACCGCCGACCGCACGTGGCACGGTGCTCGGTCCTGCACAGCTCGCACCTCGCGGCGCCGGGCGACGACACGAGCCGGCTGCGGCCGAGCTTCTCGCGGGTGCTGCGGAGCACGAGCCAGGACCCGGTGGTCTTCCTCACCGCGCGCCAGCGGGCCGAGGCCGAGGCTCACCTGGGCGAGCAGCCGCGCTTCCGGGTGATCCCGCACGCGGCACCCGCCCCGGAGCGGGACCGCGTGGTCGAGCGGGACCCCGACCTCGTCGTCATGGTAGGGCGGCTCAGCGACGTGAAGCAGACGGGCCACGGGGTGAAGGCCTTCGCGAGGGTGCTGAAGAAGCACCCTGGGGCCCGGCTGGAGATCTACGGCGACGGCGACCTGCGTCCGCGGCTGCAGGAGCTGATCGACCGTCGTGGGCTCACGGGGTCGGTGCGCCTCATGGGGTTCACCGCCGACCCGCAGGAGGTCTTCCGTCGGGCGACCCTCTGCCTGCTGACCAGCAAGTACGAGGGCGCCCCGATGATCCTGGGCGAGGCGATGGTCAACGGGTGCCCGGTCGTCAGCTACGACATCCGGTACGGCCCCTCGGACATGATCACCGACGGGGTGAACGGTTTCCTCGTCCCCCCTGGTGACGTGGGCGCGGTCGCCGCGGCTACGCTCCGGGTGCTGCAGGACCCCGGGCTGGCCCACGAGCTGAGCGCCGGGTGCCTGCAGGTTGTTGAGCAGTTCGGGCGGGAGGCCTTCGTCGCCCGCTGGGTCCACCTCTTCCGCGAGCTGTCCGCGCAGCTGGCCACGAGTCACCAGGAGGTCCTGTCATGAGCAGGCCGCGCCCCGTGTCGTCCGTCCGACGTGTCCTGCGCCGGATGGCTCGCAGGACCGCCCCCGCTCCCCGCCGCGAACCCGGGCGTCGACCCGGACCGGTCGCCGACGGCGGGCCCGTCCCCGAGCCCGCCCCCCACGTCGCGCCCCCTGCCCCGCCGGACCAGGACCCCACCACGCCGGAGGTCGCCCTGCTGGGCCACCGCGGGCCGGTCCTCAGCGAGCGGGTCGTGGCCTCGGTCCGCGGGCTGCTGGGCGACGGCCGGGTCGGGGAGGCCGTCTCCACGGGGTACGCCCTCCTGGCGGACCCGGTCGGCAGGCCGCTCGGGCACCTGGTGCTCGGCATCGCCCGTCGGAGCATCTCCGGCGGCGAGATCGCCTGGCAGGACCTCAGCCAGGTCCGGCAGCCGGAGCTGGCCGTGCTCGCCGCCGAGGACTGGTTCGTCCCGGCCTACGCGCACGACCCCCAGGGCGCGGGGGACATGCTGCGCAGGGTCCTGGACCAGCAGCGGCACCGGCCCTGGACGGGCACCCAGCTCCTCCTCGTCGCCCGGGCCGCCTTCGCGGCGCAGGACTGGGAGGCCGTCCGCGCCGTGGTCGCGTCGGTGACGGCCGGTGACACCGTCCACGTGGCGGCGAGCCGACGGCACGAGCTGGTCGACCTGCTGGAGTGGCTCCCGGGCGGGGGGTACCGCGACGCGACCCCGACGCTGCCGTCCACGGCCCGCGTCGGGCTGATGAACTACCGGGCCCCCGGCCCGGGGTCCCGCAACGTCGGGGACTGGATCCAGACCCTGGCCTCCGTCGGCCACCTCGTCCGGCACCAGGACCTCTCCTACGTCGCCGACGACCCGGAGCTGCTGCACCTCGTCCAGGACCTGGCCGCCGGGGTGCGCCCGGAGCGCGCCCTCCACGACACCCCCTCCGCGACCGTCCAGCTCGTCGAGGTGCACCGTGACGGGATGGCGCTCCAGGACCTCCCGTCACCGACCTGGGTGCCCACCTTCGGGTGGTTCCTCCACCCGGTCACCGGGCAGGACTACCTCTTCCCGTTCTCGGACGCGGTGCGCCCGCTCTTCATCTCCTTCCACGTCAACAAGCCGGACATGCTCACCCCGGACGCGGTGGACTACCTCCGCCGGTACGGCCCGGTGGGGTGCCGCGACTGGCAGACCGTGGCGCTGCTGCACGCCGTCGACGTCCCGGCCTTCTTCTCCGGCTGCATGACGACGACCGTCGACACCGTGGTGCCGCCCGGACCTGCCGAGGACCGGACGGAGGTCGCCTACATCGACTTCCCGGGCGGGCCCGACGTGGCGGTGGTCGAGCAGTCGATCACCGGGCTGCGCAGCCTGAGCTTCGCCCAGAACCTGGAGCTGGCGCGGCAGTGGGTCGACGACTACGCGCGCCGGTACCACACGGTGCGGACGTCGAGGCTGCACTCCAACCTGCCGTCGCGGTCGGTGGGGTGCACCGTGGAGTTCGCCCCGAAGAACCGGTCCGACGTGCGGTTCGGCGGTCTCATCGACATCGACGACGACGCCTTCGAGGCCATCCGTCACGGCATCCTGGACAAGCTTGCCGCGGTCCTGAGCCTCGTCCTCGCCGGGGCCGACGAGGACGAGGTGTATGCCCGGTGGCGCGAGATCTGCGCTCCCGACGTCGAGACCGCCCGTACGACCCTCGGCGGCATGCAGCTCGACCTCCCGGAGCCGGCTGACGTCCAGAGGTCCCTGGACGGGGTCGAGCACGTGGTGGTCGTGGACCTCGGCCCCGGCGAGGCGCCCCACCTGCCCGGGCTGCTCGAGGCTCTCGCCGCCCGGGTACCAGCGGGCACCGGCATCGTCGTGTCCGGCGACGAGGCGCTCCGGGCCGGGTCGCTGCCCGAGGTCGGTGTGCCGGTGGTCCTGGTCAACCGCACGACGACGGACCTGGACCGTCACGGTCCGCGCCTGCGTGACGCGAAGCTGCGCCGGGAGGTGCTGCTCGCGCTCGCGCTCCAGAGCGTGCCGGAGGCGAGGCGCGTGGTGGTCCTGCCCGCCCCGGTGCTGCTGCCCGACGACCTGTCGCCCCTGTTCGACGTCGACCTGGGTGCCATGCCGGTGGCGGCTCCGGCAGACCCGCGAGGGTCGCGCCGGCAGCTGGCCGGGCTGATCCGGTCGCTGAGCTCCCGCCAGGGCGACGACGCGGCCGGGGCCCTCGGGCTCGTCGCGGCGGCGTCCCGCGACGCCGACGTGCTCCGGGTGCCCTTCGACCCGGTGGTCCTCGTCGCCGATCCCGCCGCGCTGCGCGACGCGGGCGTGGATCGGGTGGTCCCCCTCGTGCTGCGGTACGGCGCCACCTTCCGCGAGGCCCTCAACATCGTCCTCGGCGGCCGCTGGACCGAGCTCGCACCCGAGTGGGCGACCGCGGCGCACCTGCAGACGCCGTCGGCCGACACCCGACTGGTCACCTACCGGGTCGGTGCCCGTCCGTGGTCGGACCTGGTGACGGCAGGCCAGGAGGCCTGGCTCGAGCAGCAGCCCTCGCTCAGATGACGAGGAAGCGGCCGTGGCGCGCCATGCGCGCCACGTCGCGCCAGCGCAGCCGCGAGCGGTCCTCGCCCGGCTCGAACGGGTCGTCGCGCCACCCGTCCAGCCAGCCGGCCCACCAGGACTGCAGGCCGTCCCGCTGGGTCGTCCAGCGGACCAGCTGGATGCCGGTCCAGCTGGTGACGTAGGCCAGGGCGAGAGGACGGGGCAGGTTGCGCCGGGCCAGCCAGACCCGGTTGCGGGCGTTCTTGTAGAAGTAGTCGGGGTGGCGGCGGGGGTCCATGACGGGGTGGCCCGTGCGCAGCGAGGGGACGTAGCGCACCGTGTAGCCCGCCGCCCACACCCGCCACGCCAGCTCGATACCCTCGTGGGCGTAGAAGAAGATGCCCGGCCAGCCCCCGGTCGCCTCGAACGCCTCGCGCCGCATGGCCACGGTCATCTCCACGACGCTGAAGACGTCGGCCTCGGTATGCCGCTGGCGTGCCCCGAGGCGGGGGATCCACCGGCCCGGCAGCGGGGCCTCCCCGGCGTGCGGGTCCTCGATGAGCGGCTGGACGAGCCCGACCTCGGGATGGTCCTCGAGGTAGCGCGCCGTCCGCAGCAGCACGTCGTCGTCGATGAGCCAGGCGTCGTCGTCGAGGAAGAAGAGGACGTCGCCCTCGACGTGCGGGACGCCGGCGTTGCGCCCGGCCGGGATCCCGACGTTGGTGGGCAGGGCGAGGGTCTTGACCCGTTCGTGCAGACCGACGGGGTTCCAGGCGTTGCCCACCACCACCACGTCGAGCTCCACCCCACGCTGGCGGAACAGCGAGTCCAGCCCCCGGCGCAGCTCCTGCGGGCGTCGGCCCTGGGTCAGGACCACGACGGCGAACCGAGGGGCGCTCACGACCGGCCCTCCCGGCGCAGCCGCCCCGAGGCGAGGATGGCGCTCGCGTGCCCGACCGTCACCGGCACGACCAGGACGGCCATGACCACGACCTGGACCCGGGCCGCGGCCAGCTCCTCGCCGAGCAGCGCACCGACGAGCGCGACCGCCACCGTCACCAGGGTCATCTCGATCGAGTGGAACATCCGGTGCACGGGCAGCAGGCGGGCCGTCCGGCGCAGGGTGCCGAGGACCGTCCGCGCGGGAACGGCACGTGCCGCCGCGGTGTCCGGTAGGGGCCCGAGACCTACGGCGGCCCGGGAGGCGTGCACCATCTCGTTGAGCGCCTTGTTGAGGACGAGGAAGGTCGCGAGGACGGCCCCGGCGAAGGCGTACCCGAACCACTGCGCCGGGTCCTGCTCCGCGCCGCCCACCAGGCCGGCGGCCCGCCAGCCCAGGGCGAGGGCGATGGCGGCCTCGACCGTGTAGTGGCCCACCTTGTCGAGGAAGATGCCGACCGGGCCGGACAGCCCCTTCCACCGGGCCACCTCCCCGTCCGAGCAGTCGAGCAGCATCTGCAGCTGCGCCAGCAACGCCCCGAGCACCGCACCCGGCAGGCCGGGGACGAGCAACGCCCCGGCGGCGGCCCAGCCGGCGACCATCATGAGCGCGGTGACGCCGTTGGCCGAGAGGGGGGTGGGGATGAGCGCGCGGGTCAGGTGCGGCGACAGGCGCCGTAGGTAGAGGTCGCCGGTCCAGTGCTCGGCGTTGCCGCGGGCCAGGACCTCCGGCGGCTGCGCGACGGCCCGCACCTGGGCGAGCGTGGGCCTGGAGGGCCGCAGGCCGTCACCGGCCGACGGGTCAGCCATGGACCATCTCCCTCGCTCGACCGGGCTCCGACCCGCTGGAGTCTAGACGGTGAACTCCCGATGTCCGACGGGGAGCGACCCCGGTCGTGGCCTCAGTCGGGCGGGGCGATCGAGGTCTGCGCCGGGAGCTGGTCCTGGGGCACCAGGCCGACCGGGCAGGTGTAGCCGTTGGGCCCGTGGTTGCAGTACCCGCCCGGGTTCTTGTGGAGGTACTGCTGGTGCGCCTCCTCGGCGTAGTAGAACGGGCCGGCCTGCTGGGCGGGGAGCAGCTCGGTGACGACGGGCCCGTGCCCGGCGCGCGCCAGGACCTCGCCGAAGGCCGCGGCCGTGGCCCGCGCCGCCTGCTCCTGCTCGGCGGTGGTCCAGTAGATGGCGGAGCGGTACTGGGTGCCGATGTCGTTGCCCTGGCGGTTGGCGGTGGTCGGGTCGTGGTTCTCCCAGAAGGCCTTGAGGAGCTGCTCGGGGTCGGTGCGGTTGCGGTCGTAGGCGACGAGGACGGACTCGGTGTGGCCGGTGCGTCCGGTGCACACCTCGCGGTAGGTGGGGTGGGGGGTGGTCCCACCCTGGTAGCCGGCCGCCGTGGTCACGACGCCCGGCAGCTGCCAGAAGATCCGCTCTGCGCCCCAGAAGCACCCCATCGCCACGGTCATCACCTCGGTGCCCTCGGGCCACGGGCCGTGGAGCGACGTCCCGAGCACGACGTGGCGCTCCGGGATGTCCGGCAGGGGGGTGGGACGTCCGGGCAGGCTGCTCTCGCGATGCATCCTCCGAGTGTCGCACCCGCCCCGCAGCGGTGCGAGCGCAGGCCGCGCGGGGTCGACTCCTGGGGTGCTGCGGGCTAGACTGGGAGGTTGATCCACGGTCCGGGCCCTTTCGGGGGCCCGGACCTCGTGCTAGGGCGGCGGCGCGTCACCGCATCCGTCCGGACGCTCGATCGCCAGGCGCGGTCGGGCCTGCCGCCCGGCCACGCGAGACGACAGAGGAGAGAGCAGTGAGCGACACCGCAGCAGCCAGCTACTTGACGCAGGAGGCGTACGACCGCCTCGACGCGGAGCTGTCCAGGCTCAAGGAGCAGGGGCGCTCGGAGATCAGCAAGCGCATCGAGGCGGCGCGCGACGAGGGAGATCTGAAGGAGAACGGGGGCTACCACGCGGCCAAGGAGGAGCAGGGCAAGATGGAGGCCCGCATCCGCCAGCTCGAGCACCTCCTCCAGACCGCGGTCGTCGGGTCGGCCCCTCCGGACGACGGCGTCGTCGAGCCCGGCATGGTGGTGACCGTGGAGATGTTCGGGGACCAGGAGACCTTTCTCCTCGGCTCCCGCGAGATCATCTCCGAGGGCAGCGACCTGGACGTCTACAGCGAGCAGTCGCCGCTGGGAGCGGCCCTGCTGGGGGCCAGGAGCGGCGACACGGTCAGCTACGAGGCACCCAACAACAAGACCATCGAGGTCACGATCGTGGAGGCCTCGCCCTACCAGGCCTGACGCTCCTCCAGCCGCCGACGGGACCGCGGCCGCGGCTCAGCGTTCGCGGGGTGCCTCGTCGGCATACCAGCACTGGTCGACATAGCCGGTGATCGCCGGGGACGCGGTGGCGACGCTCTCGACATGACGGCTGGGCGAGGCCGGCGACGCCGGGACCTGCACCTCGGTGCGTCCGACGACGACGTGCGCGGCCGACTGGGCCTCGAGGGTGCAGACGGCCTCGCGGTCCGGGTCGCGGCGCAGGTCGAAGCGCACGTCGACCCGGCCGTCGGTGACGACGTCGAAGCCGGTGTTCACCCAGTGCACCCGGCCCTGCGTCGCCGCGAGCCCCCAGACGACCGCCACCAGGCTCATGGCGAGCACGGCGACCAGCCCCACCGTCCACCACCGTCGGTCGCGGGGCGCCGAGCGCTGCTCCGCCTCGGCCTGCTCCTCGACGAGGTCCCAGTCCACGTCCTCGGCTCCCGCGGCTCGGGGCTCGGGAGGTTCGGGACTGCGGGCGGTCACGTGCGGCTGCCTTCCGGGGTGGTGAGAGGATGACACAGTGCCGATCGGCGGCACGACCACCATTGTCCGTCACCCCGGAGCCGACCGTGACGTCGCCCCCGGGCTCCATCGACGCGGAAAGGACCGCCATGCCCACGAGCGGATCGGGCCTGCGCCTCATGGCCGTGCACGCCCACCCCGACGACGAGTCGAGCAAGGGCGCTGCCACGGTCGCCCACTACGTCTCGCAGGGGGTGGACGTGCGGGTGGTCTCCTGCACGGGCGGCGAGCGCGGCGACGTCCTGAACGAGAAGCTCAAGGACGACCCGCACATCGTGCGGGACATCAGCCAGGTGCGCCGGGACGAGATGACCCGGGCCGCGCAGATCCTCGGGGTCAGCCACACCTGGCTCGGCTTCGTCGACAGCGGTCTCCCCGAGGGCGACCCGCTCCCGCCGTTGCCGCAGGGCTGTTTCGCCCTGGAGCCGCTCGAGGTGACGACCGAGGCGCTGGTGCGCGTCATCCGCGAGTTCCGTCCGCACGTCCTGACGACGTACGACGAGAACGGCGGCTACCCCCACCCGGACCACATCATGACCCACACGGTGACCATGTCGGCCTTCGAGGCGGCCGGTGACCCCAAGGCATACCCGCACGCGGGCCGGCCCTGGCAGCCGCTCAAGGTCTACTACAGCGGCTGGGACCCGCAGCGGATGATCCGCCTGGACGAGGCGATGGTCGAGGCCGGTTACGAGCCCCCCTTCGCGGACTGGCGCAAGCACCTCGGGAGCCGGCCGCGGCGTGTCCTCACCACCCGGGTGCCGTGCGGCGAGCAGTTCTCGGTCCGCGACGACGCGCTGCGTGCGCACGCCACGCAGGTGGACCCCGACGGGCCGTGGTTCCGGGTGCCCCTGGAGATCCAGCAGCGCGTCTGGCCCACGGAGGACTACGAGCTGGCGCGCTCCCTGGTGGCGGTCGACCTTCCCGAGGACGACCTCTTCGGCGGCCTGCGCGACCGCACGGGGGAGGAGCTGGACACGCTGTGCCGCCGGGTCCACGAGCGGGGGCCGGACGGTTCCCTGACCCTGGTGCACCGTGGCGACCCGCCGCTGCCGCCGCTGGACGAGGTGGCCGGTGACGGGGACGCCGACGGCGACGGGGTCGACGACGTGCGCCGTGAGGAGGGGCACGAGCAGTGAACGAGACCGGCGTCCAGATCACGGCGGGCCTGGGGGGCTTCCTCGTCCTGTTCGGCCTGTGCCTGGCCGTGTGGTTCCTCGGGCGCGACCTCACCCGCCGGCTGCGCCGGATGCGCCGCGCGGAGGACGCCCGGCTGGAGCAGGAGCGCCAGGACCGTCACCGGGCGGCGCAGGAGGACCCCGACGCCGGGCCGCCCCGGGACGAGGACCCGATCGGCTGACCTGAGCGCCTGCCGGTGCTCAGGCGGGGGTGAGGGCGGTGAGGCTGAGGTAGGCCGCCGTCCAGTGCGCGGCGAAGGCCGCGACGGTGAAGGCGTGGAAGACCTCGTGGAAGCCGAACCACCGCGGCGAGGGGTCCGGTCGGCGCAGACCGTAGACGACGGCGCCCAGGGTGTAGCACAGGCCACCGAGGGCGATGAGGCCCACGACGAGGGGGCCACCGCTGCGCCACATGGGGACGAGGAAGAAGACGGCGACCCACCCCAGGGCGATGTAGACCCCGGTGTAGAGCCAGCGCGGGGCGCCGACCCAGAACACCCGGAAGAGCACCCCGGCGAGGGCGCCGGACCACACCACCCAGAGCAGGATCTGTCCCTGCGTGCGGGGCAGGAGCACGACGGCGAAGGGGGTGTAGGTGCCGGCGATGATGAGGAAGATGTTGGCGTGGTCCCAGCGCTTGAGGACCCGTGCCGTCCGGGGGCTCCAGCGTCCGCGGTGGTAGAGGGCGGAGGTCCCGAACAGCAGGACCCCCGTGATCGCGAAGACGAGCGCGGCCACCGCGGCGGCGCGCGTCGGCGCCACGGCGACGAGCACCGCGCCGGCGGCCAGCGCGACGGGCACCATCCCCAGGTGCAGCCACCCGCGCAGGTGCGGCTTGACGTGGTCGACGACGGAGCCCAGCGGACCGGTGGTGGGGCTCGGGGCGGGGCGGGGCGTCATCCGTCCAGGCTAACCTACGGAACCGTAGGTTACGAATCCGTAGGTTCCGGGTCCGGGCCCCCACCGACCCCCGGTCGGGTGCAGACGGTGCTCAGGGGCTGCGGGTAGGTTGGGCGCATGCGGACGCCGAGGGACCTGGTCTACCGGGCCTACAACTCCTCGCTGCGCCGGCACCTGCCCAGCGAGCGGCTCCCGCGGCACATCGGGGTGATGCTGGACGGCAACCGACGCTGGGCGAGGCTGCGGGGCGCCGAGACCGCGGACGGCCACCGCGCCGGGGCCGAGAACATCGCCCCCTTCCTCGGGTGGTGCGAGGAGGCCGGGGTCGAGGTGGTCACGCTCTGGCTGCTGTCGACGGACAACCTCAACCGTCCGACCGGGGAGCTCGGTCCGCTGCTCGCGATCATCGAGGGCGTCGTGGAGCAGCTCGCGCTCACCGGGCGGTGGCCGGTCCGCGTGGTCGGTGCCCTGGACCTCCTGCCGCCCGCGACCGCGGACCGGCTGACCGGGGCCGCCAGGAGCACCGGGGCGGTGGACGGCATGCTCGTCAACGTCGCGATCGGCTACGGGGGGCGGCGCGAGATCGCCGACGCCGTGCGGTCCCTGCTGCGGGACGCGGCGGAGTCCGGCACGACCCTGGAGGAGCTCGCCGACACGGTGACCGTCGAGGACATCGCCGGTCACCTCTACACGCGCGGCCTGCCCGACCCCGACCTCGTGATCCGCACCTCCGGCGAGCAGCGGCTCGGCGGCTTCCTGCTGTGGCAGAGCGCGCACAGCGAGTTCTACTTCTGCGAGGCCTTCTGGCCCGACTTCCGCAAGGTCGACTTCCTCCGGGCGCTGCGCGCCTACGCCGAGCGCGAGCGCCGCTTCGGCAGCTGAGCGACACGCCGCGCGAGGTGCTCGTGCCAGGCAGGCCGCGGCATACGGTCGGACCAGACGCGGGGCACGCCCGCCCCGCCTCTCGGGAGGCCCACCACATGGAGCTCTGGCTCAGGCGGGGGGCCGGTTCCGGCCCTCGTCGTGGCGTGGCCCGGTCCCGGACCGCCCATCGCCGTCGATGCGCTGCCGACCGGCGCGCGTCGCCGAAGGAGCCCGCATGAGCCAGCGCCACGGCACGCCCACCGTCGACGTCCTCGACACCGACGTCGCCCCCTTCGACGCCCTGCCCGAGGTGGGTCGCAAGACCTACGTCCTCGACACCTCGGTGCTGCTGTCCGACCCGCGGGCGCTGCTGCGCTTCGCCGAGCACGAGGTCGTGGTCCCGGTGGTCGTCATCACCGAGCTGGAGGGCAAGCGGCACCACCCGGAGCTGGGCTACTTCGCCCGGCAGGCGCTGCGCATGCTCGACGACCTCCGGGTGGCGCACGGCACCCTCAGCGAGCCGGTGCCGGTCGGGCAGGCCGGGGGCAGCCTGCGGGTCGAGCTCAACCACACCGACCCCGCCGCCCTCCCGGCCGGCTTCCGGCTGGGCGACAACGACTCCCGCATCCTCGCCGTGGCGGCCAACCTGTCCGCCGAGGGCCAGGACGTCACCGTGGTGAGCAAGGACCTGCCGATGCGGGTCAAGGCCTCCGCGGTCGGCCTGGACGCCGAGGAGTACCGCGCCGAGCTCGCCGTCGACAGCGGCTGGACCGGCATGGCGGAGATCGAGGTCGACGACGAGCAGATGCGTCAGCTCTACGACGGCGGTCGGCTGCAGCACCCCGAGGCCGCCGACCTGCGCCTCCACACCGGCCTGACGATCCTGGGCGCCTCGGGCAGCGCCCTCGGCCGCGTCACCCCGGACCGTTCGGTCAAGCTGGTGCGGGGGGACCGCGACGCCTTCGGGCTGCACGGTCGGTCCGCCGAGCAGCGCATCGCGCTGGACCTGCTGCTGGACCCCGACGTCGGGATCATCAGCCTGGGTGGCCGCGCGGGCACGGGCAAGAGCGCCCTCGCCCTGTGCGCCGGCCTGGAGGCGGTGATGGAGCGTCGTCAGCACCGCAAGGTCATCGTCTTCCGCCCCCTCTACGCCGTGGGCGGCCAGGAGCTGGGCTACCTCCCCGGCAGCGAGAACGACAAGATGGGGCCGTGGGCCCAGGCGGTCTTCGACACGCTGGGTGCGGTGGTCTCCAAGGAGGTCGTCGAGGAGATCCTCGACCGCGACATGCTCGAGGTGCTCCCGCTCACCCACATCCGGGGCCGCTCCCTGCACGACGCCTTCGTCATCGTGGACGAGGCCCAGAGCCTGGAGCGCAACGTCCTGCTGACGGTCCTGTCCCGGATCGGCCAGAGCTCGCGGGTGGTCCTCACCCACGACGTGGCGCAGCGCGACAACCTGCGGGTCGGTCGGCACGACGGCGTGGCCGCGGTGATCGAGGCGCTGAAGGGCCACCCGCTCTTCGCCCACATCACCTTGCACCGCAGTGAGCGCAGCCCGATCGCCGCGCTGGTGACGGAGATGCTGGAGGGGTCCGACGCGCTCCTGTGACGCACGAGGCGTAGCCTAGGAGTCACGGCAGTCACACCGGCCCCAGGCCGGTGTGACCTTCACCACGTCTACGGGCCAGGGTTTGACGCCGCGCGCTCGAACCGGCACCGTAGAGGGCACATCACGTTTTGGTAACGCCGTCCGGCCCCCGATCGTCGACGATCATCCCTGCCGGGCCCCCTGCATCCCTGCGACAGCGACGGCGCCAACCCGACCGAGGAAGTTGTGCCCATGCCCCATGCCCCCCTGACCGACGACCAGAACGTCCGCCACTCGCGCGGTCGCCGGATGAGCCCGGCGGCCATCGCCGTGACCGCGTCCATCGCCGCCGGCTCTCTCGGCCTGGCGACCTACGCCGCCACGGCTGGCGCCGGCACCTCGGAGGCCTCCACCTCGGAGGAGGCGCTGCGCGCGTCGGTCGGGCAGTTCTCCCCGACGGTGGCCGCGGACGCGGTCGCCGCCCTGAGCGACACCGCGGCCGAGGAGTCCACCGGCATGTTCGCGCAGATGAAGCAGATGCGCGCGGACCAGGCGGCCGCCCTGGGGGTGTCCACCGGTGTCCGCGACGAGAGCCTCGCGACGGTCCAGGACCAGGCCGAGCGCATCGCGCAGGAGCGCGCCGAGAAGAAGCGGGCCGCTGCCGAGAAGGCCGCCGAGAAGGCCGCTGCCGAGCAGGCTGCCGCCGAGGCCGCCGCGGCGGAGCAGGCTGCCGCCGAGCAGGCCGCCGCGGAGCAGGCAGCGGCCGAGGCGGCCGCCGCCGAGCGCGCGGAGCAGGAGCAGGCCGCCTCCCGCAGCCAGGAGCGCGCCGCCCAGCCGCAGCCGCAGCCCGAGCCGGAGCCGCAGCCCGCGCCCGTCTACAGCGGCGACGCCCGCGGGATCGCGCAGTCGATGCTCGGCAGCTACGGCTGGGGCATGGACCAGTGGGGCTGCCTCGACTCGCTGTGGCAGAAGGAGTCGGGCTGGAACCACACGGCGATGAACCCCAGCTCGGGGGCCTACGGCATCCCGCAGTCGCTGCCCGGCAGCAAGATGGCCACCGCCGGTGCGGACTGGCAGACCAACCCGGCCACCCAGATCGAGTGGGGCCTGGGCTACATCTCGGGCCGCTACGGGTCGCCGTGCGCCGCGTGGGCGCACTCCCAGGCCGTGAACTGGTACTGATCCACCCACCGGTCTCCGGTACCTCGCAGCACCCTCGGTCGCGCCGCGACCGGGGGTGCTGTCATGCTCACCTGCGTGGGCAGTGACATCGTGGACGAGGGTTCCCGCCGCGCGCGCCAGGTCGCGGACCATCCCTGGCTGGAGAAGCTGGCACGGATCGGCTTCGCGGCGAGCGGGCTCATCCACCTGTCGCTGGGATGGATCGCCGGGCGGGTGGCCCTGGGGGGCGGGGGCGAGGCCGACACCAGCGGCGCCATCGCCACGGTGCGCGAGGCGCCCGCGGGGCCGGTGCTGCTGTGGTTCTGCGTGGTCGGCTTCCTCGCGCTGGCGCTCTTCCAGATCCTCGAGGGCACGGTGGGCAGCCGGGAGCTCGGTGACCGGGTCAAGGCGGTCGGCAAGGGGGTCCTGTATGCCGCGCTGGGGGTCGTCTCCGTGCGCTTCGCGACCGGGGGCGGCAGCTCGGGGGGAGGGGAGTCCAGCGCCGACCTGACCCAGCGGGTCATGGAGATGCCCGGTGGCCGGCTGATCGTCGGTGCCGTCGCCCTGGGTGTCCTCGGGGTCGCGGGCTACCACGTCTACAAGGGCCTCACCCAGAAGTTCCTGGAGGACCTCGCCGCGACCGGTGGGGGCAACCTCGGCACGGGGGTCAAGGTCGCCGGGACGGTGGGCTACACCGCCAAGGGCGTCGCGCTGCTCATCGTCGGCGGGCTCTTCGGGCTCGCGGCGTGGCAGGCCGACCCGGAGGAGGCCCAGGGCATGGACGGCGCCCTGAAGACGCTCGCCCAGCAGCCGCTGGGCACCGCGCTGCTGCTCGCCGTCGCGGTCGGGCTGGCCCTCTACGGCGTCTACAGCCTGGCCCGGGCCCGCTACGCCCGCATGGACTGAGGTCGCCCCCGCGTCACGGGCCGAGCAGCGCCCGGACGTCGGCGAGGACGCCGTCGTCGAGGGCCGTCGGCCCGCCCACGAGGTGCACGGCGGTCGGCCGGGTCTCGACCAGGGCCCGTTCGGTGACGGAGGGCACGGCATACCGTCGGGAGAGCAGCAGCGGGGCCTGCCGGGTCGCCGCCAGCGCCGAGACCGAGAGGGAGTCGGCGAAGCCCTCTCCCGAGGCGAGGTAGGCCTCGCCGCCGGCCCTCCGGCCCTCGAAGAGCGCGGCGGCCGTCTCGTACCTCGTGCTGCCCTTGACCCGGGTGACGGGGGCGATCGCCTCGAGCTCGAGGGCCACGTCCGCGGAGACGCCGTTCTCGCCGCCCACGACCGTGATCGAGCCGGGGGCCAGGGCCTCCAGCGCGGCGCGGGTCTCCGGCGGCAGCTCGTCGAGCCGGGTGAGGAGCACCGGGGCGCCCTCCGCCCCGGCCCGTGCCGACGCCGCCAGCGCGTCGGGCATCATCGGCGGCAAGGGGGGCTCGGGGAAGATCGCCTCGCCCGAGGCCACGAAGACGGTGTCGACCCCCGGCCCGAAGGTCGCGGCCAGGACGGCCGCGGTGCCGTAGCGGTTGCGTCCGAAGGCGAGCACCGGCTGGATGCCCATCTCGAGGAGCTCCTCGTCGACGGTCGGGAGGATGACGGCGGGTCCGCCGAGGATCACCGCCTGCGACGGGGCCAGCTCCTGCAGGGCTTCCCGCGTGGCCTCGGGGACGCCGGTGCCGCGGACGAGCAGGACGGGCGCCGGCCCGCTCGGACCGCCGTCCACGAGGTCGGGGAAGACGCCGCTAGCGGCGGTGGCCCCCGCCGCGACGGCGTCGGCCCCCTGCGCGTAGTCCTGGCCGTTCGCCAGGAAGACGGTGTCGACACCCTCGGGGAACTGCGCCGCGATGAGGGCGGCGGTGGCGAACCGGTCGCCCCCCGCCAGCCGGTCCACCACGACGGCATCCTCCCGGTCGGGGGTCGCGACCGCCGGCGTGGTGCCCAGCAGGGCCACCAGGGACAGCGCGATGAGGGCGCGACGGTGCGCAGCAGGCATGGGAGCTCCTCTCGACGGAGGGCCCTTCGTCGTCCCCCCGAGGGCGGAGCGTAGCCGAGCGACGCGGCATACCTGCTCGTCCGGGCCGTGGACGGTCAGGAGCGCGCGTCGCCGACCCGGGCGCCCCGGACCGGGGAGAGGGCGGCGACCACGGTCGCGACGAGGAAGACCAGGGCGGCCAGGGCGAGCGCACCGCGGTGGCCGATCCCGGCGGCGAGCAGGCCGCCGAGCAGGGCCCCGACGACGGCGACCGAACGGTTCACGGTGCGCCGTGAGGCGTTCACCCGACCGAGCAGCTCGCGAGGGGTCCGGGCCTGCCAGTACCCCATCTCGTTGGGGTCCTCGAGCCCCATGGCGAACCCGTAGAGCGCCTGCGCGGCGCCCAGCACGACGAGGGCCGTGGCCGGACCGCGCTCGGCGGGGGTGAGCAGCGCGAGGACCCAGGCCAGGGTGCAGAGCAGCCGGCCCAGGATCATGGCGTCCCCCTCGCCGACCCGCCGGCCGACTACCGGCGCGACGAGGGCCCCGACGACGCCTCCGGCACCGGCCGCGGCCAGCACCAGGCCGTAGCCGGTGGCGCCGAGCCCCAGGGCCCGCAGCGCGAACAGGCCGAGCACGGTGATGGCGATGCTGTTGGCGAGGAACCACACGTGGGTCGACACCGCGAGCGGCGCCAGGGTGCGGTGGCCGTAGAGGAAGCGCAGCCCGGTGAGGATCTCGGTCCCCATCGCGCGGCGCGGTGCCGGCTCCGGCGGGGACTCCTGCACGGGGGTACGGCTCACCAGCAGGCCTGCCGCGACCCTGGCCACGCCGCCCAGGAGGAGGGCCGACCCCGCACCGGACGCGGCGACCAGCGCACCCGCGGCCGGCGGACCGACCGACTGGGCGACGGTCATGGACTGGCCGAGCCGGGCGTTGGCGAGGACCAGCACGTGGTGGGGCACGAGGTCGGGCAGGACGGACTGCTCGGCGGCGGCACCGAAGACGGCGAAGGACCCCGCCACCAGGACGAGGGCGACCACCAGCCCTACCGTGAGGACGTCCAGCCACCACAGGAGCGCCAGCAGCAGCAGGACCGTCCCCTGGGCGAGGTGCGCGACGACCAGGGTCGGCCGGCGCCGCCAGCGGTCCACCAGCGCGCCGGCGAGCAGCCCGACCAGCAGGTAGGGGGCGAACTGCGCCGCCCGGACGACACCCACCTCGACCGGGCCGGCCCCCAGGTCGCGGATGACCAGGACGTCGAGCCCCAGGCTGGTCGTCGACAGCGCGACGAAGCCGAGGGTGCTGGCGGTCCAGAACCGGGCGAAGCCGGTGGGCCGGGCCTCGGCCGCGGGCGTCACAGCCGGCGCAGCCGGACCCGGTCGACGCTGTGGTCGGCCCCCTTGAGCAGCACCAGCCGGGCCCTGCTGCGGGTCGGCAGGATGTTGTCGACGAGGTTGGGGGCGTTGATGGTGTCCCAGATGTTCTCGGCGATGTCCACGGCCGCGTCGTCGGTGAGCGTGGCGTAGCGGTGGAAGTGCGAGTCGGGGTCGGCGAAGGCGGTGCGCCGCAGCTCGAGGAAGCGCTCGACGTACCACCTCTTGATGTCGCCCGCGTGCGCGTCGACGTAGACCGAGAAGTCGAAGAAGTCGCTGACCGCCAGCCCGGCCCGGCCGTTGTCGTGCGCGCGCGGCGGCTGCAGCACGTTGAGGCCCTCCACGATGAGGACGTCGGGGCGGCGGACGACGGTGTGCTCGCCGGGCACGATGTCGTAGACCAGGTGGCTGTAGACCGGCGCGGTCACCTCCGCCTTGCCGGCCTTGACCTCGCTGACGAAGCGCAGCAGGGCGCGGCGGTCGTAGGACTCGGGGAACCCCTTGCGCGGCATGAGGTTGCGGCGGGCCAACACCTCGTTGGGGAAGAGGAAGCCGTCGGTGGTCACCAGGTCGACCTGGGGCCGGGACTCCCATCGGGAGATGAGCTCCTGGAGGATGCGCGCCGTCGTCGACTTGCCCACGGCCACCGACCCCGCCACCCCGATGACGAACGGGGTGCGCTCGTGGCCCTCGTCGAGGAAGTCGCTGGTGACCTGGTGCAGCCGCCCGGTGGCGCGCTCGTAGAAGGACAGCAGCCGGCTGATGGGCAGGTAGACCTGCTCGATCTCGGCCAGGTCCAGCCGCTCCCCGAGGCCACGGAGGCGCTCGACGTCGGCGGCGTCCAGCTGCATGGGATGCTCCTCGCGCAGCCGGGCCCAGTCGTCGCGGTCGAGCTCCACGTAGGGGGAGGGGATGGCGGTGCTGCCCGGCGAACCCATGGGGGCATTGTGCCAAGACGGACGGTATGACGTGCCGGAGCCCGAGGATGCCGTCGCCGGGGGCCACGGCACGTAGGCTTGAGCCCATGTGCGGAATCGTCGGATACGTCGGGCCACGGACGAGCGAGAAGGCTCTCGGCGTCGTCATGGAGGGCCTCGGCAGGCTGGAGTACCGCGGCTACGACTCGGCGGGGGTGGCGGTCGTCGAGGACGGCGGCGTCCAGACCCGCAAGCGGGCCGGCAAGCTGGCCAACCTGGAGCAGGCGCTGGCCGACGCCCCGCTGCCGCAGACCGCCACCGCGATCGGCCACACCCGGTGGGCCACCCACGGCGGTCCCACCGACGCCAACGCTCATCCGCACCGCGGGGGAGCCGACGGCAAGCTCGCCCTGGTCCACAACGGCATCATCGAGAACTTCCACGCCCTCAAGGGCGGCCTGCTCGAGGACGGGGTGGCCTTCACCTCCGAGACCGACACCGAGGTCGTGGCGCACCTCGTCGAGCGCGCCTTCGCCCGCGCCGGCGACCTCACCGACGCGATGCGCGAGGTCGTCGGCACCCTGGAGGGGGCCTTCACCCTGCTGGCGGTGCACGCCGACCAGCCCGAGGTCGTCGTCGGCGCCCGGCGCAACAGCCCGCTCGTCGTCGGCCTGGGGGAGGGGGAGAACTACCTCGGCTCCGACGTGGCGGCCTTCATCGGGCACACCCGGCAGGCGCTTGAGCTGGGGCAGGACCAGATCGTCACCATCTCCCCGGACACCTACTCGGTCATCAACTTCGACGGCTCCCCGAGCGACGGCAAGACCTACGAGGTCACCTGGGACGCCGCCGCCGCGGAGAAGGGCGGCTACGACACCTTCATGGAGAAGGAGATCCACGAGCAGCCGCACGCCGTCGCGGACACCCTCCTGGGCCGGACCGACGCCGACGGCAACCTCGTGCTGGACGAGCTGCACATCCCGGTCGAGGACCTGCGGGCCGTCACCAAGATCGTCATCGTCGCGTGCGGCACGGCGTCCTACGCCGGCATGGTCGCGAAGTACGCCATCGAGCGCTGGACCCGCATCCCCGTCGAGGTCGAGCTCGCCCACGAGTTCCGCTACCGCGACCCCGTGGTGGACGAGCGCACGCTGGTCGTGTCCATCTCGCAGTCCGGCGAGACGATGGACACGCTCATGGCCGTCCGGCACGCGAAGGAGCTGGGCGCCAGGACCGTCTCGATCTGCAACACCCACGGCTCGACGATCCCGCGCGAGTCCGACGCCGTGCTCTACACCCACGCCGGTCCCGAGATCGCGGTCGCCTCGACCAAGGCCTTCCTGGCCCAGATCACCGCCTCCTACATCCTCGGCCTCTACCTCAGCGCCCTGCGCGGGGAGTCCTACGGCCGCAGCGCCGCCGAGGTCATGGCCGAGCTGCAGGGCATCCCCGCCCACATCGAGACGCTGCTCGGCACGATGGACCGGGTCGAGGAGATCGCCCACTTCATGGCCGACTCCCGCTCGGTGCTGTTCCTGGGCCGCCACGTCGGCTACCCGGTCGCGATGGAGGGGGCGCTCAAGCTCAAGGAGCTGGCCTACATCCACGCCGAGGGCTTCGCCGCCGGCGAGCTCAAGCACGGTCCGATCGCGCTCATCGAGCCCGGCCAGCCGGTCTTCATCGTCGTGCCCTCCCCGGACAGCGAGCACGGCCTGCACGGCAAGGTGGTCTCCAACATCCAGGAGATCCGGGCCCGCGGCGCCCGCACCCTCGTCATCGCCGAGGAGGGGGACGAGGACGTCGTGCCCTTCGCCGACGAGGTCATCCGCGTCCCGCGCACCTCCCCGCTGCTGGCCCCGCTGCTCACGGTGGTCCCGCTGCAGGTCTTCGCGCTGCACCTGTCGACCGCCAAGGGCCTGGACGTCGACCAGCCGCGCAACCTCGCCAAGTCGGTCACGGTCGAGTAGGCCGGTGACGGGCGTGCCGCACGGCGCCGCGCGAGGTGCCCGGTGATCGTCGGGGTCGGGATCGACGTCGTCGACATCGCGCGCTTCGCCGCGCGCATCGAGGCCAACCCGCGGCTGGGCGAACGGCTCTTCACCGCCGACGAGCTCGGGCTGCGGGCCGAGTCCCTGGCGGCGCGCTTCGCCGCCAAGGAGGCGCTGGCCAAGGCGCTCGGGGCCCCCGTCGGGCTGCGGTGGACCGACGCCTGGGTGGAGCGGGACGACAGCGGTCGTCCGCACCTGCGCACCCAGGGCACGGTCCGGGACCGCGCCGACCGCCTCGGCATCACCCACCTGCACGTCTCGCTCTCGCACGACGCCGGGGTCGCCTCGGCGGTGGTCGTCGCCGAGGCCCACCCGTCCCCGATCCCGGGAGGAGACTGACATGCTCCGGGCGTATGCCGTCCCCGACGTCCGCGCGGCCGAGGAGGAGGTGCGTGCCGGGCTCCCGGACGGCGAGCTCATGCGGCGCGCCGCGCACGGCCTGGCGGAGGTCGTCGCCGCCCGCCGCGACGAGCGTGGCGGCGGGCCGGTCGTGGTCCTCGCCGGGCCGGGGGACAACGGCGGGGACGCCCTGCACGCCGCGGCGCTGCTGGCCGACGGCGACGACCGGGACGTGCACGTGGTCGGCATCGCCGGGCGGCTGCACGCCGGCGGTCTGGAGGCGGCGCGGCGTGCGGGCCTGCCCGTGCACGACGTCGCCCCCGACGCCGCGGAGCTCCCGGCGGCGGTGCAGGAGCTGCTCGCGGGGGCCGGTGTCGTCGTCGACGGCCTGCTCGGCATCGGTGGTCGCCCCGGTCTGCGCGGGGCCATGCGGGCCGCCGTGCAGGAGGTGCCGGGCACGGCCTACGTCGTCGCCGTCGACCTGCCCAGCGGTGCCGACCCGGACGGCGTCGCCGCGGCGGAGCACTGCGTGCGCGCCGACGAGACGGTGGCCCTGGGGATGCTCATGCCCGTGCACCTGCTGCCGCCGACCGCCGCGGCGGTGGGTGCGGTGACGCTGGTGGACATCGGCGTCGAGGTGGGGGCGACGCCGGTGGTGGAGCGGCTCGAGACCTCCGACGTGGCGGCCCGGTGGCCCGTGCCCGGCGCGGGCGACGACAAGTACCGCCGCGGGGTGCTGGGCGTCATCGCCGGCAGCGCGGAGTACCCCGGGGCCGCCGTGCTCTGCACCACCGCGGCCCTGGAGACCGGGGTGGGCATGGTGCGCTACCTGGGCCCGGGGCGCGCGGAGGACCTCGTCCTCGCCGCCTGCCCCGAGGTGGTGCCCGGGGAGGGCCGGATCCAGGCGATGGTCATGGGACCGGGGGTGCCGCTCTCCGACGGGGAGACCTCGGACCGGCGCCAGGTGCAGTGGTTCCGCCAGGCGCTGGCCAGCGACACGCCCCTCGTCGTCGACGCCGGCGCGCTGCAGCTGCTCGCGCACTGGCAGCGCACCGGGCACCTGCGCTGCGAGGCGCCGACCCTGCTCACCCCGCACGCCGGCGAGCTCGCCACGATGCTCACCGAGCTGGGCGGTCGCCCGGTCGACCGCGAGCAGGTCGAGGCCGAGCCCGTGCGGCACGCGCGGCGGGCCGCCCGGGCCACCGGTGCCGCAGTGCTCCTCAAGGGGGCCACCACGGTCGTGGCCGACCCCGACCCGGCGGTGCCGGTCCGGACCCAGGCCGACGCGCCCCCGTGGCTCGCGACCGCGGGCGCCGGTGACGTGCTGGCCGGGATCTGCGGGGCGCTGCTGGCCGCGGGGCTGCCGCCGCGGGAGGCGGGCTCCGTCGGGGCCCTCGTGCACGGGCTCGCGGCCCGCCACGCGAACCCCGGCGGACCGGTGCGGGCCACGTCGGTCGCGGGCGCGGTCGCCCCCGTCGTCGCGGCTCTGCTGCGGGACTAGCCCGGGACGCAGTCCGGGCAGGTGACCGACAGCGCGGTATGCCCGAGGTGCGGCAGGTAGCCCCGCTCCGCGAGGTGCCGGTGCGCCGGCTCGAGGACCTCGGCCGGCAGGTCGAGCACCGCCCCGCAGCCGCGGCAGGCGGCGTGGGCGTGCTCGCGCCCGGTGCCGGTGACCCGCGCGGAGAAGTGGTAGCGCGGCGGGGCGTGGTCGAGGTGCACGTGGGTGAGGATGCCCGCGGCGCACAGGTGCTCCAGCGCCCGGTACGTCGTCGCCAGGTGTGTCGCCCCCCGCTCCTGGACGGCCGCGTGGACCTCGGCGACGTCCGGGTGGCCCGGCAGGTCACCCATCGCCTCCAGGACGCGGCGGCGCGGACCCGTCAGCCGGTCCCCGCGCTCCCGGAGCAGGGCGACGGCGGCGCGCACGTCCCCGCGGGGCGCGGCCTGCGCGGGCTCGGGCGTCGGCATACCTCCAGTGTGCCTGATGCGGGCTGCCGCCCGGGTCGGCCACGTTGCTAGGTTGAGGGCATGGATCAGCGTGTGTCCCTCGTCACCCTGGGGGTGAGCGACCTCGAGCGCGCTCGCGCCTTCTACCAGGCCCTGGGCTGGGAGCCCGGTCCCTCGCCCGACCACATCACCTTCTTCCAGGCCGGCGGCATGGTGGTCGCGCTGTGGGAGCGGGCCGCGCTCGCCGTCGACTCCGGCATCGACGTCGACTCCGACACCGAGGACACGCCGGGCAGCGGCGACTCCTGGGGCGGCAAGGTCGTCGGGGTCAACCTGCCCAGCGCCGCGGACGTCGACGACCAGATGAAGGACGCCGAGGCCGCGGGAGCCACCGTGCTCCGCCCCGCGAGCACCCGCTTCTGGGGCGGCTACTCCGGCGTCTTCACCGACCCCGACGGCCACGTGTGGGAGATCGCCCACAACCCGTTCTGGACGGTGACCGACGAGGGCGCGACCCTCCTGGGCGACGGGCGCGGCTGAGGACACGACCGTGCGCGCCGGTGGCCCTGCAGGGGCCACGACCGCGCACGACCAAGGCGTCCGGGCCCTCAACCGTGCGCGCCGGTGGCCCTCCAGGGGCCACGACCGCGCACCGTCAGGCCGGTCGGGCGCCCCGGCCCCTCACGGCTGCGGCCGGTTGAGCGCGCTGCACACCGCGTGCAGCGAGGCGCGCACCGTCGAGGCGTCGATGCCGACCCCCCAGCGCACCCCGCCGTCCACGGCGCACTCGACGTAGGCCGCGGCGAGCGCGTCCTCGCCCGCCGACAGCGCGTGCTCGGCGTAGTCCAGCACGCGGATGTCGATGCCCAGGCCATTGAGTCCGGCGACGAAGGCCGAGATCGGGCCGTTGCCGTGGCCGCTGATGGTGTGGTCCTGGCCGGCGGCGGTGACCCGCGCGTCCAGCCGGACGTCGGCGTCCTCGCCCTCGACGTGGGTGCTGGTGAAGTCGTGCAGCACCACCGGGCCGCTCTGCTCGAGGTACTCGTGGGTGAAGGACTCCCAGATCTGGGTGGGGGTCATCTCCCCGCCGGCGGAGTCGGTGTGCCGTTGCACGGCCCGGCTGAACTCGATCTGCAGGCGCCGCGGCAGGTCGAGCTTGCGCTCGGTCTTCATGACGTAGGCCACGCCGCCCTTGCCCGACTGGCTGTTGACCCGGATGACGGCCTCGTAGGTGCGGCCGATGTCCTTGGGGTCGACCGGCAGGTACGGGACCTCCCAGCGGAAGTCGTCGACCGCCGTGCCGGCCGCGTCCGCGTCGCGCTCCATGGCCTCCAGGCCCTTCTTGATGGCGTCCTGGTGGCTGCCGGAGAAGGCGGTGAAGACGAGGTCGCCGCCGTAGGGGTGGCGCTCGGGGACGGGCAGCTGGTTGCAGTGCTCCACCGTCCGCCGGATCTCGTCGATGTCCGAGAAGTCGATCATCGGGTCGACGCCCTGGCTGACGAGGTTCATGCCCAGGGTCACCAGGCAGACGTTGCCGGTGCGCTCGCCGTTGCCGAACAGGCAGCCCTCGATGCGGTCCGCCCCCGCGAGGTAGCCCAGCTCGGCCGCCGCCACCCCGGTGCCCCGGTCGTTGTGCGGGTGCAGCGAGAGCACGACGTGCTCGCGGTGGTCCAGGTGACGGTCCATCCACTCGATGGAGTCGGCATACACGTTGGGCGTCGCCATCTCCACGGTCGCGGGCAGGTTGATGATGACCGGGGACCCCTCGCTCGGGACGAAGACCTCCATGACCGCGTTGCAGATGCGCGCCGCGAACTCCAGCTCGGTGCCGGTGTAGGACTCGGGGGAGTACTCGTAGAACACCTCGGTGCCCGGGGGCAGCTGCTCCTCGTACTTCTTGCAGGCCCGGGCCCCGCGCACGGCGATGTCGACGATCTCGTCCTCGGAGGCGTCGAAGACGACGCGGCGCTGCAGGGTGGACGTGGAGTTGTAGAGGTGCACGATGGCCTGCCGGGCGCCGGCGATGGCCTCGTAGGTGCGCTCGATGAGGTGCTCCCGCGCCTGGGTCAGCACCTGGATGACGACGTCGTCGGGGATGAGGTCCTCGTCGATGAGCATGCGGACGAAGTCGAAGTCGGTCTGGCTGGCCGCCGGGAAGCCGACCTCGATCTCCTTGTAGCCCATGCGGACCAGCAGCTCGAACATCCGCCGCTTGCGCTCCGGGGTCATCGGGTCGATGAGGGCCTGGTTGCCGTCCCGCAGGTCCACCGCGCACCAGCGCGGGGCCTCGGTGATGGTCCGTCCCGGCCAGGTGCGGTCCGGCAGGTCGACGGCGGGGTATGCCGTGTAGCGGCTCACCGGCATGCCGCTGGGCTGCTGGGCGTTGGGGTAGCGCGTCGCGCTGGGTGAGGGGGCGGTGCTGATGCTCATGGATGGCTCTTCTCGCTGGGGCGCTGGGTGTCCGGGACAGCGGCGACTCCGCAGCGAGGGCCGGACCTAGGAGGTCTCGCTGCGGCAGCCGAGGAGGAGCAGGTGAGTCATCGCCCCGAACTCTAACTCATGACGATGACGCCGCGTCAACCCGGGACCGGGCGTCGCGTCGCTCGGCGACCACGCTGGTGAGCACGGTCACCGCGAGGATGCCCACGATCACCAGCAGCGAGGCCAGCGTGGGGACGGTGGGGACGCCCTCCCAGACGCCGTGCGCCCAGTGCAGCACCAGCTTGACCCCGATGAAGGCGAGGATGAGCGACAGCCCGTAGCCGAGGTGGCGCAGCTGGCCCAGGGCACCCTCGAGGACGAAGTAGAGGGCGCGCAGCCCCAGCAGAGCGAAGGCGTTGGTGACGAAGACGAGGTAGGGGTCGCCGGTGATGCCGTAGACCGCGGGGACGGAGTCGACGGCGAAGACGACGTCGGTGCCGAGGATCGCCAGGGCCACGAGGGCGAAGGGGGTGAGCGCCCGGCGGCCCCCCTCCCGGACCGTGAAGCGGGTGCCGCGGTAGTCGTCGGTGACGGCGAAGAAGCGCCGGGTGAGGCGCACCGCGGGCAGCTTGGCCACCTCCACGTGGCTGTCCTCGCGGGCGTCCTTGAGGACCTTCCACGCGGTGGCCAGGAGGATGAGCCCGAAGACGAGGAAGGTGATCGCGAAGTTGGCGATGAGGGCTGCGCCCAGGGCGATGAAGACGCCGCGGAGCACCAGCGCGCCGATGATGCCGATGAGCAGCACCCGCTGCTGCAGCTCGCGGGGCACGGCGAAGGCGCTGAGGATGAGGATGAAGACGAAGAGGTTGTCGACCGACAACGACTTCTCGACGAGGTAGCCGGTGTAGTACTCCAGCCCGGTCTGGCTCCCGAACTGCTGCCAGATCCACAGCCCGAAGAGCAGCGGCAGCGCCAGGTAGAAGGCCGACCACGCCAGGGCCTCCTTCATCGACACCGCGTGCGGCCGACGGGTGAGGACCATGTCGAAGGCCAGCAGCAGCACGACGCCGCCGAGCGTGAGCGCCCACAGCATCGGGTCGGCGATGCTCGTGGACGAGGCGGTGTCGGCGGGGGCCAGGGGGAAGGGCGTCATCAGGGGTCCTCTCGATCACGACGCGCGGATCGAGGTCTCTTTCACCCTGGGGGCAGGGCGCGCGCCGAGCGGGGCACGGGCCCCGCGTAGTGACCGACGCGGCGTTCGGGAAATACTCCCCTCGAGGTGGCTCAGCCTAGGAAGGCCGGGGCAGGGGTGTCAACGCGACCGGCGCGTCGCCGGCGACCCGCCGCACCCGGCGGCCGACTCAGCCGACGGCGGGGGTGACGGTCGGCTTCCAGGACGGCCGTCCGCGCTCGAAGGCCGAGATGTCGTCCTCGTGACCCAGGGTCAGCGAGATGTCGTCCAGCCCGTTCTCCAGGCGCCAGGCGACGTAGTCGTCCACGCCGAAGGTCGCCACCAGGTCGCCGCAGGTGACCGAGCGCGCCGGCAGGTCGACGGTGATCTCGGTGCCGGGCTCGGCCTCGAGCATCTTCCAGATGAGCTCGATGTCGCCCTGGTCGAGCTGGGCGGCGAGCAGCCCCTGCTTGCCCGAGTTGCCGCGGAAGATGTCCCCGAACCGGCTGGACAGCACGGCCCGGAAGCCGTACTGCTGCAACGCCCACACCGCGTGCTCGCGGCTGGACCCGGTGCCGAAGTCCGGGCCGGCGACGAGGACCGAGCCGCGCGCGTAGGGCTCGGTGTTGAGGACGAAGGAGGGGTCCTCGCGCCAGCGCGAGAACAGGCCCTGGTCGAAGCCGGTGCGGGAGACCTGCTTGAGCCACTGGGCGGGGATGATCTGGTCGGTGTCGACGTCGGAGCGGCGCAGCGGGACGCCGATCCCGGTATGCGTGGTGAAGGGCTCCATCAGACCGTCACCTCCTGAGGCTCGCGGGCGGGGTCGAGGTCGGCGGGGGAGGACAGGGTGCCGCGGACCGCGGTGGCCGCGGCCACCGCGGGCGAGACCAGGTGGGTCCGGCCCCGGGCGCCCTGGCGGCCCTCGAAGTTGCGGTTGGAGGTCGAGGCGCAGCGCTCCTCGGGGGCGAGCTGGTCGGGGTTCATGCCGAGGCACATCGAGCACCCGGCCAACCGCCACTCGGCCCCGGCGCCGGTGAAGACCGTGTCCAGGCCCTCCTCCTCCGCCTGCTGGCGCACGGCGTGCGACCCGGGCACGACGAGCATCCGGACCCCGTCAGCGACCCGGCGCCCGCGCAGCACGTCGGCCGCCAGGCGCAGGTCCTCGATGCGCCCGTTGGTGCAGGAGCCGAGGAAGACGGCGTCCACGGCGATCTCCCGCATCGGTGTCCCGGCGCTCAGACCCATGTAGTCCAGGGCGCGGCGGGCGGTGTCCTGGGCGTCGTCGTCGCCGGCCAGCGCCGGGTCGGGGACGGCCTCGCCCAGCTGCACCGACTGGCCGGGGTTGGTGCCCCAGGTGACGTAGGGGGTGAGCGAGGCGGCGTCGATGACGACCTCGGCGTCGAACACCGCGTCCTCGTCGGTGCGCAGCTCCCGCCACGCGGCCACGGCGGCGTCCCAGTCGGCGCCCGTCGGCGCGTGCGGCCGCCCTCGCAGGTAGGCGAAGGTCGTCTCGTCCGGGGCCACCATGCCGGCCCGGGCCCCCGCCTCGATCGACATGTTGCAGATGGTCATGCGGCCCTCCATGGAGAGCGACTCGATGGCCGACCCGCGGTACTCCAGCACGTAGCCCTGACCGCCTCCGGTGCCGATCCGGTGGATGACCGCCAGGATGACGTCCTTGGCCCCCACGCCCTCGGGCAGCTGGCCGTCGACGGTGATCGCCATGGTGCGGAAGGGGCGCAGCGGCAGGGTCTGGGTGGCCAGCACGTGCTCGACCTCGGAGGTGCCGATCCCGAAGGCCAGGGCACCGAAGGCGCCGTGGGTCGAGGTGTGGCTGTCGCCGCAGACGATCGTCATCCCGGGCTGGGTGAGACCGAGCTCGGGGCCGATGACGTGGACGATGCCCTGCCCCCGGTGCCCCCGCTCGTGGTGGACGATCCCGAACTCCGCGCAGTTGGTCCGCAGCGCCTCCAGCTGCGTGCGGGAGGTGAGGTCGGTGACCGGGCCCAGCGTGGTCGGCACGTTGTGGTCCTCGGTGGCCAGGGTGAGGTCGGGGCGGCGCACCGGCCGGCCCTTCTCCCGGAGGCCGTCGAAGGCCTGCGGGCTGGTGACCTCGTGGACCAGGTGCAGGTCGATGTAGAGCAGGTCGGGCTCTCCGTCGGCGGAGCGCACGACGTGCTGGGCCCAGAGCTTCTCGGCCATCGTCAGCCCGGATGACGCGGACATGGGTCGACCCTTCCGTTTCGCTGGTGGGGGCGGTGCGAGACAATGACGCCACTGTAAGCCCATCCCTTGACGTGACGTCACGGAGGTCCGACGACTCATGCGTTCCCACTCCATCGCAGTGCTGCCCGGTGACGGTGTCGGCCCGGAGGTGACCTCGGCGGCCCTCGAGGTCCTCGACGCGGCCCAGGACGTCTTCGGTTTCACCACCGAGCGCACCGACGTCCCGCTCGGCGCCGAGCACTACCTGCGGACGGGTGAGCTCCTCACCGAGGAGATGGTCGAGCGGCTGCGCGCGCACGACGCCATCCTCTTCGGCGCGATCGGCAGCCCCCTGGCGCCCCCGGGGGTCCTGGAGCGCGGGATCATCCTCGCCCTGCGCGGCGCCATGCAGCAGGCGGTCAACCTGCGCCCGGTCCGGCTCTACCCCGGGGTGCCGACCCCGGTCGACGGGCTCACGCCGCAGCGGTGCGACCTCGTCGTCGTCCGGGAGAACACCGAGGGCTCCTACGTCGCCCAGGGCAGCGCGGTGCACCGCGGGACCCCGGCGTGGACGGCCGTGCAGGAGTCGGTCAACACCTGGTACGCCGTGGAGCGGGCGGTCGACTTCGCCTTCCGCCTGGCCTCGGTCCGTCGGCGCCGGCTGACGCTGTGCCACAAGACCAACGTCCTGGTGGAGGCGGGGGCCCTGTGGTCGGCGGTCGTCGAGGAGGTCGGGCGCCGCTACCCGGACGTCGAGACCGACTACGTGCACGTGGACGCCATGTGCATGCACCTGCCGGTCAGCCCGGAGCGCTTCGACGTGGTCGTCACCGACAACCTCTTCGGGGACATCGTCACCGACCTCGGGGCGGTCCTGCAGGGAGGGCTGGGGGTGGCCGCCAGCGGCAACCTCAACCTGGGGGGCCAGGCGCCGAGCATGTTCGAGCCCGTCCACGGCTCGGCCCCCGACATCGCCGGACGCGGGTGGGCCAACCCTGCCGGCGCCTGCCTCTCGCTCGCCATGATGCTGGGCCACCTGGGCGAGGGGGAGGCCGCGGCCGCCGTCGAGGGGGCGACCGCCCAGGTCCTCGCCGACCTGCCGGCCCTGGCCGGGGAGGCGATGGGGGCCAGCACCGGTGAGCTCGGCCGGAGGATCGCCGACGCCGTGGGACGGCGCCCCGCCGTCGAGGGCAGCCTCATGAGCCAGCTCGCCCAGGTGATGTCGGCGTGAGCGAGCCGGACGCCTCCCCCTGGCCGGCCGAGGTCACGGTCGACCTGGACGCCATCGCGCACAACGTGGGCGTCCTGCGCGGGCACGCCGGGTCCGCGGGGGTCATGGCGGTGGTCAAGGCCGACGCCTACGGCCACGGCCTGGTGCCCAGCGCACGGGCGGCGCTCGCCGGAGGAGCCTCCGCGCTGGGGGTCGCCCAGCCCGCCGAGGCGCTGGCCCTGCGGGCGGCGGGGGTGGGAGCGCCGCTGCTGTGCTGGCTGCTCACGCCCTCGGTGGACGCCGACGCGCTGCTGGCGGCCGACGTCCAGGTGGCGGCCTCGGCGCCCTGGGCCCTGGACCTGGTCGCGACGGCGGCCCGGCGGACGGGCCGGACCGCCGAGGTGCAGCTCAAGGCCGACACCGGTCTCGCCCGCGGCGGGGCCTTCGCCCTCCCTGACGGGGCCGGTGACGCCCGCACCGACTTCGAGGTGCTCGTCCGGCACGCGGCCTCGCTGAGCGCCGAGGGCGCGATCCGGGTGGTGGGGGTCTTCTCCCACTTCGCCTACGCCGACGCCCCGGAGCACCCCACCGTGCGAGCCCAGCAGGAGGCCTTCGCCGACGCCGTGCGCCTGGCCGAGCGGGCCGGGCTCGACCTCGAGGTCCGGCACCTGAGCAACTCGGCCGCGACCCTCACCACGCCGGCCGCGGCCTGGGACATGGTCCGTCCCGGGCTGGCGGTCTACGGCCTGTCCCCGGTCCCCGAGCTGGCCTCCGCGGCCGACCTGGGTCTGCGGCCCGCCATGAGCGTGAGCGCCCGCGTGGCCGTGGTCAAGCGGATCCCCGCCGGTCAGGGGGTGTCCTACGGCCACACCTACGCCCCGGAGCGGGCCACCACGGTGGTCGACGTGCCGATCGGGTATGCCGACGGGGTGCCCCGGCACGCCTCCGGCGCCGGGCCGGTGCAGGTGGCCGGGCGGCGCTTCCGGGTCTCCGGACGCGTCTGCATGGACCAGTTCGTCGTCGACGTCGGTGACACCCCGGTGGCGGCGGGCGACGAGGTGGTCCTCCTCGGCGGAGGCGTCGACGGGGCGCCGACGGCTCAGGAGTGGGCGGAAGCGGCGGGGACCATCAGCTACGAGATCGTCAGCAGGTTCGGGCCCCGGCTGCCGCGCCGCCACGTCGGGGAGGCCGGGCGGTGAGCGAGCAGGTCGAGCTGCCCGCCGCCGAGGACACCCGGGCACTGGGACGTCGTCTGGGCGCTCGGCTCCGGGCCGGCGACCTCGTGGTCCTCACGGGCGACCTCGGAGCCGGGAAGACCACCCTCACCCAGGGCCTGGGCGAGGGTCTGGGGGTGCGGGGCCCGGTGACCTCGCCGACCTTCGTCATCGCCCGGGTGCACCCCTCCACGACCGGCGGGCCGGACCTGGTCCACGTCGACGCCTACCGTCTCGCCGACGGCGCCGAGCTCGACGACCTCGACCTCGACGCCTCCCTCGAGGAGTCGGTCACCGTGGTCGAGTGGGGGGAGGGTCTGGCCGAGGTGCTGACCCAGGACCGGTTGGAGGTGCTCCTGCAGCGCTCCGGCAGCGAGGCCGCCGAGGACCAGGCCCGCCGCGCCGTGCTGCGGGGCCGTGGCCCCCGGTGGGCCGGGGGCGTGCTGGAGGGGGAGGCCCCGTGAGCGTGGCCCCGACCGTCCTCGTCGTGTGCACCGGCAACGTCTGCCGCTCGCCGATGCTCGAGCGGCTCCTCCAGCGGGAGGTCGACGCGGCCCACGGGCCGGGCGTGGTGGCGGTCCGATCGGCCGGCACCCGGGCGCTGGTGGGGTCCGCCATGGACGAGCGCTCCGCCCGGCTGCTCCGGCGGCTGGGGGGCGACCCCGAGGGCTTCGCGGCGCGGTTGCTGACCGAGCAGGTCGTGGCGGCCTCGGACCTCGTCCTCACGGCGACGCCGGAGCACCGCTCGGACGTGGTGCGGCTCGACCCGCGGGCGCTGCGCCGGACGTTCACCGTCCACGAGTTCGCCGCCCTCGCCGAC